>DASQHA010000350.1:0-5033 GCA_035632335.1 Terriglobales bacterium
CTTGCCAGACCCATAGTCCACCGTCGGCCGGGCCTCATCATTATCATTGGCTGAATTGGCTGAATTGGCTGCCAAGATTAGCAGCGCCGCAGCTTGATCCACCGCCGCTATCGGGCTGTGAAGTGGGCGGCGAAAGGGAGCTTGCGAACCACTACTGAGACCACGGCTTCCACTCCGGCGGCAATGGCTCTGTCTGGCGGCGCAACAAGCCAGGGCATTTAAGTCCGCCAGATCTCAAGTCTCCGCGGTTTTGGGCCGCCGCTCGGACTGGCATTGCCGTTGCATGAGTTCCGGTGTCGCCTAACGGCGCACACCCAGTCGCGCGCAACTGAGGTCGCGGTAGCTATGTCGGTTACCACTTGCACCAGCCCAAGCAACCCGCTTCCAGCGGCGCTCCAGGAAAGTGATGCTTCGCACCATTCTGCCGCGCTGTGCGGCCAGGAAGAAGCGGAGCAGTGGTTTGCGCTGCGCGTCAAGCCGCGCCAGGAGAAAGCCACCTCGCGTCTGCTGGAGGCCAAAGGCTACGAGGCGTTTCTGCCCCTGTGCCGGCAGCAGCACCATTATGGCAAGCGCCTGCGCGAGTTCGATCTGGTTCTGTTCCCCGGCTACCTCTTCTGTCGCTTCGACGTTCTTGCGCGGCTTCCGGTGCTCACGACGCCCGGCATCATTCGCCTGGTCGGAGCGGGACCTGCTCCGGTTCCCGTAGATGAGCGGGAGATCAATGCCCTGCGGACAGCGGTGCTGGCGCGGCTGCCCATGGAACCGCATCCCTTCTTGCAGACGGGCGCTCGGGTCCAGATTACGGGCGGGTCGCTGGCAGGCGTGGAGGGTATTGTAGTGGATCTCAGGAACTCACTCCGCCTCGTGCTATCGATCACCCTGCTTCAGCGGTCCGTGCTGGTTGAGATCGATCGCAATCTGGTCCGCGCGGATGGAAACAAGGCATGCAGTCTGTGAACTGCTTTTCACCCACTTTGGCGCGTGCATCCCCCACAGGCGCGCCTACACCATAGTGGAGGAATGCACACGCAGCCTCCCCTTCGCTTATGCGCGCCACATTTTTGCCTTACTGGCAGCCTCTGATCGGCGAAACAGAGATTGAAGAAATCGCTGATAGCCTTCGCCGCGGGTGGCTGACCACAGGGCCGAAGGTGAAGCAATTCGAGGAAGATTTCGCGAATTACATCGGTGTCAAGCACGCCATCGCTGTGAGTTCGTGCACCGCCGCCTTGCACGTCGCGCTGGCTGCGCTGGACATCGGCCCCGGCGACGAAGTCATCGTCCCCACGCTCACCTTCTGCGCTACGGCGAACGTGGTCGCCCACCTGGGCGCCAGACCGGTTCTGGTAGACGTGGATGAGAACTTCCATATCAGTCTGAAAGAGGCCGAGCGGCATCTCACGCGCCGGACGCGCGCCATCATCCCGGTGCATTACGCGGGTCAGCCCTGCGACCTGAAAGAGATCCTGGAATTTGCCGGAAGCCGCGGAATTGAGGTGGTCGAAGACGCCGCCCACGCGGTCGGCGCCGAGTACGACGGTCAAAAAATCGGGCGCCATACCCGAGCGGCCGCTTTCAGCTTCTGCGCGACCAACAACATGACCACCGGTGAAGGCGGCATGGTCACGACCGGCGACGACAAGTTAGCCGCCAGAATCCGGACTCTTTCCATGCACGGGATGAGCCGAGGCGCCTGGAATCGCCTCAGCGACGCCGGCTTCTGGTACTACGAGATTCACGAGGCCGGTTACAAGTACAACATGACGGACATGCAGGCGGCCCTGGGGATCCACCAGCTCCGGCGGCTGGACGGCATCATCGAACGGTGCCGGGAGATTGCCCGAAACTACTCGGCCCGCTTCGCCGACCTGCCTGAGCTTTTGCTGCCGGAAGAGCGGCCGGGACGCAAACACATCTATCACTTGTATCCGGTGCGTGTGAACGGCGAGAGCGGCCGTTTAGATCGTGACGGGTTCATCAGCGAGCTGAGAAAGGCCAGGATCGGAACGAGCTTGCATTTCGTTCCCTTGCACCGGCAGCCGTATTACCGCTCGCGATACGGCTACCAGAACGATTCCTTTCCGGTCGCTGAGAAACTTTACAGCGAGCTGGTGTCACTCCCTCTCTACCCCAAAATGTCGGATGGCGACGTCCGGGATGTCATCAGCGCTGTGCGAGCCATCATACTGGCTTCCCGCAAGGCGGGTTACCGTTACCCGGCGGCATCATGACCGGTGGCAACCCGGATGGAGACGAGTGCAGCGTTTGCTTGAAACCACGAGCCAGGCGCCGGCGCGGACGGGGCGGCGACCGCTGCGGCTCACTGCTACCCCGTCCATGCAGAGTGGCCTAACTTCCTTAAGCCGGTGGAACTATGACTAGCTACATCGCACTTGCTTGGCACTGCGGCCGTGAAGTGGCGGTAAGACTAACCTACAGCGTCACCGAGGAACGTGGCTACCAGGTTGCCAGGCTCGTTTCGATTCAGGAACTCGAATCGCACCTGCTGAAAGCAGCATAACTTCACCCTCCACGGAGCCGCCGATCTCTCCCTTGCCCACCTGAACTCCCGCCAGAATCCTACCCCTCGCCGGCGGCAGCTTTGTCGGGCTGCCGCCGGCCCCGCCACCCTTCATCCTGTCCCCGGGCTGCTTTAGCAGCCTGGCTGAAAAAGGGTTTGCGGGTCCACTCCCTCATCGGTCGCTGCTCTGTAAACTGTTGAGAACGGGTGAAGCCGATTCCGCAAGCGGTGTTCGGACTTTTTCAGCAGCCTGTTGGGCTGTCATGCCCTCGAAAACGAGAATAAAGGTTTCATTTCGCGTACTGCCACCACAAAAGCCAAAGAGCGACCGCCGGCCGCCGGGCTTCTGGCTCCTTACTTCAAAGTTCTTCTATCCCGCGCGGGGACACCAAGCGAAGCCCTTGGCTTGCAAGATTCATGCACTTAGCATGACCTGTGCCCATGGTCCACGCCCTGGCACCGCGAAAAAAATGCAGGAAAGCGTGTAAGAAAGTGGGCAAGAAATACACTTCGGCACGCTTGACCCGGATAGAGAACCGGGCTGCCCGCACAAGACCGGCGCGGCTGGGGGAAGCACCTTCTTTTTTTTCAATAACATAGTTTCTTTGGCAAGAAATCTGCCCCATGGCCGCCCTTCCATAAGTTGTTAGGAGGCCGGGATTAATCTGGGAAAGGGTGGGCGGTCACGGTACGTGATTTTTGCAGAGTTGGCGGTGTCGCTTGACGAACACTCTGGGAATCGTCAGCTTGCGGAGTCGGCCCTGGAAGCCCTTCGGACCCGGCATGTGCCTTTGGTCATCTGCAGCAAGAGTACACGATCGGAAGTCGAGTTCATTGCTTCCGAGCTGGGGATTCTGGAGCCGTTCATTGTCGAAAACGGAGGGGCCATTTTGATCCCGGCCGGGTATTTTCCATTTCCGATTGGAGCGGCGAGGCGCGAGGGGATCCATGAGGTGATCCGGCTGGGTCTTCCATACGCCGAGGTAGTGGCGGGGCTGCGGCGCGCGGCGGAAGCGAGTGGCTGCCGCATCCGCGGCTTTTATGACATGTCAGCGGGGGAGGTCGCCGAGGCTTTAGGGATCGACAGGAAGCAAGCCGCAAGGGCCAAACAAAGGGAATGGGACGAGCTGTTCGAGCCGTTCGCCGCCAATCCTACCGGCATTTCTTCTCTGCTGGAACATATTGGAAAAGAGGGGCTTAGCTGGACGCGGGAGGGGCGCTTCTACCGTGCTCGCGGGCGGCACAACAAGGGTCAGGCGGCTCAAATCGTAGCTGACTTATACCGGCGGCTATACCAGGAAGAAATAGTCACGGTGGGAATCGCGTACGGGCCCTACGACCTGTCACTGTTCGAGCGGGTGGATGTGCCCATCATGTTGCGCCCGGCAGAACAACGATGGAGCGACGCCATCCTGGAGTTGCTCCAACGCTCGGAGGCAAGCAAGTAAAGCGGTGGCCGATGCTCGTCGGCCAACGCTGACGACAATTTAGGGATGCTCGGGGTGAAGGATGCTGGGAGTGTACGGAAAAACTTGACGCCAGGAGAGCGAATACTGTTCTGGAGCTGGTGTTACATGCCGTACCGCCTGCAAGGCATCGAGACCGATTCGATTCACGGGATGCCGACACTGGGGAGAAGAAGATGAGCCAAGCTGCAACTGCAAGGACTGCAAAAGACATATCAGCCACCGACGTTTTGGACAGTCGAGAGCTGCTGCGCACCCTCACCGCGTTCAAGCGGGGAGATTTCTCCGCTCGCATGCCCGTCGACCGTACCGGCATCGCCGGTAAGGTAGCCGACACACTGAACGAGATTTTCGAGCTTAACGAAAAGATGCTGACCGAGTTCGAGCGCATCAGCAGGGTCGTGGGCAAAGAGGGGAAGATCACGCAGCGCGCCTCGATGGGAATCGATCGCGGCGGGTGGACTAGTTGCGTCGAGTGCGTCAACGGGTTGATTGGCGATCTCGTCCAGCCGTCCACGGAAGTGGCCCGTATTATCGGCTCGGTAGCCAAAGGGGATCTTTCTCAAAAAATGGGTCTGGAGGTTGATGGTCGGCCGTTGAAAGGCGAGTTCCTGCGGACAGCCAAGGTGGTTAACACCATGGTGGACCAGCTCGGCGCCTTCGCCTCGGAAGCAACGCGCGTGGCGCGCGAGGTGGGCACGGAGGGCAAGCTGGGCGGCCAGGCGGAAGTGAAGGGCGTGGCCGGCGTCTGGAAGGACCTCACCGACAGCGTCAACTCGATGGCCGGCAACGTCACCGTTCAGGTGCGCAACATCGCCGCGGTGACCACCGCCGTGGCGAACGGGGATTTGTCGCGCAAGATCACAGTGGATGTGCGGGGCGAGATTCTGGAGCTGAACAACACGATTAACACGATGGTAGACCAGCTCAACTCCTTCGCCTCGGAGGTGACGCGCGTGGCGCGCGAGGTGGGCACAGAGGGCAAGCTGGGCGGGCAGGCGGAAGTGAAGGGCGTGGCCGGCGTCTGGAAGGACCTCACCGACAGC
>DASQHA010000351.1:0-19761 GCA_035632335.1 Terriglobales bacterium
CGGAAGATCATGGGATATCGGGATCTCTGGGCTTTGGATGCGATCCTGAACGGATCGAAGTCTGTCACCCGACGGGAGGTGGCGTAGTAAGATGGCATCGACCGCCGCTGCTAACTTTCAACGGACTTCGGGCCACGTTCGACCGAAGCGCTACGTCGATCAGATCTCATGTCGCTGGAGATCAACCTCCAGTTGGGTCCACGCCTCAAGCAATGTGAAACACGCGCAAACAAGAAAGCCGAGCTGGTTCTCCTCAGTGTCACGGTGTTGTCCGTAGTCGCCGATTCTCCACAAGGAGTCCAGCAGGAGGTACGTCGATCTTCGAATGCAGATGTCCGTGGGACGGTGCTGACCAGTCAGCTGATCTAGCAGCCTGCACTGACTCCCGTCCGCAGGGATGGAATTGAACGGTGTAACCCTAATGTTTCTGTCGGTCAGGCTTCGCCAATGTTCTGTGCACGCCACAGGAATTCTGTGGTCTGGCAACACCTTCGCCAAACCAGCACCAAGAGCTGGCGGGCCGCTTCGCGAAAAAGCGCGAGCGAAGTATTCGGATCATCAAACGCGTCGATTATTTTCTCCGTCACTCGAAGTAGGTGCTCGTCGATCGGAGCCCGAGCGGCCAGGCGATATTGCAGGAGCACTCGGACATTTTGACCAAACCGTTCTGCGGTCCCAAACAGATTTGTCATGAGTTCTGACTGTGCGCCACGTTCGCCCTCCGCAACGTTCCGCATTGCCCGGCATTGAAACTGAACCCGACTTCCGGCGCGGGCCAGGTATCCGCGCTGAATCAATGGCCGAACATGGCGAGCCGATGCGCCCGTGAACTCGTCGGCCCGGCCCGAAGCGACGGTGGTCAAGATCTCTTTTTGTTCAGGCGTGCAATCATCCCAGAGGTCCTGAAGGTATCCGGACGAATCATTCAACAACTCCCCGCCCTCTTCGTTGACGATCTCGGGAGTCAAGGATTCTCCTGGGTTCAGCCTTGCCCACAGCCTCTGGCCGAGCATGCTCACCAGGAGAGGGAAGCATCCCGACCAGTTGAAAAGTTCAGTATCGGCGCCGCGACTGATTGTGATTCCTGCATCCCGAAATGGCGCTACGAACTCTTCCACCTCTTGGCGAGTGAGCGCTTGAAGAACAACCGGGTCGGGAAAGAGATTATGGAACGGCGAGTCCGCAGTTTCAAGAGAGGCGCACAGGTCGCGCAAGGGTTTTCGGCTAGTAACGACAAACCGGATACTTTTGGTGCACTTGACCGCGAGCGAGCGCAGGTTCTCCAGCAGCCCAGCCGTGAGCGCTGTGCCGATTGGCAAGGCATCGAAGCCATCCATACAGACCACGAGGCACTTTCCGGAATTGTGCAGCCACTCGAACCCGGTCTGAAGAGCCTCAAGCGTGGACCAACCGTCTGCCTGCAGGTCTTTGACAAGGCCTGCCTCAATGGTTCTCAGGGGATCCACCAGACGGTTCCAAAACTCATCCAGGAAGTCTCCGTCACTCGTGAACCGCTTTTCCTTTAGATTCCATAGCAGGCTGCCCGCGAATTGGCCACCTTCTTCATCGATCTTCATGGCGAGCCGGTGCATTAAGACCGTCTTGCCACCGTGCCGAGGTCCGACGATGCGTCGCTGTTCTTCCCCGGCAAGGCACACCGTTTAATGATGACCGAGGGTACTTCGTGCTTCAGGCGGCGTCGCCGGCGCGCATACGCGAACAATTTCAGACCGAATTTTACGGCCCGAGAGCTTTTACTGGCTAGTGGAAAGTTCCGCTCGAGTCCGAAAAGTCGGCGCTCTCATCGTCTTCGCAGGGCACGACATGGAGATCCCCCCAGAGGTGGCTCGGGATGTGCGCTTTTGGTTGGCCCGATCCGTTGCCCCCGGTGACCGCGAAGGATTCTGAGGAAGCCGGAATCTTGTCTGTATTGGAGGAGGCTGTCGGGCCCATATGGTGGTCGCAGTGGATGTTCCGGCAGAAGGCTCCTTCGAATGCGAGGCCGACTCGGAATAGCCCGCCTTTCACGTGCTTGCAGTGAGCCACGCGCACCCTCCCCTGAAGACCCACGCAGAAGCGGGTGCTATGCAGCTCACCTCGTATTGACACGAATGATCCGGCCTCGAGCGGTGCGGCCGTCTCGACCCCCACGCCTCCGTCGCTGATGTCGACCAGTTTGGCCGCCAGCGTCGGAGTCGCCTGTTCAACTTGGATACTGGGCCTGATATTCTGGACGTGATTCAAATGGAAGCGCGGCTGCCTGCGCCGGTCCTCAATGATGACATCGAGACTTTCTTCGTTCCACTCTTGATTCATAGCAATTTCTCCTTTGTAAGGACGAGAGCTGCCAGGTCGTTCTCGCCCTGGATTCTGTGATTCTGTTGATCCGCCGTACTACCGTTCTGCGGGTGAAGCATTACAACCTTGACCTGACCAGATCCGTCGGGATGATCCTCTTCGAGGGACCGACCTGTCCCTCCGGTGGCATTCTTCTTGTCGGCATACATCCTTTGGTCGCTGAGAGAGATCAACTCCTCGGCGTCCAGGGCGTCCAGCGGATACGAGGCGGCGCCCATGCTGACTGTCGTCGCGACCTGCACTCCCTCTGACACGGTCACCAGATTTTCTGCCACCGCTCTTTTCAAGTTTTCTATCTTTGCGGAAATACTTTCAGACGGTATGCCAGGCATGATGACGACGAACTCATCGCCGCCCATACGGCCGAGCACGTCGTAGGTCCGCAAACACGTCTTCAGCGTTTCCACGGTGGCTACCAACAGCCTGTCGCCCGCACCGTGACCATAGGAGTCGTTAACTGGTTTGAAATGATCCAAATCCAGGAAAAAAACGGCCAAAGGCGTACTTTCGCGGCTGGCGCGGGCGATCTCGTTTTTCAACCGCTCAAACGTGGTGCGTGCGTTGGGCAGCCTGGTCATGGGGTCAGTTGAGGCATCCAGCCGGAGCTTCTGCAAGCTCACAGCGGTGCTGACCGTGTTGGCCAGCTTTGCTGTGACTAAACCCAGGAACCATGCCTGCTCCTGCTGGAAGTATCCCGGCGCGGAGGAGCACAAAACCACCGCGCCAATGACCCGTTCATCCAGTATCAACGGCGCCACTAACGTCGAGCGAACATCTTCGAAATGTCGCGGTACCACGCCACTCGGCAGTTCACCCGGCGGCCCATCTGCCACGATCGGCTGCCGGCTGGTTGCGGCATGGGCCACCACGCCGTGACCCGCGGGTATCGTCATGTGCGAGAGGGAGTGATCGCGGAAACCCCGGCCTTCCAGCAGAACATAGCTTTCCTCACGCAGCAGAAAGATTCCCGATTTGTCATGAGCCACCAGACGCTGAAACATTGAAAGGACTTTTTGCAGGCTTTCTTCGACCTCCAGATCAGCGCCCAAGACCTGCAATATTTCGTAAAGAAGCACCAGTTGCTCGGGGGACGAGGCCAGCTTCTCTATCGTCCTTCGCCGCAAAGTTGCCTCGTTGGCATCGGCATCATTGAGCCACGTCTGTTTAACCTTGAAAGTCGGCTTGCGCCGAAGCCTCAGGTGCGCCCGCTCGATTTCCAGCTCGCGGCCCAGGTCTTTTGTTACGGCAGGCAGTTCCTCGAGAAAAGCATCCAGGAACTCGGGGTCGAATATTTTCCCCCTTTGCTGCTGCATGATTTCGACCGCCTTCTCCACGGGCAACGCTGTCCGGTAAGGACGGTCGCTGACCAGAGCGTCGAAGCAGTCCACGACAGTCAACACGCGCGCCAGCCGCGGAATCTGCGTCCCCACGAGCTGGCGCGGGTAGCCCGAGCCGTCCCAGTGCTCGTGATGCGACAGCACCACATCTTCGACCGGATAGGGGAACTGGATGGCGCCCACGATCTCGGAACCCAGCGTCGTATGAACCGCCATTTGCCCGAATTCGTAATCGGTCAGCCGGCTGGGCTTGCCCAGGATGTAATCGGGCACGCCAACCTTCCCCACATCGTGAAGCACGGCGGCCAGTTCCAGGGTCCTGATTTCATCTTCCGAGAATCCGAGTTTCCATGCCAGCAGGGCGCTGTACCGTTTCACGCGCTGCACATGGCCGGCCGTGCAGCCATCCTTCATCTCGATCGCTACGGCAAGCGATTCGATCGTCCGATCGCGAATCTCGTCCAGCCGCTGGGCGTGGTCCCGCTGGTCGTGCAGCCGGCCAAAATACATCTTCGCGTAGCGGTACCCAATGAGTGCCAGCCCCACGGCCAGCAGCCGGTCCGAGATTCTATATGTCCCCTGTAACATCCGCGCAAGCTCGCCGGGCACCGGGGCTAGCAGATAGAGCGGCGCGGTCCAGAAGAATTTCTCGTTCCAGACCCTCTGCGGCGCCACGCCGTCCATCAGCCCGATTCGAATCGCGCTGGTAGCGCTGGCTACAGCAAAGTAGGCGAGCGCCGCCATTCCCCTGGATAGCAAGGGCTGCAGCCCCAGATCGCGGTCGAGATGCATGTAGATGCTGTTGGTAGAAGCAGTGCATATAGCAGCAGAGAGAAGGTTGAAACCGATATCCTGCCAGGAGGTCGTGCGTTCTTTGTCTATCAGCGCATCGTACAGCACCGCAATCGCAAGCACAAAAAAACCATATCCGGCCGGGAGATCGGTAATGGCGGTGAATCGGAAGGTCAGGGAGAGAGACACGGAGCGGTCAACTCCAGGCAGGTGCACCCGGAGCGGGGAGGTGGCGCAGGCGAAAAACAACAGAGAAAGAAAAGTGAGACCATTGGGCTGGCCGGGCCGGCATATCATGCGATTGACGGCCAGTCCGGCCATTAGCATGAGACACAGGTAGAACAGCATCAACACGGGTCTGTTTACGGTCCGGGTTCTGGCGAACTGTTTCCAGGTCGGCCCGCCGATCCGCGGCCAGCGTTTTTCCGACAGCCGCGAGAGCGGCGTGCTGGCTGTCGATGTCACAGCCACCTCTCCCGCAAAATGACGCCGATGTCTAGCGAACTGAGGCTCCCGTCGAAGGTACCCATGCAATCTCCTTCCAGCCGAGTTGGGACCCGGGACTAAATCAGGGGGGATTCTTAGATTACGGAATTGCGACCTCGGGATGTAACCCGGTAAAATCTGGGGTCCCGGAGGTGAACATTCCGTAGGAAACCCTACGGCGCCGACCGTAAGCCGGAAACCCGCTCAGCATATCGCTTAAGCGTGCTTCGTGGGGCCTATTACAGCTCGGGCCCGCCAGGGAGCGTGAAGAACCTCTTGGACGGCCGATTCCGGTCAGGAAAAGGGCCGAGGGCTCGAGGATTCGCCAAGAACGCAAAGAATAAAGTTCACTTACCATTGATCATCGGCAGGAGTTGAGTGAAGACTTGAATAATGGCCGGGCCGGCAGTGACCAGCAGCATGCAAGGAAAGATCAGGAAGAAAATGGGGAACAGTAGCTTCACGCTGATCTTGCGGGCGGCCTCCTCGGCCTGCTGCCGGTTGCGGACCCGCAGATAGTGAGCGTGAGTGCGCAAGGCGGGGGCCATGCTGGTGCCGAAGCGGTCACTTTGAATCAACAGGTCCACCAGCTTACGTAACTCGGGCTCCGGGTTGCGGCCGGCCAGGTTCCGGAGGGCCTCAGCGCGGCTGGTTCGGGTGCGGAGTTCCAGGTGGGTCAGGGCCAACTCGGCGCTCAGGTCCGGATAGACCCGCTTCATCTCAACACTCGTATCAACAAGGGCTTGATCGACGGACTGGCCAGCCTCCACGCACAGCACCAGCAGATCAAGGGCGTCCGGCAGGGCGCGTCGAATCCGCCGGACGCGGGCCTTGATCATCAGGCCCAGGACATGCTCCGGCAGCAGGAAGCCGACAGCGCCAGCGGAGAGGGCCCCAAGAAGGGCTGATAGCCCGCTTCCCTGGACCATGAGCGCTACTCCGCCGAAGATCAGGAGCAATAACAGTGCGCTTGCGCACTTTATGCCGCGATATAGCGGCGCGGTTGAAAGCGAGCGATAGCCGGCGGCGACCAGGCGCTTGTTCAGCGCTTGGGTCTCTCGTGCTGAAGCTGGAACGGCGCGACCGACCCCTTCGAAGGTCCGCAAAAGCACAGCCGAGGAGAGGGGAGATCTGCCTCGTCAGCCGGAACACCGCCTGGGGCAGCGGCGCCGCTGCCCCCTGTTTGGTCGGCGTAGCGGAACAGAAAGAGACAACCGGCGACCGTCACCAGGCCCATGACAAGAGCAAAGAAGCCGAGAAAGAGCCAGAAGGCGCCACTCATATGCGGATGTCCACGATCTTGCGGATCACGAGGTGAGCCAGTATCAGGCAGACCACGGCCGCCATGATCAAGTCCTTGCCGTAGGGATTGGCCAGCAGGATCAGCAGGTAGTCGGGGTTGACCAGGGTCATAACACCGGCCACGAACAGGGGCATGAGGGTGAGCACCTTCCCGGTGAGGCGGCCATGCGCAGCGATGGACCGAATCTCACCCCGCAGCGCGCAGCGTTCGCGAATGGTTTCCGCCAGCCGCCCCAGCACCTCTCCGAGTTTGCCGCCGGTGCGGGTGTGAATCTGGACGGCGGCGGCGAAGAAGCTGACATCTACCAGTGGAACGCGGCGAGCCAAGTTTTCGAGGGCCTGGTCCCAGCTTAGGCCGAGTTGCCGCTCGTCGAATGTCCTGCGCATCTCGAGCGAGAGCGGCGCCACGTTTTCTCCAGTCAGCATTTCCAAGCTGACGGCAAAAGGATGACCGGCGCGCAGAGCGCGGGAGAGATAGTCAAGGGCGTCGGGGAACTGTTCCTCAAAACGGCCCAAGCGCACTTTTCGGCGGCGCAGCACGTAGGCATAGGGCAGATAAGCGGCCGTGCCACCGGCAACCAAGACGCCCCAGGACGGCACGAAGCTCAGCTTGGCAAACACGGCCATTCCGAATGCGCCGGCCAGCAGCATCATGGCTGTGAGGCGGCCCAGCGACCAGCTCAGATCCGCCTCCGCCAGTTGTGCATTCACGCTCTTGACGAAATCGAAGCGGGCCAGCAAGGCGGCAAGCAGGGAGATCGTGCTGAGTTCTTCGTTCTTGAGGAGCCGAGGCGTGCCCTGGGAATCATCCAGATCGGCGGGCCAAAGTTGTGTGGTCAGACCCGAGCGGCGCAGGAGGATCACCCATCCCACGACCACTGCGGCCGCCGCTGCCAGGAAAGCCGTGAGGAAGACGAGGATGGTCGAAAGCACCAGCATAAGTAGCAGCGGTCTTAGTACTTCTTGAGCAGAGCCGCGGAGCGGCGCTCGCCACGAGAGGCCGGCGCCAGCCGGGGCGTCGCCAGCACTACCAACTCCTGGCCCGCGGTCGCCTCGACGCGCCCAGGAAACAGGCCGGAGACGAGCGACGGGCCGTCCTTGCCTGCCCCGGCCAAGCCCGTGATCAGGAAGCTCTGACCATTGGCCAGGTCAACCTCCGTCTCAATGCGCCGGCTGGCCACATCTTGGCCCTGCGACGAGGTGACCTCCGGCTGCACGCGCAGCCGCAGCTTCCCGTCGGGACCGATGGAGGGCAGAAACTGAATGCGTACGTCCGCTGATCCGGCTCCCGACACGGCAGAGGCAGCCCAATGGGCGCCGGCCTGCATACTCACCTCGCGGTGATTGCCGGTCGCCAGCTTCGAGGAAGACAATACCTCGAGCAGGCGCCGGGACTCGAAGCTGCGCAGGGCCTGCTCCAGATCCCAGCCGGATCGAAAGGCAGTGACTTGCAACAAATCGGCGCGTGAGGGCGCCGCCAACTGGTTGCTCAGCTCCGCGAGCCCACTGACGCTGACGCTGGCCAGGCGGACGCGCAGCTCGAGCTGAGTGTCGCCGGGCGCCGCAGGCCCTTGCAGGGAGGCATGGGGCTTGGGCCGCGGCGAAGGCGACCTGCCGTTGGCAGAAGCGCGCAAAATCTGGCGTCCCGGCGCAACAGTGTTGGAATGAAACAGGGCGGCCAAGCCCAGGCTCGGCAGAGGCTCCTTTTGCTCATCGCCCCCACCGCGTAAGACCAGGCGGACGCGGGCTCCAGCGTCAGCGACGCCGAGAACGTCGGCTTCGACCGGCTTAGCCAGTACGGTGACCACGGCCGGGGCGCCCGGGCGTTCGTTCTCCGATTGAACATTAAGCACCTCCACATCCTGCAGGACGGTGCGCAACTCGGCTTCGGAGCCATTGGGTCCGTTGTGATTACGGACCGCCTGCACATCGACCCGCTGGCGGGCGCGCAACAGGCTGATCACGCCCGGCGAGTCGGAAACGCGGATGGAAACCGCGCGCATGCCGGGCGGTATCGAGCGGGCAGCGTTGGTCCCACGAGAAGAGAGCTTGGCCTGCGTCAGGGGCTGGCCATCGCTGATCGGCTGCAACACGGTGAGGCCCACAACCTGGCCGGGATCGATAAAAGGATCTGGCGGCAGCTCGGTTGATGACCACGAAGCAAGCTTCACCTGCGATTTGTCGAGCACCGCGCCGCGGTCGAGGCTGCGGGCGGCCACGACAATGGCCGGCTCGGAGTGGCGCTCCGAGTCGCTGCGGAGCCTGCCCACGAGCAACCCGTAAAAGATGCCAGTCGTGACCACGGCGACCACAAAGGCGATACCCAATAGAGGGAGCAGCTTCTTCTTCATAACGTGAGGTCCTCTGGCCAGTACCCCGGGGGCACGAGCGCTTGATGCAAGACTCCGGCGCTGTTGCGGCGGCTCAGCGCTGGTTCATCACGACGTTTAGTATTAAGTAACATTGCCGGTCTGATCCTCAACGGGCATGCTGCACACGATTGGTTTCGCTGTATAGTCGCCCATAATCAAAGGTGTGAAGAAGTGGAACGGGTAATTCGTGATCGTGACCTGGATTCGCGCTTGTGGCGTGCTTGAATCATTAAGCGTCACGGAGACAAGGTTGGGACTCAGATTCAGCAGCGGACGCGACCCTGCGGCCGGACTGTCCGTGTTATAAAGCACTACATTGGTAATTTTCGTGGCGTCGTAGGGGGTCACCACGCCGTACCGGGCGCCCGCTCGTACCCGCTCGACCAGCCCCTGGTGCATCACAAGTACCTGACCTACGTCCACGATGCCGATCAAAGTGAAGACCACGAGGCCGATGACAAGAGCGCTTTCCACAAGTTGATTGCCTCGCTGACTTCGCTGCCGACCGGCTTGGATGCGGCTTTGCATGATAGCTCTCCTCGATCTACGGGACCGTATAGCGACCGGTGTATTCAAAACTGCAGGACGGCTTGCCGTTCAGTGTGAAAGCGGCAAAGATGCCGGACAAGTCGTCGGGGATTGTAAAGCCAGTGATCTGCACCGTGACTCTGCTGGGAACGCCCGCGGAATCCACCGTCGGAACGACGCTGACCTTGGACGTGGTCAGGCCCGGAACGATGGGGGAGGCGCCGCTCGCCGGATTCGCGGTGCCGTAAACTGCCATGTTCGCTACATTGGCTTTGTAGCTCGCTCCATTCGACGAACCGCCGTCATAGTCGGCCAAAGCACCGTAGCGGGCGCCGTTGCGGACGGCGCTGACCAGCCCGTTGTAGATGTAGAAAGTGTAGCCAAACTGCCAGACCCCCGAGAAGACCGCCAGCAGCAGACCAAAGCTGAGAGCAAACTCGACCAGCGCGTTGCCGCGCGTGTTCCCAGGACTGCCGTGCGTGCTCCTTGTACTGGTAACCATCGTCTTCACTTCAGCAACCTCGGCTTGTAGGCCCCTGCATTGGGGTCGCCCGCTTGCCGGCCCGGAACCAGGGCGGAGCCGACGTATTCTGCGCAGCAACTCGCGGTATTGTCATTTGCGCTGCCGCAAATGTCGGAATGCAGCAAGAACAGCCCGAAGCCCAGCACGACGTCGTTCGCTGGGTTGTTGACTGGCACGATCACCAGGCGGCGGCCGTCGCCTTTGACGCTGTTGTTGTTTTCGATGTTGGCCAGGTACTGCGTATAGCTAGTCGAGACTGTGTCAGTGTCTTCCCCGAACCGCTCGCTCATGGCAGCGGACTCCGTCCCTTTATTTCCGTTTACGTTGATGATCGTGTCGCCGATTGCCAGCGGATGCGACTGCACGTTGCTGACAATGGCCTGGCGAATGAAGGCGGACCCGCTGCTGTTGCCGCCGTAGCCGATATCGATGAAGCCGCGCTCCGAAGAGCTATCGGTGGTCACATAATTGGCGTCCCGGTCTCCCTGGCACCAGTTCTGGTACTTATTCGATCCCGGCGGCGGCGGATTGGTCGGGTCGGGGCGCTGGCCGGGCGGCGGCCACCGCAGCGTGTACATGCTGCCTTTTTGGTAGCCGAAGTTGGGGTCTGTAATGTTGATAGCGTCGGGAGAGTAGGGAAGGAGACTATCGTAGAATGTGTTCACCGGGAGTTGGGCGGACGTTGCATCGGCCTGCAGCGTTTGTACCCTGCCGATCGTTGCCAGCATCATGCCCAGCGGCGCCGTGTCGGAGAACCCCGGCATGAAATACAGTACCACCGGTGACTGAGCCGTTACATGAACATACTGCACTCCCTTGGCGGTTGGAGGGTCGGTCACGTACGGTCCCGCCGCTGTTGTGGCAAAGGCCACCGTCACGTTCTGTGGAGGCGCGCTTTGAAAGTTCCACAGGTTCAGATTCTGATACTGCCATACCGCCTGCCGCGCGTTCTGTATGCCCTGATCGGTGCCATTTGACTGCAAGATGGCTGCTGCGGTGGCTGCATGCACGAAGGCCTGAATTTCGTTTTTTGCAATGTACATCCGCGCCAGATCCATACACAGGCCCATGATGCCGATCAACATCACGACCATCAAGGCCGCAGCGATTACGACAAACCCTTTGGATCTGCGGCGCAAACAGGGCTGAACGGCGTTACGCATAGAGCCTCCTCATTTGCTGCTGCTGCTGCTGCTTCGTGCTGGTCCTCATCGGCCCACCGGCGCGCCTGGCAGGCGGCCTCGCCCCGCTGCCGAATCCACACCGTCGGTCTTGGATTCGTCGTGAAGAAGCGGACTATTGTCTCGACAGCCTCGAGCGCGTCGTCCGTCACCCCCATGCACCCCGAGGCCGCCAGGCAACAGGTCTGCCGCGAGCTCCGGGAAATGTCGCAAAAATGTGTCAAAGATTTCAGGGTCAAACATTTTTCCTCTCTGTTCCTGCATGATGGCTGCTGCTGCGCCCGCCGGTAATGCCGAGCGATTGAACTCCCGGCCTGTGAGTGGCCGCCCTCCAGTCGCGCCGCCAACCACCGGACCCGCCGTCGTCGTTGGCCTCTACGTCCTGCGTCAGTGATCCCATTGTCTGTTCGCAAGTGTTCGACACACTTCCACCCAGCCACCGAGTTGCGCTCCTTGCCCCCATCGCATCCAGTATCAACAGACTACGAATGACATGCCATCCCGAAGAATTCGGAATTCCTGCAGGCATCGTTCTGTAGGAGTCCCTACGTTGATCGCCGTAACGGGCGCCGCGTCTGCAAACCTGCGCATTCTTGCTCGACTCGGGGCGCACCGGCCTTACTCCTGCCTATCAGCGAGCCGGATCTGATTTCCGCCTCGGCTTGCGGCTTCGCGAACCGCGATGTCGGCGGCGCGGACAAGGGAGTCGGCATCCGTAACAAAAGTGTCTGCGGCCGTAGCAACCCCCACACTGGCGGTGACAGGGATGGCTGCCCCGATAACGTCGGCGGCCTCTTTGCTGACAAGGGTCAGAATCCGCTGTGCGCAGGCCCGCGCGCTGGGCGCGTCGGCTTCCGGCAAAATGACTAAGAAGTGACCGTCCGCGCACCGGCCCACGGAATCCGTGAATCGCACCCCTGCCGCGATTTTCCGCGCGGTTTCGCGCAGCACCGCATCCGCCAGGCGGTGCCCGTACACATTCTTGACGTTTTGAAAGCGGTCTACGTCCACTCGGACGACGCTGACCCGGCCCGCGGCAAGGCGGTCGCCAGCCAGCGCCCGCCGCAGGAGATCCAAAGTCACCTCCCGGTTCCACAATCCGGTCAAGGCATCGTACACCGCAGGAGATCGAGCGGCCTGATCCATTGAAAGCAGGTGCTGCTGCAACTCCACGATCCGCCTGCCCGCACGGAGTCTCACCCGCAGCGTTTCCGCATCGAAAGGCTTGGCGAGGTAATCGTCCGCCCCGGCTTCGAGACCCTCGAGGATGTGCTGGTTCGCGCGATCTCCCGTAACTAGCAAGATATAAGGTTGGGGGGGTTGCTGGCGGTCTCGGAGCTCTCGGCAGATCTCCACACCGTCAACCCCTGGCATCCTCCAGCCGAGGACAGCCAGATTCATGCTGCCCTCATTCTGTAAAATCGTCCGGGCAGCGAAACCGTCACTCGTAACCACAGCCTCGTATCCCCATTGGACGACCGCCTTTTCAACCAGGCGCCGGCTTACTGCATCATCGTCTGCGATCAATATCCTCATCGGTAACTCCCTGTGCTCAAGTCGCTGGTTTCCACGTGTTTCAAAGCGGTGCGGGAAACTCAGGCGCTCGAACCGGATTGCAATGACGCCGGAGCAGCCGCGATCGGCCAGGCGAGAGTGGCCAGTGCAGCGGCGTCGCGCCAAGAAACGGGCTTGCGTGTCATCTCGGAGCCGGCCGGCGCCAGGGGCGGATCGTCTTCGCCTGCGGAGGGAAGAACCCCGCGCCATCGCAGTCCGTACAACGCCAGTTGCAGCCTGCTCCGTACGCCAGCCTTCTCGAACATATGAAGCACGTGAAGTTTGACGGTACTGACGGAAATGCAAAGCGTCACCGCGATCTCCCGGTTTGTCTTGCTGCGCATGATCAGTTGCAGGATTTCCTGCTCGCGTTCGGTCAGGTAGCGATCGGACGACTTGCTAAGGAAGCCTACGAACTGGCGAGAGATCGAGTTCTCAATCCAGATGTTGCCATGCCCTACCGCCCACAGGCATTCCAAAATCGTCGCCGCCGGAAGCGTCTTTTTCAGGATCCCCCGCCCGCCTGCTTTCAGCGTGCGGAATGATTCCACTCCCACGATGTCATCGACCCATAAGACCGGTTTGGTTTCCGGTGAGCGGCGCTTTATCTCCTCGACGAGCTGCAAGGCGGCATCGCCAAAGTTGCTGTCGAGCAAGCACACCGCGGGGGTGTGCTCCGTAACGAGGCTTATGGCTTCCAGGGGATTCGTGGCGGCGCCCACAAGCCGGAAAGCCTTGCTTGTGTCGAGAACTGCCTTCAACCCCTCAATGAGGATTGGCTGTGATTCGCAAACGCAAATGGTGATCATGAGTCCTTGGGCTCCTTTTTCCCAATTGACGCCTCAGCAAGCGTGTAGGATGCCGTCGCTGCTTGGGCCAACCTCATTCCTGCTGCCACCTGCCCGTGTCCATTTGGGACAAACATCAACGTCCTGTCGGCAGGCCTTCCAGGAAGGCAGCCTACTTCGGGGGGAGGAATTGAATATAGGCCTACCGGGACCGCTCGGGCTATTCGGCAAAGTCGGGATTTTGACGCGCGACCGACCCGTAGGATTCCTTACGGGACATTCGGTACGGGCACTCGCTCGTGTCGAAGCGTATGTTGCCCTCGGGGTTGCGTGAGCCGTCTGGGCGCTTGCGGCCAGGATGCTGCCTTCGCGCACCACCGGCGCTAAGCCAGGACCTATGGAAGTTATCGCCCAAATTCACTGGAATTCTTGAGCGCAATTGGCACTTTCGCCGCCAAAAGAGGGATCGCTGTAGGAAGGGCCCATCACTGGCAGTGGAAACATAGCGGGAGAGTCGTATGCCTGTTCTTAGCACGCTCCGCGTTGAAAAAACACGGTTTCGGCAAGTTCCTGGCGGAATCGTCTTAGGGCCTTAGGATCGGCTCGATGTCCTGAATGGGTGTCCAGGCCTTGGAAGAGCACTGAAGCCTTTTTCTTTTAAATGCATACCTAAATCGTCATAATTTTGCAAGCAATATTGCAAGAACTAAGGTGTTTCACTGGTTGACGCCGTACGGCCGGATTATTACTATCAGGTTACCTGGGCGTCAGGCTTCGGCCGTCCCGAATCCCGCGGCGCTGCCGCAGACCCTGAGGCCAGCACCGGGCTGCCGCTCAGTTGTAAGACCCTTCGATTGAGGGGCGACGCTCCGCTGGGGCTTGGCATGGCGAAGATTCTAGTCGTTGACGACCAACCGATCAATCGGCACATGTTTACCATGCTTCTGAGCGACAGCGGCCACACTCTCGTCGAGGCGACCGACGGTGCCGAAGGGCTCGAAAAGGTTCGGTCCGAACGCCCGGCGCTGGCGATCGTAGACATCTTGCTGCCGAGCATGGATGGGTACGAGTTCGCCCATCGCCTTCGAAGCGACCCTGCGACCGCCGGAACGCGGGTGGTCCTGTGTACAGCCAGCTATCACAACGCCGAGATCCGGTCGTTGGCCGAAGCGTACGGCGTCTCGCACGTCATTACCAAGCCGTGCGAGCCCGAGTTGATCTTAAAGGTTGTCAATCATGTTCTGGACGACGGCTCTGGCTCTCCGGCTTCCTCATTCGGAGAATTCGACCGCTTGCGGGATAAGAGGCTGGAGGATCTGGGGGCCGCCAACCGGCAGTTAAGCGCCCTACTGGAAGCCGGGCAGCAACTGGCTTCTGTGCGCGATCCGATCCGCATGCTCGAGGACTTGTGCGCGGCAGCCCGCGATCTGGTGGGCGCGCGGTACGCCAGCGTTGTATTGCTCAATGAAAGTCGCATCACGCCATGCCGGTTCCTGGTGGCGGGTGTCGATGCTGCGACGGCCGAGCACCTCGGATGGCCCGCTTTAGACCGCGGCGTGCTTTCACAGCTCTGGGCTCGGGGACGGCCACTTCGCGTGCGAGACATAAGCGCCGATCGCTTCGCAGCCGGCCTCCCTCCTCCGCACCTTTCTACGCGATCCTTTCTTGGCGCGCAAATTGCGTCGGCAAACAAGCTCTATGGAATGCTCTGCCTGGTCGAGAAGTTGGGAGCGGAAGAATTCAGCGAGGGAGACGAAAGGGTGATTGCGAGCCTGGCAGGCCAAGCCGCCGTGGCCTATGAAAACGCCCAGACGCAACAGGAAATCCGGAAGCACACGGCCCAACTGCAACACGAGCTGGTGTATCGCCGGCAGGCTGAGGACCAAGTCCGGCGCGAAAAGCAGTTTTCTGAAACGGTGATCAACAGCAGTATGGATGGCATTGTGGCCTGTGATCAGGACTTTCGCTGCACCCTGTGGAACAGAGGAATGGAGCGGATGACGGGTGTCGGCAAGGAAAGCTGCCTTGGGAGATTCTTGTTCGAGGTATTCCCGTTCTTGAAAGAGACTGGCGAGGATGAGAACTTGCGCGCGGCGCTGGAGGGCAAGTCATTTGTCGCAGGGGACAGACCCTTCCGCGTTCCGGAGAGCGGCCGGGAAGGATTCTTCGAGGCGCATTATTCGCCTTTGCGCAATGAATCCGGCGAGCTCATCGGCGCCCTCGGCATCATTCGGGACATCACCGAGCAAAAGCGGACAGCGCAGGAGCTGCGGTCCAGTGACGAGCGGTTTCGGCAGTTGGTGGAGCACGTCCAGGGGGTCTTCTACATCAGCGCTCCCGATCTGAGCCACTTCTTGTACATCAGCCCGGCTTACGAGGAAATCTGGCGTCGCGGCTGTGAGGGTTTATACGCGAACCCCCGCTCCTGGCAGGATTGCGTCTATCCCGAGGACCTGGGGCGGGTCAAAAAATCCATGAGAGCGCTGCCCGGCGGGGAGCTGAACGTGGAGTTCCGGATTGTGCACCCCGATGGCAGTATTCGCTGGATATGGGACCGCGCGTTTCCGGTTCGTGACCAAGACGGGCGTGTGGTCCGCGTCGTAGGAATCGCAGAGGATATTACGGAACGCAAGCGCGCGGAAGAGGAGGCGCACCTGCTGCAAACCCTGACTTTAGAGGTCAGTTCCGCCGAGGACCTGCCGTCGTGTTTGCACGTGGTGCTCCGGGAGGTGTGTGAGGCGACCGGCTGGCTCCTGGGACAGGCCTGGGTACCCTCCGCTGACCGCAGCGCGTTGGAATGCAGTCCGGCATGGTATAGCAAGGTCAGCGACCTGGAGGAGTTCAGGAAGGGCTGTGAGGGTTTCACTTTTGCTCCCGGAGTGGGACTTCCGGGGCACGTCTTCTTGTCGAGACGCCCGGCGTGGCTAACAGACATTACATCACCTGAAGTAGATTGTCCACGCACGCCTCTTGCCAGCAAAGCCCGGCTCAAAGCCGGCATGGCGATACCCGTAGTGGTTGGGGATGAAGTCCTTGCGGTGCTGGAGTTTTTTGTGCGGGAGCGGCGCGAGGAGGACGAGCGCCTTCTGGCGCTCATTTCCAGCGTGGCTGCCCAATTGGCAACCCTCATGCAGCGCAAGCGCGCGGAAAGAGACCTGCGCCACCTCTCCGGCCGCTTGCTCCAGCTGCAGGACGAGGAGCGGCGCCGCATCGCGCGGGACTTGCACGACACCACCGGCCAGAACCTGGCTGCCTTGGAGATGAACCTGTGCCAGATCAACGAAGCGGCAGCCCGCCTCGGGTCGAAAACGCGCCGGGCTTTTACCAGCAGCATCGCCCTGGTTCGGGAATGCGTGCAGGAGATCCGCACCGCCTCGTATTTGTTGCACCCGCCGCTGCTGGACGAGATGGGCCTGGCTTCAGCCCTCCGGGCGTACGCCGACGGGTACAAAGGAAGGACGGGCGTGACCGTCAGCGTGGACGTCTCACGCGACCTGACACGGCTGCCGAGCGAGGTTGAGATCGCGCTGTTCCGGGTGGCTCAAGAAGCGCTGACTAACATCCATCGCCACTCCGGAAGCCCAAGGGCTATGATTCGAGCCTTGGTGTCTCCCACGGAGGTGGTGCTGGAGGTCCGGGACGAGGGCCGGGGCATTCTGCCCGAAGTCCGCGAGCGCATGGCGAATGGCTCGGCAAAGCTCGGCGTGGGCATCGCCGGCATGAGGGAGCGGTTGCGCCAACTGGGTGGATGGCTGGAAGTGTACTCCAACTCGCAGGGCACCACGGTAAGAGCTGTGCTGCCGGTGAAAGGGGTTCTTGTATGAGTCTGGTTCGGATCGTAGTGGCCGACGATCATGACATTGTCCGCCACGGGCTGCGGACGCTGCTGGAAACGCGCCAGGGTTGGGAAGTCATCGGCGAAGCCAGCGATGGCCGGCAAGCAGTGGACATAGCCAAGCGGCTAAAGCCCGATGTGGTGGTCCTGGACATTAGCATGCCGGAACTCAACGGCCTGGAAGCGGCACGCCAAATCCTTCACGATGTCCCTCGGACCGAAGTGCTTATCCTGACGATGCACCGCTCCGAGCAAGTGGTTCGCGAATTGTTGCAGGCCGGCGCTCGCGGCTATTTGTTGAAGAACGACGCCGCTCGCGAGCTGGTCGCGGCGGTGGAGGCCCTGAGTCAGCACCAGCCGTTTTTTACCTCCGAAGTATCCGAGATTGTGCTCCAAGGCTATCGCAGGCCGTCCGTCGACACGGATCAAACTCAAACGCCGAGCGCCCGTCTGACCGTGCGGGAGAGGGAAATCGTCCAGCTCCTGGCGGAAGGCAAGAGCAACAAAGAAGTTGCCACGGCCTTAGGCATCAGCGTCAAGACTGCGGAAACCCATCGCACCAACATTATGAACAAGCTCAACCTGCATTCCCTCAGTGAACTGGTTCGCTATGCTGTTCGCAACAACATGATCGAGCCGTAAGCACGCGCCGGCCGGCGCGGAGTGCCCGGAGTCCGCCGCAGTCCACATTGAATCCTCACCTCTCAGCGGACGACTCTATTGGTTCGTTAGGGTAAAGCCCGTAGACCCTGCCATCGGTACCATCACCTTGCCCTCGTGGTTTGATTGAAGTACAGAATCCACCCGATTCCCGCCGCACGGCGTCTCCGTTTATGCTGGTTTCGTAAGTCGAGGCAGAACCTCACAGCACGGAGGCGCAAGGACGCCGGCAGCGAGCGCAACCGGTAGTCCTAAGAGGTGGTTCCTCGGGGGGGAAGGATTTGCTGATGGAACGGGGACGTCTGGATGTCTTAACCTATAGCGTGGGTGCGACCTTGACCCAGAGCCTGTCGCTGCGCGACAAGCTGCAGCGCTGTGTCGAGACACTGGTCTGCCATTTCGGACACTCCTGTGCTCGCATCTGGACGTTCAACTCGAGGGAAAACTTTCTGGAGTTGAAAGCCCACGCCGGAGTTTGTGCCAGCGAGGATGGCGCGGACAACCGAATCCCCGTGGGCCCTTTCTGTGTGGGTCTCATCACGCGGGATCAGCAACCACTCCTGAGCGACGCCATCGTTGGAGATGCCCGTATTCCGGAACAGGAATGGGCCAAGCAGGAGGGCATGGTAGCGTTTGCGGGTTATCCCCTGGTCGTGGGTGACCGGCTCCTCGGGGTCTTGGGCATATTCACCGGCCAGCCGATAGCGGGACCGGCCGTCCAGGCGCTGGCCTTGATTGCGAGCATGATCTCTCTCGGCATCGAAGGCAGCCTGGCCGCGGACTCCTTGCGCGCGTTGGAGCACCGGCAGCGGGTGGCCGAAGATGTGCTCAGACTGGCATCGATCGTGGAGTCCTCCGGGGATGCGATCCTCAGCTACACGCTGGATGGCGCCATCGCTAGCTGGAATGCCGGGGCGGAAAAGCTCTATGGTTATACAGCGGAGGAGATTAAGGGAAAGCCGGGATCAGTCTTGCTGCCGCCCGGCCACGAAGACGAGGTAAGGGGCATTCTCGAACGGGCCAAGCGCGAGGGCGGCATGAATCAGTACGACACCGCGCGACTGAGGAAAGATGGCACGCAAGTGGCGGTGTCCCTGACCGTCTCGCCGATCCGAGACGCGGACGGCAGGACGATCGGGGCGTCGACCATCGCCCGCGACATCACCGAGCGGCGAAAGACAGAGAAGGCGCTGCGCGAGTTGTCCGGCCGGCTGCTCGAGCTGCAGGACAAAGAGCGGGCGCGCATTGCTCGCGAGCTACACGAGTCCACGGCGCAAAATCTGGTCGCGCTGGAGATCACGCTATCGATGGTGAGGGAAGCGGCTGCCGGTCTCGAGCCGAAGGCTCTGCAGGCGTTGGGCAACAGCATCGCGCTGGTGCGTGAATGCCTGCAGGAGACTCGAACTCTTTCCTGCCTTCTGCACCCGCTGTTGTTGGATGAGATGGGCCTCGCTTCAGCGCTGCGGGCGTATGCCGACGGCTACACCCGCCACACCGACGTGGACGTTGTATTGGACATCCCGGCTGACCTGGGGCGGCTGCCGCAGGAGGTCGAGATTGCTCTGTTTCGCGTCGTTCAGGAAGCCTTGGCCAACGTCCATCATCACTCGGGAAGCCCCAGGGCGACGATTCAAGCAGTCCTATCTCGTGACGGGATCGTGCTGGAGGTGAAAGATGAGGGCCGCGGGATCCCCGCCGATGTTCTCCGGAAAACAGCCGACAGTACGGCCAAGTTTGGCATGGGCATCTGGGGAATGCGAGAACGGTTGCGGCAACTGGGCGGCCTTTTGGAGATACACTCCGACAGTCAGGGGACCACGGTCAGGGCCAGCCTGCCTCTACACCGAGGCGAGACATAGAGCCCGGTCGGTGTCCGGCTCGGATGACTACGAAGCGGCTGCGCCCGAAAAACGCCCGGCAAGGTGGCCGCCCCCGGCATAGCGCCCGTGCCGCCGACGATTTCCTCATAGGGTTCGCGCGATTCCGACTCCCTCAGCGGCCCGACGCTGCCCTCCTGCTCAATTGCGCAATAAAACCATGGCACT
>DASQHA010000352.1:0-7183 GCA_035632335.1 Terriglobales bacterium
TACATCAGTCCCTGGGGCTGGACCTGGGTCGATGACGAGCCCTGGGGCTTTGCGCCCTTCCACTATGGACGATGGGCCTATGCCGGAAACCGCTGGTGCTGGGTGCCGGGGCCGGTGGTCGTCAGGCCGGTCTATGCGCCCGCTCTGGTCGCCTTTGTGGGCGGAGTCGGAATCTCGATCGGCGGAGGTCCGGGCGTGGGCTGGTTCCCGCTGGCACCGGGCGAAGTGTATGTGCCCTATTACCGCGGCAGCCGCAGCTACGTGGAGCGGATCAACGTAACCAATACCGTGGTGAACGTCACGCGGGTGACCACGGTTTACAACGACTACCACTCCAACGAACGCAATTTTGCGAACATCACCTACGTCAACCGCAGGGTGAACAACGGCGTGACCCTGGTTTCGCGGGACACGTTTGTGAACGCGCGTCCGGTACAACGGAATCTCGGACGTTACGATGCGCGGCAGTTGGCCGACGCGCCGGTTGAACGCAGCGTTCAAGTGCAACCCGTGAGGACCAGCGTGCTGGGCGCGGGTGCGCCCGCCAGGTTCAGACCGCCGCAGGCGGTGGTGAACCGTCAGGTGGTGGCGACCCAGAAACCCGCTCCTCCCCAGCGGCCTTTCGAACAGCGGCAGGCCGCGGTTAACGTGCGCACGGAGCGGCCCGCCGAGCAGCCTCGTCCACTGGGCAACTCCGCGCCGGCGAATCAGGGCCCGGATCGTCCGGTGGCGCGACCGCAAACGCCGGTCAATCCGCCGGAGGCTGTCGTCCATCCTCAAATGCCTCGGCCCGACGCCCGTCCGCAGCGGCCGGTTGTCGCCCCTCGAGTGGAAGAGCCGGCGCGGACAGCTCCAGGCGCGGTAAATCAGACCGATAACAACCGCCCCGTGCAAGGCTGGTCGCATCCCCAGGCCAGGCCCGCGCCGCCGGTGCAGGAACGAAGCCCGGCCCAGGCCCGGGAGGATGAGAACAAGTTCCGCAACTGGCAGCAACAGCGCCAGCAGGCGGCGCCGGCGCAGAACCGCGCGCCGCAGGAACAGCGCCCGGCTCCTCGTCAGGCCCCGCGAGATCAGGACAAGAAGCCGAAATCGCAGGGTTGATTCGTCCCGCTAAAATTGCCAGTTTCCAAACCGGGAACTGGCAGTTTTTTTTAGGCTGCCTCCAAACGGCCGCCTGCGCGATAGACTACTGGGAACCGGGAACTCGAAGCTGGGAACCGGTTTCTTATGCAAGTCCGCGTCTTATTTTTCGGCGTCCTCAAAGATCTTGCCGGCAAGGCCAGCGATTCGATCAGCCTCCCCGAGAACGCCACGCTGGGAGATGTTCTCAGCCACTACGAGCAGATTATCCCCCGATTGAGAGATACGGCGCCATCGCTCGCCATGTCGGTCAATCGAGAATACGCGGGACCGGCCACCCGTTTAAGTTCAGGAGATGAAGTCGCGCTCCTGCCGCCAGTGAGCGGGGGTTCGGCCGATGGGGGAACGTCTGCCCTGACCGGCCACTCGCACGCGGCCATCGTTCGCGCGGCGATTGAGACAGCTTGTATTCTGAAGAGCATCAAGCGGCCCGAGGACGGGGCCGCTGCCGTCTTCGAAGGCATAGTGCGCAACCATACCCGCGGCCGCCGCACCCTGTATCTCGACTACGAAGCTTACGAAGATATGGCCCTCAAACAGATGGAAGACCTGGCGGCGCGAGCGCTGGCGGACTTCAAGATTCGCGATGTCGCCATCGTCCATCGCCTGGGACGCCTAGAAATCGGCGAAACCAGCGTACTGATCGTGGTGGCTTCGGCCCACCGGGCGGCGGCGTTCGAGGCCTGCCGCTGGCTCATCGATACCCTCAAACGCACCGTGCCCATCTGGAAAAAGGAGCATTTCGAAGATGGCGCGGTCTGGGCCGATGGCGAGCCCTTTCCGGATGAGATTGCCCGTGCCGAAGGCACCCATTCCGGAAGGCGTGCATCTAAGTGACCAGCCGGTTTGGCTGCATTCTCCGCGGATTCGGTTTGCGATTGGCGTTCCGCCCACTGACCAGAGGGCGTTTTTTCGCAAGGATTCCGCCGAGCGGCGCCGCGAGAACGCAGAGAAGTGCCCCGACTTTCCCGATGAAACAAGCGGCAACTGCAAGTCTTCTGCTAGTTTTGTGCCTTGTCTCCATTGCCCAGGAGCCCGATACCACTTTCAAGGTCGACGTCAAGCTGGTCAACGTGTTCGTCACCGTGACCGACGAGCGCGGCGCCCCGATAGCCTCGCTGAAGAAAGACAACTTCCAGCTGCGAGAAGACGGCCAGGAGCAAAAAATTGCTGTCTTCGACAAAGAATCGGCTTTACCGCTGTCGATTGTTCTGGCCATCGACACCAGCTTGAGCACGCGCAAGGACCTTCCCCTCGAACTGGCTTCGGCGCGCCGCTTTGCGCATGCCATCCTGCGTCCCGTGGACGCCCTGTCGCTCTACCAGTTCAGCGAGACGGTGAGTGAATTGACCTCTTTCACTTCAGACCTCAGGGTGATCGACCGCGGCATTGACCGGATCCGTATGGGCTCGGCGACCGCCCTCTACGATGCCCTGTTCCTGGGATCACAGGCTTTGGAGCCGCGAGTGGGCCGGAAAGTGATGGTGGTGATCACTGACGGCGGCGACACCATGAGCAGAGTCGATTACCAGGAGGCGGTGCGCGCCGCCGAAACCGCCGAAGCCATTCTGTACAGCGTCATCATTGTGCCCATCGAGGCCAGCGCGGGACGCGACACCGGCGGCGAGCATGCCCTGATCCAGCTCTCCGCGGACACCGGCGGCAAATATTTTTATGCGTCCTCATTGTCGCAGCTGGATGAGGCTTTTCGTCAGATCAGCGATGAACTGCGCACCCAGTACCTGCTGGCATACTATCCCTCACGGCGCTTTTCGGATTCAGACTTCCGCCACATCCAGGTCACGGTCGCAGGGGTGCCCGCGGACACCGGTTTCAAAGTGAGGCATCGGACAGGCTACTACACGTCCAAGTCGCACTGAACATGACTGTGTGGGGCGGACACTCCTGTCCGCCGCCTTTGAAGTTGACTTTGTTTTGAATGCTGATCGTTGTCAGCGAAAACAGCTGCAAAAGTCAAAGTCAAAGGCGGCGGGCGAGGGCGCCCGCCCCACACTGGCGGTTGACGGGACAAATTCTGGTGTGAAAGTCTTGTAGGATTGCGTGCGTCAGGCGAATCTTTGTAAGGAAGGTAAGCGAGACGAATGTCGAGCAATACTGGTTGTGCCCGTTCCGTCTTCAGGCAGTCAGGTCTGTGGGCCGGAGCGATCGCGGTCCTTCTCGTTATTTCATCCCTGGCTTACGCCCAGGATTCCTCCACAGGCAATGTCTCCGGCACGGTCACTGGACCCCGCGGCAGTTCGGTCAGTGGAGCTGTCCTGACCATCACTAACAAGCTGACCGGACAAGCCGCGCGCACCACGACCAGCCCGGCCGGGACCTATGCCCTCCGCGACCTGATTCCCGGAGAATATATTCTGCACGTCGACGCGAAAGGGTTTCAGCCGGCCGATCTTCTGATCAGGATCCAGGCCGCAGCGACCACCACCGGCGACGTCAAGCTGGCGCGCCTGGTTGCGCCCGCCGCCAAACTGGTTGACACCGAGACTCCCGAAGTCCGGGGAGCGGTTACCAGCGACCAGATGGAAAAAATTCCCACGGACCGAGGGTTCCTCGATCTGACCCGGCTCGAGCCCGGCGTCCAGGAGCTGGACGGCCAGATACTGGCGCCCTCTAAAAGCGGCCTGACCGCCTCCTCGATCGTGGGACGCAATGGCCGCACCACCCGGATGATGGTGGACGGCATAGACATTACCGACGAAGCCGTGGGCGCCACCACCATGAATATTCCGGTAGGCGCCGTGCAGCAGGTTGGGGTCGAGCAATCGCTGTTGCCGCTTTCTTCCGGGCTGGCCTCCGCCGGAGCGGTAA
This sequence comes from Terriglobales bacterium, assembly GCA_035632335.1. GTDB lineage: Bacteria > Acidobacteriota > Terriglobia > Terriglobales > Acidobacteriaceae > JAIQFF01. Next base: position 3,970 of record DASQHA010000352.1, read on the forward strand.
ACGTAATCACGAAATCCGCTACCGATGAGCTGCACGGCCAGCTCTTCGGAAACTTTCGCGACAAGGCTGCCGGCGGCGCGGCTCTTCCCGGAGGTTCGGACCATTCCTACTCCCGCGAAGTCTTCGGCGGAAATCTGGGCGGCGCCTGGAAGAAGGACAAACTCTTCTACTTCCTGACCGGAGAATATCTCCGGCAGGATCTCGACGCCCCCGTGGTGTTCAACGCGCCCTTCAATGTTCTCGACGGAACTTACAAAGCTCCGTTCCACGAGACCGAGCTCGCGGCCCGTCTCGATTACAAACTTTCTACCCGGTCGCAACTTTTCTACCGCTTCACTTATGACAATGGCAGCGACGTCAATTCTTTCGGCGGCGACAACTTTCAGCCGTTCAAGAGTCGCGACAATACGTTTGGAAACGCGGTTGGTTTCGATGTCACCCGCGGACCCTACGTGCACAGTCTGCGCTTCGCCTATGATCGCTACTCCAACAAGATCGCGGACGCCGTGGGCGGCAGCAGCATTTTCGATCCTGCGCCGGGAATCAGTTTGAATTTCGTGGGGGGTTCCGGATTTGCCAGCGGAGTCAATCCGCAGGCGCCGCAACAGACCAAACAGGCCAATGCACAGGCCCGCTATGATGGCACCCGAACCATGGGAAGCCACACCCTCCGTTTCGGTCTGGCGCTGAACAAGATTAACAGCCTGATTTCCGCCGACCTGTTTGGTTCAGCGCCGCAGATTGGTTCGGACACGAACCCGGCTTCGGTGTTGTTGGCGGGGGTGGGGCCTTTTGCAGGCGGCGCCGGCAATCCCCTGAACTATCCGGTGGACAGTATTACGCTGGGCAACGGCTTCAGCTGTTTCACCGAAAAGTCAGGGCTCGGTTCTTCCTGCGGCGCCTTCAACGATACTCGCCTGCAGGCCTATCTCGGCGACAACTGGAAGTTCTGGCCCAACCTGACGGTAACGATTGGCGTGCAATATGTCCGTGACAGCGGGCGCAGCGATTCTGACTTACCGGCCATTCCGTGCTCGGCCGTGGCCGCTTCTTATGGCGCCCAGGCGCCTTGTTCCGGCAGCGGCGACCTGCTTACTCATTTCGGTGGAAATGCCGGGCTGGGCGGACGGGTGCGCCAGCCCAACCTGAATTTCGCGCCGCAGTTCGGCCTGGCATGGGACCCCGGGAAGAAAGGGCAAACCGTGATCCGGGCTGGAATTGGTATGTACTACGACGACAATGTGTTTCGAAACCTGCTGGGGGACCGGGTGGCGCGGCTGGCTAACGGCCAGTTCAATGCCCAGGCCAATGATCCCTGCGCCAGCCACGGCGTCGTCATTTTCCCCGGCAATGTTAATCAAAGCGCCGCCAGCCTCTGCGGACAGCCCATCGGAAGCGTCGCGACGGCGGTGGAGGACCTGCAGACTGCCTTCCAGGCGGCCAGTGCGGCGCTGACTTCGAGTTCCCCGAACCCCAGCTTCCTGGGACAGTCTCTGAACAGCCAGCAGGGCCTGCTGGCGCCTACCTACCAGACTCCGCGTTCCCTGCAGATGAATATCGGCCTGCAGAAGCAGTTGTGGCCCTCCACCTTGTTCAGCGCGGACTACGTGCGCAACGTGGGCACCCACTATCTGCTCGGATATGACACCAACCATGTTGGCGACGCAACTCACCTGAACACGAATGCGGCGTTGCACGCGATCAATAGCACCCTGGGCTCGAACCTGTTAAGCCAGGGTTGTGCGCCCGCCACGAGCGCGGGCGCCAGTTCGCAGACCGCCGTGAATTGCTACCTGGCCTCGGTGCCCGGCGCCAGCATCGCCGACTTCGCCAGCCACGGCCTGGATTCCGGCGGCCAGTTTCTGGCCGGAGCCCCGGCGTCGTTGTTCAATCTGATTCCGGATACCGGCGCGGCCTTTCCCGGAATCAACCCGCTGGTGGGACGCAACACCATGTTTTTCCCCGCCGGGCGCTCACTCTATAGCGGAATACAACTTTCGCTGCGTACCCATCTCACGAATCCGGTGCGGGGAGTTCTCGGCGGAAGTTTGCAGTTTTCCTACACCCGCTCCAGTTTCCGCAGCAACGTTGCGGGCGGGATTGGCAACCAGGACCTGCTGCCGCTGGCGGCGGATTTCAACCACCCGACCGCTTTCTTTGGCTCCGCGTCGGAGGACCGCAAAAACCAGTTCTCCCTGGGCTCGGTTTTGGACCTGCCGCGGGGTGTCCGGCTGGGTCTGGTCGCGCAGGTGGCCTCGCCTTTACCCCAGACTCTCTTTCTTCCCGCCAGCGGCGGAGTTCCGGGGGAAATCTTCCGAACCGACGTGACCGGAGATGGGGCGTTTGGCGGGCAGAGCCAGACCGGCGCAAGCGCCTACGGCGACATTCTGCCGGGAACTAATATCGGATCGTTCGGACGCGCCGTCACAGATAGCAAGCTCAGCACCGTGATCCAAAACTTCAACACCACGTTCGCGGACCAGCTGACTCCCGCCGGCGCGGCGCTGGTCAATGCCGGGTTGCTTTCGCGCTCGCAACTGCTGCAACTGGGCGCGCATGCCCCCACCATCGCCAGCCCTCCGCCGGGAAGCGTCGGTTTGGCCTGGATGAAGACTCTCGACGTGACCCTGGCGCGGCCTTTCCGGATGGGAGACCGAGTGGTTGTGGAGCCCAGCCTGTCGGCATTCAACGTTCTCAACTTCGCCAACTTCGACGGTCCGGGCAACCGGCTCGCGGGAGTGCTCAACGGAAGCATAGGCTCCGTGAACGGCACGTCGGCGACCGATCGGATTACCAACCGCATCGCACCCGGTTCAGGATTATTTACGCTCGGTGCCCCGCGCCAGATCCAGTTCGGGATAAGGCTTACCTTCTAGCGCGGGTTCACTGGCCTGCCCGTCCGCGTGTAAGATAGCTGCCATGCCTTTTCAAGGACAAGGACCCGGCGCCCCCCGCAAGGGCAGGCCCGCCCCGCCCGAGCAGACCTCGGAAGAGGCGGCCTACCTGAAATCTCTGGGAGAAAAGCAGAAGCCCGTAAGCATCAAGCTGGCGGACGGCGAAGTCGTCCGCGGCTGGATCGAATACTACGACAAAAACATGGTCCGGCTGACCCGCGAAGACCAACCCAACTTGTTTATCTTCAAGCACGAGATCATGTACATCGCGGAAGACGGCGCCAAGCGCAAGTAGACGTTCTTTGTGGAACCGAATGGTG
>DASQHA010000353.1:0-2158 GCA_035632335.1 Terriglobales bacterium
TCTCACAAGACCCTCACCAAGTATTTCCGCGACGAGTTGGAGCAAGGCTCGATCGAGGGCGAGGCGGAGGTTGCTAAAACGCTGTTCAAAATGGCCCGCTCGGGTAAAAACCTGGGAGCCATCATTGCCTTTCTGAAGACCAAGGGCTGGTGGGCCAGTCAGGGCTCGGAGACGCGCCAGGAGTCGGTTGCAGATTTCGTGGTCGTGATCGATGAGAAGGCCGCATAAAGATGCGATGGAAGCCGACGGTGCCGAAATGCAAGTGCAGCTGAAGGAACCCCAGTGCCGAGTCTTCATATGTGGCCAACGTTTTCGAGTCCTGGTGGCGGCGAGGCGTTTCGGTAAAACCTTTCTAGCGCTGGTGGAACTGATTCGGGCGGCATGGGGACCGGGTCGAATGGTTTGGTACGTGGCCCCCACCTATAGACAAGCAAAGCGGGTGGCCTGGAGAATGTTAAAGAATCTTACGCGACCGTATTGGGCCAGCAAGCCCAACGAAACCGACCTTTCCATCGAGTTAACTGCAGGCGGTGTCATCGCACTCCGCGGCGCCGATAATTATGACAGTCTTCGCGGGAACGGTCTCGACTTCGTCGTTCTCGACGAGTATGCATCTATGGCGCCTGACGCTTGGACCGAAGTTCTACGCCCCTCGCTAGCGGATAAGCAAGGGCGTGCGCTCTTCATCGGCACTCCACGCGGGTTGAATCACTTTTACGATCTGTATCAATTCGCGCGGAGTGAGGAGGCCTGCGCTTGGGCGGCTTTCCAATTCACGACAGCAGAAGGCGGCAATGTCCCGCTTGCAGAGCTCGAACAGGCCGCACATGAACTCGACGAGCGGACCTACCGGCAGGAGTTTCTTGCCACCTTCGAGAACATCGGGGAGGGTCTGGTCTACTACGGGTTCGATCGTGCACAGAACGTGCGCCAGGTGGTTTACGATCGGCGCCATCCCATTTTCTGGTCGCTGGACTTCAATGTAAATCCGATGTGCTCGGTCCTGGGCCAGAGATTCGAAAACGTCGTGAACACTTTGGAAGAGATCATTCTGCCCAACTCCAATACCTGGGAAGCGTGTGAGCAGTTCAAGCAACGGACTGAGCCGTGGGTCCGTGAGTGTCGCCCGCTAAATGTCTACGTGCACGGCGATGCGACCGGAGATGGACGGCACAGCTCTGCGGACCGGACCGATTGGCAGATCGTGCGGGAGTTTTTCCGCCGTCACGCGGATCTCTACCACGCGCAGGTGCGGGTGCGCAAGGAAAACCCGTCGGTCAAAGCTCGCGTCAACGCCATGAACGCGATGCTATGCAATTACCACGGCGAGCGGCGACTACTGGTCGCTCCGCAGTGTCGCGAGTTAATTAAGGATCTGGAACGAGTGTGTTGGGCGGGCGATGCCCACGGCAATCTGCTGGGGAGCATCGATAAGTCCGATCCCATGCGCAGCCACGTGTCGGATGCCTTGGGATATTTTGTGGCCCAGGAATTTGCGCTGCCCACAGGCACGCCGAACATTCGCCAGCTATAAGCTTCGCACCCAGTGCCGGCACCATCGGGACTGATGGTTGCCGCCATTGTGCGAGTTATTACAGCACCATTAAAGGAGATATTCAAATGACGATCACTTATTGGCCTATAGAAAAGATCACGCCTTATGACCGTAACGCGAGAAAGATCCCCCAGAAAGCAATCGACAAGGTAGCGGCCTCAATTCAGGAATATGGCTGGCGCCAGCCCATTGTGGTGGACAAAGAGGGCGTCATCATCTGCGGACACGTACGCTGGCTGGCGGCGACAAAGCTCGCGCTCGAGCAGGCGCCGGTGCATCAAGCGACCAATCTGACGCCGGCGCAGGTCCGCGCGTATCGGCTCATGGACAATCGAAGTCATGAGGACACCGCCTGGGATCAGGATCTGCTGGCCGAGGAAATGAGCGAACTTCGGGATTTGGAGATGGACCTGAATCTGACGGGGTTTGATCCCCAAGAGATCGACGCTCTCCTACTTGACGACGACGATGATCGTGCCAATGAGGTGCCCCCATTGCCCGAGCGTGCCGTCACCAATTCAGGCGACGTGTGGGAGTGTGGACCCCACAGGGTTTTGTGCGCCGACGCTACCGCCCCAGAAGCCGTTGCACTCTTGCTGGGCG
>DASQHA010000354.1:0-29102 GCA_035632335.1 Terriglobales bacterium
CCCCCGCCACCACATGGTTTGGATGGCGGCGGCCGAATTTGAAAACTAATCTCAAAGTGGCCTCACCGGATGCCTCACAAGCTTCAGGTTGACGCCCTCGCCGATGGAAGAAAGGCCCAAACTCAGCCACTACTCCTGCGCCCGCCGTGTTGACTTGCTTTGCCGGGCAGCCTAAGATTCACCTTCCGTAACGGATAACGCTGGTAAAATTCGGTGTTTTCGTCCAAATCCCGCAGGGCTTGGCTATAGGAGGCCGAGAAATGTTTCCTCCTCGCCGTGTTCTTCCCTACCGCTTTTCGATCTCACTTCTTCTTTTCTTGCTCGCGGCTGGCCTGGCATGGGCGGGCCGAGCAAAAGCTAAAGCCGATCCCTCCGATGCCGTGGTCGCCGTCGGCGACGTGCACGGCGACTTTGACGATTTTGTCGCCATTCTGCAGCGGAGCGGCGTGATCGACAAACAGAACCACTGGGCCGGGGGTAAGGCCACGTTCGTTCAGTTGGGAGACCTGCTCGACCGGGGCCCCAAGCCGCGTGAAGTGATGGACCTGATGATGGCGCTGGAGAAGGAGGCGCCACAGGCGGGCGGACGGGTTGTGCCCCTGCTGGGCAACCACGAGGTGATGAATCTCATGGGCGACCTGCGCTACGTCACAGTGGAGAACTATGCCAGCTTCGCCGACAGCAATTCCGAACAGCGCCAGAAAGAGGCGTACCAGCTGTACGTAAAGTGGCGCAATAGCCACCCACAGCTGCTGGCGGAGCTTCCTCAGCCCATGGAAATAACCGAAGCGGAGTGGATGGCGCGGCATCCCGTCGGCTTCGTGGAGCACGCCGAAGCGTTCGGTCCCAAGGGGACCTACGGTAAGTGGGTGCGTGAGCATGTTGCTGTGGCGGAAATCGGCCAGGTGATTTTCCTGCATGGCGGAATCGATCCCAGCCTGGCCCACTTGAAACTGGATACGATCAATGGCCACGTCCGGGACGAGATCAAGGCTTTTGATGAAGCCAAACAATACATGCTGGACAAGAACATCATCCTGCCATTTTTTACCCTGCAGGAAACCACCGCCGTGGTTCAGGCGGAGATTACGGCTGAGCGCAAGGCGCAGGTGCAGTCGGACCCGCAGGAACAGGCCAGGCTGGTGCAGTTCCTGGGTTATGGAGAGTGGCTCAGCGTAAAGGTCGACGGCCCGCTGTGGTTTCGTGGCTACGATAAGTGGACCGACGAAGAGGGCATGGCACAGATCGGCAAGGTATTGGAAGCGTACGACGCCACTCACATCGCGGTGGGACATACGGTACAGAGAGGTGGGCGAATCCGTCCACGTTTCGATAACAAGGTATTTCTGATTGACACCGGTATGCTCAGCAGCTATTACCCCGGCGGAAGACCCTCAGCCCTCGAAATCTGCGGCGATGTCAGGTTCACGGCGGAATATCTGGACCAGAGCGTGGTGCTGATCGACCCGGCGGGCTCGGCGCAGCCAAGCCCAGCCGGGGCGGCGGATGCGGGGAAGGCGGCTGCAACCCCGTCGAGCGGCGGTATCTGCGGCATGGCAGCGGCGGCGGGGAAGTAGACCGGGAGCCTTGAGGTAGGCTTGGAGATGAAGACCTGGATTGAACGCGCACTGAACGTTCACCCCGGAGATCTGGGGCGCGGCACCCTGCTGTGGTCCTCGCTGTTCCTGATCATCACCGCCTACAAAATCGGCGGGGTGGCGGCGGCGGCTTTGTTCCTGTCGCGCTACCAGGCGAGGCACCTTGCCTACGCCGACATTGCCAGTTCGGTGCTGGTGGCATTTGTCATCGCCGGCTACGTAATGATTGCCCGGCGAGTTCATCTGCGCAATTTGCTGGTGGGCAGCATGTTGTTTTTCGCCAGCAATTGCGCGGTGTTCTGGGCGCTGGCCCATTACGATTCCCACCTGGCATGGCTATTTCCGGCGTTCTACATCTGGGTGAAGATTTTTGGGGTTATCGTGCCCACCCAGATCTGGACCCTGGCGAATTATGTTCTGACCACTCGCGAAGCCAAGCGCGTTTTTGGGATGGTCGGAGGCGGAGGTGTTGCGGGTTGGATCTTCTCTGGCTATTTCTCCAAAGCGATGACCCGGACCTTCGGCACGGAAAGCCTGCTGTTGGGCATGGTGGTTTTCGTTTCGATTTGCGCCGGGCTGGTGATCGTCATCTGGCGCAGCGGCCAGGAGGCGGTGGCGGGAGGACATGAAATCGAAGAGGGGAGTGGCCAGAACAGCCCGCGAAACCTGCGCCAGAGCGCGCGCCTGGTATTTACCACTCCTTACTTGCGGGCCATCGCGGCCGTGATCTGTATTTCTTCCCTGGTCACGACATTGACGGGATGGCAGTTTCTGGCGATTGCCCAGCAGGTCCTGGTCAGCAAAGACCGGCTGGCAATCTTTCTGGGCAATTTCAATTTTTATGCCGGCATTCTTTCGCTGCTGTTCCAGTTGCTGTTCACCACCAGGTTTCTGCGCCGGTTCGGTATCGGTACGGCGCTGTTCATGCTTCCCGCCACCGTTTTCATGGGTTCGACCGGTCTGCTGATTTTTGGCACCCTGGCGGCAGTGACCACGCTGAAAAGCTGCGACCAGGTGCTGCGTTATTCCCTCGACCAGTCGACCCGGGAACTGCTCTATCTGCCGCTCGCTGCCCGGGTCAAGATACAGGTCAAGTGGTTTCTCGATACCGTGGTCTGGCGCCTGGGCGACGGCTTGTCCGGCCTGGCGGTCCTGATTTGCGCCACCTTGTTGCACATGCCGGCTCGCCAGATCAGCTGGGTAGTGCTGGTGCTGGTCAGCGTATGGCTGTTGTCGGTTGCGATTGTGCGCCGGGAGTATGTCGCCACCTTGAAGGAAAGCATCAGCCAGCATCGGGTGGACGTGGAGCAGGCCTCCACTTCGGTCCTCGACCGTTCGACCGCGGAGTTGCTGGCCAGCAGTCTTACCGCGTCCGATCCCAAAGATATCCTTTATGCCCTCAGCCTGTTTGAAGTCGAGCGGCAGAGGGCTGTACATCCCGTAATCCGCAGTCTTTTGGGCCATCCCTCTCCTGAAGTCCGGCTGAAGGCGATTCAGATTCTGTCCGAATCGGGGGACAAGACGGTGCAGCCGGACATCGAACGGCTGGTAAGAGATCCGGATCTCAACGTGCGCACCGAAGCCTTGCTTTACCTGACCCACCACGCCCACATTGACCCGCTGGAACTGATGCAGGATGAAGGCGACTTCGCCGACTTCTCGGTCAGTTCGGCGGTGGTGGCATTTCTGGCCCGGCCCGGCGAGACCCAGATCCTGGAGGCGGCGCAGCAGATTCTCACCACCATGGTCGGCGAAGCGTCACCCGACCGGCAGCGCCATCGGGTGGAAGCGGCCCGGCTGCTGGGCGAGTTGCCCGATAGTTTTGATCCCCTGCTCTCGAACCTGCTGTCCGATCCAGATCCGGTGGTGGCGCGGGAAGCCATTCATTCCGTGGGCAAACTGCGGAAACGACGGCTGGTCCCCGATCTGCTGGACCGGCTCTCCCATCGCGAACTGCGGACCTATTCCGCCAGTGCCCTGGGGGAGTTCGGCGACACCATCGTGGGAGCGCTGCGCGACCATCTCGGCGACACCACGGTGGCGGTAGAGGCGCGCCGGGAAATCCCCGCCATCATGGTGAAGATTGGAACGCCGGCGGCGGCCCAGGTATTGATGGAGAACCTGCTCGAACGCGACACCACTTTGCGCTTCCGTATTATCAGCGCGCTGAACAAGCTGCAGCGCCTTCACCCCGGGATCGAGACCGACGCCCAGACCCTGGAGACGGTGCTGGCGGCCGAAATTCTGGGACACTACCGTTCGTTCCAGATTCTCGACAAGCTGGGTGTCGCGGCCGGCAGCGAAGATCCGGTGGCCCGCGCGTTGACCGAATCGATGCAGCAGGAATTAGAGCGCATCTTCCGCTTGTTGGGCCTGCTCTATCCGCACCTGGATGTTCATAGCGCCTACGTGGGCCTGCAATCCAAGAGCGTTTCGGTGCATGATAACGCCCTGGAATTCCTGGACAACGTATTGAAGCCCCAGCTCCGCGAAATGCTGGTGCCGCTGCTGGATGGCAAGATTACGGTCCACGAGCGGGCGCGCCTGGCCGCACGGCTGGTACACGCCACGATCGACAGCCAGGAACAGGCGGTGGCTGCGCTGGTGGCCAGCGACGATCCCTGGCTCCGGTCCTGCGGCGCCTACGCGATCGGCACCTTCGGCCTGAAGGCCCTGGAAGGGGAACTGCATCGCTGTCTCAGTGACGCCGATCCGCTGCTGCGCGAGACTGCCCGGGCCGCCAAAGCGCGCCTGGACGCGGCCTCGAAGGGCGTCGAGGCCAAGTGAACGGGCGCGGTTGGGGCCTCGCTCGGCGGCTCTGGCGCGGGCCGAGGTTTTAGGTTGCCGAAACCTCGGCGAATGGGGTAGATTTGTGGGCGCAATTTGGCAGGAGGGTGGTCTTATGCGCTTCCTTTATCAACAACGGGGAAGGCTGCTGGTTCTCGCGTTGGTCTTTTTGATTTGCCCGTCTGTGCTCAGGGCCGCGGATGAAGCCCCTTTGACCAAAGAGCAAATCGAGAATTTCCTCCTCACCGCCAAGATTATCGGCAACAAGCAATTCGGCAAGGGCATTACCCACACCTATCGGCTTACGCTCTCCGACGGCACCACCACCCATGACGCATCGTTCCAATCCATTAATGAAACCAAAGCCACGATGCAGCTTTCCACCGGCACCGAACTGGGTTTCGTGGATTCATACCGCTACAACATCGCGGCCTTCCGGCTGGCTGAGTTGCTGGGCCTGGACGACATCGTCCCGGTGTACGTCGAGCGCAAATGGAAAGGCGATTCCGGCTCGTTAAGCTGGTGGCTGCCGGTGAAGATGGACGAAAAGGAGCGGATCGCCCAGAAAGTTTCCGTCCCCGATCCAGACGCCTGGAACAATCAGATGTACAAGGTCCGCGTGCTCGACCAGCTGGTTTACGACAGTGACCCCAATCTCACCAATGTTTTGATTACCGATGATTGGAAGATCTGGAGAGTCGACTTTTCTCGCGCCTTCCGCCTCCACAAGGAGCTGCAGGCAGTGGGAGACTTGTCGCACTGCGACCGGCAGTTGTTTGCCAAACTTAAGGCGCTGAACCAGGATGAGCTGATGGAGAAGACCAAGCATTACCTCGATAAGGATGAAGTAAAGGCGGTGATGGCGCGCCGCGACAAGATCGTGGAGCAGTTCCAGAAACTGATCGCTGAAAAGGGCGAGAGCGAAGTGCTGTACTGAGTTGGACCACCGGGCTGATCGGTTTCACGGCCCCGCTCGCTGCCGTGCGCACTTGCTCTTTTCAGTGCTCAGGGCTATTGTTCGGGTTGCAATTCAAAGCTTTCCCGCAAAAGGAGAAGATCAAATGGTGAAGAAGTTAGTTGCTCTGATGTTCATGGCGGTACTGGCTTTCCCGTTGACCACGTCCATGTTCGCCCAAGATGCGCCGATGAAGATGGCAAAGGAGAAAGAGGCGCGCTGGGAGGGTACGGTCGTCAGGACCGACGCGGACAAATCCACGCTGACGGTTCGCAAAACTGATGGTGGAATCGAGATGACCGTCGTGTATGACAGCGCGACCCATTGGGTCAGCCAGTATCATGCCAGCAAAACGGTAAACGAAATTGACGCCAGCCAGGTTAAAGAGGGTGACCGGGTCATCGTCAAAGGCACTTGGGAGAAGAAAGGCGTGCTGCACGCTACTCTGATCTCCAAGCGGCTCTCCCACCCTGCTTAGTCTGTCGAGAAGAAGACCTGCGCGGGAACCAAAATTTGTCACGCCCGGATAGCGATCGGTACTGACTCCGATCGCTACGGGCGTGTATGTGCTTGTGCGCAGCGACGCCTTCAGTCCCTTCCTCCCCGTTGCCCGATCAGTTTCCGCCAGCGCCCTGGGCCGTGAAACTTACCCCTTCCCGTCCCTGCACTCTGGTTACTTGTCTCCGATGCCGTTTCGCGGTGCAATTACGGCATGCGGAGGAATCTATGGGTCGCGCTCTGGGTTTCGTCGGCACCATCATCGTGATGGCGGTCGGCATGTATATCTATTCTCTACAGCTGAAAAATGTTTCGGCGCCCGGCGGGGGCAGCACTCCTACGGGGACGGCGAACGTGGTGGGCGTGAAGAACGATCTGATCAGCATCGCCAACGCCGAACGGGGCTACTATGCCACCGAGCAGAAGTACGCTTCGCTCGATGACCTGATTTCCGGAAAGTACATCACCATCGAGCGGCAGCGGCCTCCTTATACCTACGATGTGGAAACCACGTCCAGCGGTTTCCGCGTGACTGCCACTCGTGACAGCGCCGGCGGTCCGGCCCAGTTCTGGATCGATGAAACCATGCAGGTGCAATCGTCGAATTGAGCTTGATCCGAAGCGTCACTGTCTCGTCGTGCCCAGCGCCTCAGCATAAGGCGGCCGGCCCACTTCTTCCCCTCAGGGTTCCTTCCTTCTGCCTCTGCATTCAGCACAATAATTTCTGATTGCGGTTTGAACCGGGCTGTATCATCTACCGACTGCGATGGCGCGACCCACAAAACACATCCTGGTGACCGGAGCCGCGGGCAAGGTGGGCAGCCACTTCATCGGACGCATTCTGCAGTCGGACCAGGACATAAGCATTCGCGCCCTATGTCATAACCGGCTTCTGGAGCCCCAAGAGCGGCTGGAGATAGTCCAGGGCAGCATCTCGGACCGGGCGGTGGTGCGCGCCGCCACCCGGGACGTCACCCACGTTCTGCATTGCGCCACCTGCAAGGAAACTCCCGATGACGTGATGGACGTCACGGTCAAGGGCCTGTTCTGGCTGCTGGAGGAGTGCCGCACCAGCCGAGCTTTTGAACAGATCATCCTGATCGGCGGCGATGCCGCGCTGGGGCATTTCTTCTATCCCCACGCCTTGCCGGTAACCGAGCAGCAGAAGCACAGCGCCTATCCCGGCTGCTACGCCCTCTCCAAGGTCCTCGAAGAGGTGATGCTGGAGCAATACTTCATTCAATATGACCTCTCGGGCTGCTGTCTGAGGGCGCCCTGGATCATGGAGAAGGATGACTTCAAGTACTCCCTGTCTTTTGATGAAGATGTTTTCGGCGGACCGCGATGGCGTGACCTGGTGGGCGCCGAGCGCGCCGATGAATATGTGAAAAGCGGCGCGGTGCCGTTGATGCTCGATCCCGGAGGCAGCCCGGTGCGGCGCAATTTCGTCCATGTCAGCGACCTCGTGGACGCGATCGTACTGGCACTCGATCATCCCAAAGCCCACCAGCAGACTTTCAACATTTGCATGAACGAGCCCGTGGATTACCGGCAAGTAGCGGACTACCTGAAAGCGACTCGTGGACTGCCCTCGGTTGAAGTCGAAACCCCGTTCTGGTCAACCTGGCTGGATAACACCAAAGCGAAATTCCTGCTGGGCTGGCGGCCTGCTTTTGATCTGAAGCGGCTGATCGAGGATGCCTGGACTTACCAGCGGAATCCAGCCGATCCGCGCCGGGTCTGGTATCCGGGATAGACGACATTTTCGACAGCCATGCACATCGACTCTCATCAGCACTTCTGGGTCTACAATCCGGGCGAGTTTGACTGGATCGACGATTCGATGGCAGCGCTGCGCCGCGATTTCCTTCCGCCGGCGCTGAAACCGGAACTGGACCAGGCGGGTTTTCAGGGATGCGTTGCGGTCCAGGCGCGGCAGACGCTCGAGGAGACGCGATGGCTGCTTCAACTGGCTGCATCCTCGCCATTCATATTGGGAGTGGTGGGATGGATTGACCTGCAGTCTCCCCAGGTCCGGTCGCAGTTGCGGGAGTTGGCAGAGAATCCCAGGCTGGTTGGCCTTCGCCACGTGGTGCAGGGCGAGCCCGACGAGCGCTTCCTGTTGCGACCGGAATTTCTGCGCGGCATTGCGGCGCTGGAAGAGTTTGATCTGGCCTACGACATTCTGATCTATACCAGGCATCTTCCGGTGGCTGCCGAGTTTGTGCGGCACTTTCCACGTCAGCGTTTCGTGCTTGACCATCTGGCGAAACCGCCGATCAGGAGCCGCAGCCTGCAGCCCTGGACCGACGGAATCCGGCGGCTGGCGGCCTTTCCCAATGTGTACTGCAAATTGTCCGGAATGGTGACGGAAGCCGATTGGCAACGCTGGCAGCCCGCGGATATGACGCCCTATCTGGATGTCGCCTTCGAATGCTTTGGGCCGGACCGTCTCATGATTGGTTCCGATTGGCCGGTGTGCACCGTGGCCGCCTCTTACGCCCGCACCATGCAGGTGGTGAAAGACTACATCGGCCGGCACACCGAACAGGTGCGGGAGGCGGTCCTGGGAGGGAACGCGCAACGATTCTGGAAGTTGAAGTCGCCGCGGGGAGCCGGCAAATAGCCTGTTCTACAATAGAAGAGATGGCTGACAAGGTTTTGCAACTCGATTCCCGGGACAACGTCCTGGTCGCACTCGCCGACCTCAATCAGGGCGAGCAGATCGAATTCTCGGACAAGAGCTATACGCTGGTTTCAAGCGTGCCCGCCAAACACAAGTTCGCGACCCAAGACCTGGCGGCCGGCGCTGATGTGATCATGTACGGCGTGCTGGTGGGTAGAGCAGCCCGGCCCATCAGCCAGGGACAGGCGCTTACCACGAGCAACGTCCAGCATCAGGCCTCCGATTTTCACGAGCAGTCAAGCGCGTACAGCTGGGAACCTCCCGACGTTTCGCGCTGGAAAGGCCGCACCTTCCTGGGCTTCCAGCGGCCGGATGGCCAGGTCGGAACGCGCAACTACTGGCTGGTGGTTCCGCTGGTATTTTGTGAAAACAGAAACATCGGAGTCCTGAAGCAGGCCTTTGAGGAGGAGCTGGGTTTTGCCCCACCGCAAGTCTATCGGCGGCAGGTGGCTGAACTGGCAAAACTGTATCGGGAAGGCAAACTGCAGGACGCCGGCGGCAGCAGCTTGCCGGGGAACGGTTCGGACCCTAAGCGATCCCGCGTGTTTGAAAACATCGACGGCATCAAATTCCTGCTGCATGAAGGCGGGTGCGGCGGGACGCGTGAAGACTCCAACAATTTGTGCGGCCTGATTGCGGGATACATCAACCATCCCAACGTGGCTGGGGCCACCGTGCTCAGCCTGGGTTGCCAGAACGCCCAGATCGGCATATTGCGAAAGCAGATCGAGCAGCGCAATCCGAATCTGGGCAAGCCGCTCATCATTCTGGAACAGCAGCAGAGCGGCTCCGAGTTCAACATGCTTTCGGAGGCCATTCGCCGGACATTTCTCGGCCTGGTTGAGGCTGACAAGGCCAGGCGCGCGCCGGCAGCCCTTTCTCATCTGTGCCTGGGTTTGAAGTGCGGAGGGTCGGACGGATTTTCCGGCATCTCGGCCAATCCTGCCATCGGACACACCGCCGATCTTCTGGTAGCGCTTGGGGGCCGGGCAATTCTTTCCGAGTTTCCGGAACTGTGCGGCGTGGAACAACAGCTCATCAATCGCAGCACCAAAAAAGAAGTCTCGGACCGGTTCGTGAAGCTGATGCGGGACTACCAGGCCCGCGCCCGCTCGGTTGGTTCCGGATTCGAAATGAATCCGTCGCCGGGGAATATCCGGGACGGCCTGCTGACAGACGCCATGAAGTCGGCCGGGGCAGCGAAGAAGGGAGGGAAGTCTCCGGTCACTGCGGTCCTGGACTATCCGGAATATTCCACCCAGCCGGGATTGAATCTGCAGTGCACCCCGGGAAATGACGTGGAATGCGTGACCGCACAGGTGGGTGCAGGAGCCAACGTCGTGTTGTTTACCACCGGACTAGGCACGCCGACCGGCAATCCGATTGCTCCGGTGGTGAAGCTCTCGACCAACTCTTCGCTGGCCCAGCGCATGCACGACATCATCGATATCGATACCGGAGGCGTCATCTCAGGCCAGGCCACCATCGAGCGCATGGGCGAAGACATACTCGAGCAGGTCATCAGGGTGGCCAGCGGCGAGACTCCGACCAAGGCC
This sequence comes from Terriglobales bacterium, assembly GCA_035632335.1. GTDB lineage: Bacteria > Acidobacteriota > Terriglobia > Terriglobales > Acidobacteriaceae > JAIQFF01. The sequence continues at coordinate 10,081 of DASQHA010000354.1, forward strand.
GAGTTGAACGCTCAAAATGATTTCATTCCGTGGAAGAGAGGCGTATCCCTCTGAGTCAGGCAGAAGGCAATACGAGTCTCAGGCTTGACCGCAAAGTCGCGGTGGTTACAGGGGGTGGCAGCGGCATTGGCCGGGCCATTGCGTTGAAGTTCGCGGCTCACGGCGCCGCCGTGCGGGTCCTCGATCTCAACCTCGCCGACGCGGAAGAGACCTGCCAGCAGATCGCGGCGGCGGACGGAAATGCCGCCGCTTACGCCTGTGATGTCACCGACCGGAAACAGGTGAAGGACACGTTTGCCGAAGTGGCCGCGAAGGGGCCGCTGTCGATTCTGGTAAACAACGCGGGAATCTCGCATATCGGCACGGTCGAAAGCACGACAGAAGAAGATTTCGACCGTGTTTTTCGGGTGAATGTGAAGGGATTCTATAACTGCATGGCGGCCGCGATCCCGCCCATGAAAGTCAACGGCGGCGGCGTGATCCTGAACCTGGCTTCCGTTGCGGGGTCGGTGGGACTCGCCGAGCGCTTTGCCTATTCGATGAGCAAAGGCGCGGCGATAGCCATGACCTATTCCGTGGCCAGGGATTGTCTGGCCGCGAAGATCCGCTGCAACAGCATCTCGCCGGCCCGGGTGCACACTCCCTTCGTGGATAATTATCTGCGCAAGGCTTACCCCGGGCGCGAGGCGGAAATGTTCGACACGTTGTCGAAGACGCAGCCCATGGGCAGGATGGCGGAACCGGGCGAAGTTGCATCGCTCGCGCTTTTCCTGTGTTCGGATGAGGCGTCCTTTATTACGGGTGTGGATTATCCCATCGATGGAGGATTTTGCAATCTTCATGGTTGACCGGTAGAGCTGCAACAGCATGGACCTCGAACTCAAAGACAAGGTAGTCATCGTGACCGGCGGGGCCAAGGGAATCGGCGCGGCCATTGTGCGAGGCTGCGCCGCTGAAGGCGCCGTGCCGGTCGTCGTGGACCGCGACGCGGAAGCCGGGGGTAAGTTGCAAGACGAGTTGCGCAGCAAAGGCGCGGCCTGCGGGTTGATCACCGTCCTGCTCGCGAGCGGCGAAGACTGTTCGCTGGCCGTTGAGCAGACGGTGAAAACATTTGGGCGGCTGGATGCGCTGGTCAACAACGCCGGGCGCAACGACAAAGTGGGGCTCGAGCACGGCGACCCGGTTGAATACGTGGCCTCCCTGCAGCGCAATCTGGTGCATTACTACAGCATGGCCCACCATGCACTCCCCCATCTGAAGCGGTCGCAAGGGGCCATCGTCAACATCGGCTCAAAAACCGCGGTCACCGGACAGGGCGGCACCTCCGGCTATGCGTCAGCGAAAGGCGCCGTCATGGCGCTTACCCGGGAATGGGCGGTCGAATTGCTGCCTTATAACATTCGCGTAAATACCATCCTGCCGGCGGAAGTGATGACCCCGCTCTACCGCGAGTGGCTGCAGACATTCCCTAATCCCGAGGAGAAACTGAGCGCCATCCTCAGCAGAATTCCCCTGGGAAAACGCATGACCACCGTGGACGAGATCGCCGCCATGGCGATTTTCCTGCTTTCCGGCAAGTCCGCGCACACCACCGGCCAGCATATTTTCGTGGACGGCGGCTACAGCCATCTGGACCGGGCCCTGACCTGAAGCCAAGGCAGCGCCGTCGCCGCGCCTCTTGTCGACCATCGGGCGGCTGTCCAGGGTGAGTTTCCCTCCAAAGGCTCCTGGGATGACTTGTTTTGATGTATAGTTTCGCGTCTCGGGAAAAACCCTGTTGTACAAAACGCTTCAGGAGAATCTTTATGTGCCGTGATCTTCTGCCTCGAAATTTTGCAGCTTTGCGTTTCATGTCAATCTGCGTGCTGGTTCTTGCCTCCTCTATAGGAATGCAGGCTCAAGGGAACTATTCGCAAGGCCAATATCCGCCCGGCCAGTACCCGGGACGTCCTCCGGCGATCTCACTGCAGTGCCAGAACGCGCTGGCCGACCGGGTCAGTGCCGACGCCGGCCGGCGGGTCAATCTCAACCTGGATTCCCAGGTCCCATACTCAGCGTCGGATGGGCGACTTGGTCTTCGCGGGAACCTGCGCTACGGCATCGGGGGGCCGGACCGTTGGAGAACCGCGACCTACGACTGCGTGGTCGATCCCCGCTCGAATCGCGTGGAGCGCGTGAAGTACAGTCCGCGGGCCAGCAGCGGTAACTGGCCTGGCCCCGGTTATCCTGGCGGCCCTGGCCCTGGTTACCCCGGCTATCCGGGAGGCCCAGGCGGCCCGGTCGGCAACTATCCCAGAGTGAAAGTGGATACGCCAATGCAGGGCACCTACAACAGCCGGTCCGGGAGCTTCAACGTAGACCGCGGCTACGTGGACAGCCGGGGATCGCGCCCGTCCATTACGCTGCGGGGCAGAAACTTCAGGATCACGTTCTACGGCGTAGTTGAGAACTCCGTGGGCGCGGGCTTCACCATGCGGATTACAGGTTCCGACCGCGGCGACGCGCGCGGCACCGCCCAAGCCCGGTTCAACAATGATCTCAACGAGGTTGAACTGATCAATGTGAGTGGAAGGATCGGGAGGGACGACTTCTCCGGCAACTTCAACCGCCGGTAGGACCGCGGCAGGTTCTCAGCCTGGCGTCCTAGTGCCGGGCTGAGAGCATGGTGAGAATGTCCTTCAGTCCCTGACGGATATATTTCAGGTCGGAGGTGGACCGCGCCGGGAAGGGCAGCGGATCCTGCTTCTTGTCGGTCTTGATTTCAGCCCGGAGATGCTGCCGCGCCCCCGGGATGGTGAACCCTTCTTCGTAAAGCAGCTGCTTGATGCGCAGGACGCTTTCGACGTCCTTGCGGCGATACATGCGCTGGCCCGTGCTGCTCTTGATCGGCTTGAGCTGGGGGAACTCAGTTTCCCAGAACCGCAGCACATAAGCCGGCAGGTTGCACAGGCGCGAAACTTCTCCGATCCGGAAATAGAGCTTTTCAGGGATCAGGACATCGGTGGCAGTGGACTTGGCGTTGGCTCGAGTTCGTGGGCTCATCTTAATTTCCGGAAGCCACATTCGTTGCAGGGAACGTCTCCCCCTCCGCGTTTCTAGCATGACCGCGCCCTGAGGACAACCACATTCTAAAGCAACCCTTTAATTCTGGCGTGGCCTCGTCAGGAAACCGCCACAAAACGAACTCGGGCTTGCCGAACCTGACCGCTTTCCGGGGGCGTTGTCGTACACTGGCGAAGGTTTTCCGGACCCAACATGGGCTGAGGTTATGCGACGCGATCCCATCGAGCTCGAAATCTTCAAGAACATTTATCACTCCATCGCCGAGGAGATGGGGGCCGCGTTGCGGCGCACCGCGTTTTCGCCCAACATCAAGGAGCGGCGGGACTACTCCTGCGCGCTTTTTGATTCTCACGGCGACGCCATTGCCATGGGCGATCACATGCCGGTGCACCTGGGTTCGATGCCGATGTCGGTGCGCGCGGCCATCGACAGCTCTCCGCTCAACCCCGGCGACGTGGTGATGTTGAACGATCCCTTTCGCGGCGGCACCCATCTTCCGGACATTACTCTGGTGGCGCCGGTGCGTATAGGGCGCAGACGGCAAGGCCATGAAGCACTCGCGGCCGCCCCGGCCAACCGGTCGCGTCCCGATTTCTATGTAGCTTCGCGCGCCCATCATGCGGATGTGGGCGGCACGTATCCCGGCTCGATGGGCCTGTGCCGCGAGATTTACCAAGAAGGGTTGCGCATTCCGCCGGTGCGAATCATGCGCTCAGGCGCGATGGAGCGCGACGTTCTGGCGTTGCTGCTGAACAACGTCCGTACGCCGAAAGAGCGCGAAGGCGATCTGGGGGCGCAGATCGCGGCTTGCCACACCGGGGCCGAGCGGCTGCGCGAGGTATGCGGGCGCTACGGGCTGGAACGGGCGCGGTCCGCTGCACGGGCATTGCTGGACTACTCGGAGCGAATGATGCGCGAGTTTTTGGCCCGCGTGCCCAGGGGGACGTATCGGGCCGAAGACTTCATGGACAGCGACGGGATCAGCGACCGGCCGGTGAAGATTGTGGCGGCGGTGAAGGTCGAGGGGAACCAGCGCCGGGTCTCCGACCCGGCCAGGACGGGGCGAAGCCCCGTCCCCACACGGCCCGTGGTCACAGTGGATTTCAGTGGGTCTGATCCGCAGGTGGAGGGCAGCATCAACGCCGTCGAGGCGATCACATATTCGGCTTGCTTTTATGTTTTTCGATGCCTGCTGGCGGAGGATGTTCCGGCGACCTCGGGCCTGATGCGGCCCATTCGGGTGATTGCGCCATCGGGGACGGTGGTGAATGCGCGTCCTCCGGCGGCGGTGGCGGGCGGGAACGTTGAAACCTCGCAGCGCATCGTGGATGTTTTGCTGCGCGCACTGGCCCAGGCAGTTCCGGAGCTCATTCCGGCGGCGGCCTCAGGAACCATGAACAATCTTACGATTGGGGGAATGGATCCGCGGACGGGCGAGCCTTTTGCTTACTATGAAACCATCGCCGGCGGGATGGGCGCCCGCCCCACGAAACCGGGCGTTTCGGGCGTGCACACTCACATGACGAATTCGCTGAACACGCCGGCGGAAGCGCTGGAGTATTCGTATCCGCTGCGAGTGCGCGAATATTCCCTGCGGCCGGGAAGCGGCGGCGCCGGCAGATATCGTGGCGGGGACGGCATCGTGCGCGAGATTGAAGTGTTGACCGGCGCCGAAGTCACCCTCCTGGCCGACCGGCGCGAACATGGACCCTGGGGGCTGAGCGGAGGCGGGGATGGCCAGCCGGGAAACGCATCGGTGATTCGGGCAGATGGTTCAGTGGAAAAATTGCCGGGCAAATGCAATGTGCGGCTGGCTAAGGGAGAACGGATTCGGGTTGAGACACCGGGCGGGGGTGGTTGGGGAAGCTCAAATCCAGATCGCTGAATTACAGGAGGCGTGATGCAACGCATAAAATCAGTGGGCGTTCTTTCCTGTGCCAAGATGATGGGGATTTTGTACGGCTGCATGGGGCTGCTCTTTCTTCCTTTTGCCTTGATCGCCGGGCTGGCCAGCATGGCGACACAGCAGGCTAACAGTGCCATCGGCGGCGCGGCCATGCTTGTCCTTGGGATCCTGGCGCCCGTTCTTTACGGTGCAATGGGCTTTGTGTTCGGCGCCATAGGGGCTTGGGTCTACAACCTGATCGCTACGCGACTGGGTGGAATCGAGATTCAGCTGGAAGCCGCCCCGGTGGCCACGTTCTAAAAAGTCCCGCCGGCGGACCGCCGATGCCGTGGCCACGGTCACGGGCGCAGCCAGCCCAATGCTAAAATCAAGAGTTTGGCTGGTCATTTTGAACTGATAGGTTGGCCTTCATGCAGAAAACCATGCTTGCGGTGGTCAAGCCGCAAGCCGCTCCGGGCGCGGAAATCCGCGAGGTCAAGGTGCCGGCGTTTGGCCGGAACGACGTGCTGGTCAAGGTCAAAGTGGCCTCCATCTGCGGCACCGATCTGCATATTTACGAGTGGGATCGCTGGGCGCAGAACCGCATCCATCCGCCATTGATCCCCGGGCACGAGTTCTGCGGCGAAGTGGCAGCCTTCGGCGACGAAGTCACCAGCGTGAAAGAAGGCGATTTCGTTTCCGCCGAGATGCACGTGGCTTGCGGCAAGTGCCTGCTGTGCCGTACCGGCGAAGCCCACATCTGCCAGAACGTGAAGATCATCGGCGTGGATGCCGACGGAGCCTTTGCCGAGTACGTGGTCATTCCGGAATCGAATATATGGAAACTCGATCCCGCGATTCCGCAGGAGTACGCCTCGATTCTGGACCCTCTGGGCAATGCGGTGCACAGTGTGCTGGCGGGAGAGATTGCGTCCAAGTCGGTCGCCATCACCGGTTGCGGCCCGATCGGCCTGTTCTCAATTGCGGTGGCCCGCGCGGTGGGGGCGACCACAGTTTTTGCCATCGAGGTGAATGAGCATCGGCGGAAGCTGGCGCGGGACATGAAAGCCGACTTCGCCCTCGATCCCTCGAAAGACGACGTGCGGGGCATCGTCATGGAGCAGACCGGCGGGCTGGGCGCGGACGTTGTGCTCGAGATGGCCGGCCATCCCAGCGCTATTCGCACCGCCTTTGATATTGTGCGGCGCGGCGGACGCATTTCGCTTCTCGGGCTGACTTCCAAGCCCATCGCCCTGAATTTCTCCGAGGACATTATTTTCAAGGGCATCACCGTTCAAGGCATAAGCGGGCGCCGGATGTATCAGACCTGGTATCAGATGACCGCCTTGTTGAAGGCGGGGAAACTGGATCTTCATCCCGTGATCACCGATCGTATCGGGATGAAAGACTTTTCCGCGGCTATGGCGCGGCTGAAAACAGGTGAGGCCAGTAAGATCCTGGTCTATCCCCATGGGATGAAATAAATCAGTTGTCAGAATCAGTTGTCGGTTCTCAGCGAAATCCATCTCATCGGATACAATTCCAAGACAATGCTTCGGTACTTCACTGCGGGGGAATCTCACGGCGAGGCGCTGGTCGCCTTTCTTTCGGGACTGCCGGCTGGTCTGAAAGTCGACCAGGCATTTCTGGACCGTGAGCTATGGCGCCGGCAGCAGGGCTTTGGCCGGGGCGGGCGCATGAAGATCGAGACCGACAAGGCTCATATTCTGTCGGGCGTGCGTCACGGGGCCACCATCGGATCGCCCATCGCGATCCTGCTTGAAAACAAAGATTGGAAAAACTGGCAGGAGTCGCTTCCGGTGGAGGAAGGGGACTCCGCCAAGCACAAGCGGGTGGCGTCGCCGCGTCCCGGACACGCCGACCTGGCGGGGGCGCTGAAATACAACTTCTCCGAGGCCCGCTACGTGCTCGAACGCGCGTCGGCGCGAGAATCCGCGGCAAGGGTGGCGATTGGCGCCCTGGCCAAGTTGTTTCTTCGCGAATTGGGGTTGGAAGTGTTCAGCCACGTGGTTGCCGTGGGCGGCGCCGTGTTGAAGAATGAAGTTTCATGGGAACAGATTCGCAGCCTTGCAGAGCGTGATGAGGTTGTGTTGAATTGCGCCGATGCCGAAACCGAGCAGCAAATGAAAGAGGAAGTAGACAAAGTGCTGCGGACGGGTGATTCCGTCGGCGGCATTTTCGAAGTTGTAGCCCGCAAAGTCCCGCCGGGGCTCGGCACCTACGCGCAGTGGGACGAGCGGCTGGACGGAATGCTGGCAGGCGCCGTCATGTCACTGCAGGCAGTGAAGGCGGTTGAGATCGGGGCGGGGGTGACTGCCGCGGCCTCTGCCGGCTCCGCCGTGCACGATGAAATAGGATATGAGGCGGCATCCGGATTCACCCGCAGCAGAAATAACGCCGGAGGCATCGAGGGCGGAGTGTCGAACGGCCAGGACATTGTCGTACGGGGATATCTGAAGCCGATTTCCACGTTGCGCCGTCCCTTGCAGTCCGTGGATTTCGCCAGCCGGGAGCCGGTCAAAGCCGCCTACGAGCGCTCGGACGTCTGCGTGGTGCCGGCGGCGGGAGTGGCGGCAGAGGCCATGGTGGCGCTGACCCTGGCCCGGTGCGCGCTGGAGAAATTCGGCGGGGATTCGATGACCGAAACATTGCGAAACTTTAAGGGATACCTGGAGCAAGTAAAGAACTACTGAGCCCAAAAAACCTGCATGATCTATCCCATTGTGAAGTTTGGCAACCCGGTCCTGGAAAAACCAGCAGAACCAGTGACCGTTTTTGACAGCCATCTCAAAAAGCTGGTGGACGACATGTTCGAGTCCATGTACGCGGCGCACGGCGTGGGGCTGGCGGCGCCGCAGATCGGGATTTCGAAGCGGTTGGCGGTCATCGACGTCACCTTCAAGGAAGATCCGGATGCCAAGCTGGTGATCGTGAACCCTGAGATCATCAAGACCGAAGGCCGCCACACTCAGAACGAGGGCTGCCTGAGCATTCCTGAATTTCGCGAACCGGTTTCGCGCGCCCGCAAGGTGACCATCCGGGCGCAGGACGTCAACGGGAAGTGGTTCGAGAAAACCGGAGAAGATTTATTGGCCCGGGCTTTCCTGCACGAAACCGATCACCTGAACGGCAAGCTGTACATCAGCCATATCAGCGCCCTCAAGCGGGACTTCATGAAGCGCAAGATTCGCAAGCTGATGAAGGCGGGAGAGTGGTAGGGAAAGCCGACGTCGGGCGTCGGACCTCGGACGTCAGCGCAAGCGTTTCGAGCAGGGATCGGCCAAGGTCTGAGGTCAGATGTCTGAGGTCCGCCGTCTGATGCCCGCTTCTCTCAAGCTCGTTTTCTGCGGCACCCCGGCATTTGCCGTTCCTACTCTCGAAAAACTGGTGGAGACAGGCTTTGCCGTGCCTCTGGTCGTGACCCAGCCGGACCGCCCCCGGGGGCGGGGCATGGAACTGACGCCCTCGCCGGTGAAACAGCGGGCCCTGCAACTGGGCTTGCAGGTCAGTCAGCCGGACAAGATCAAGAACAACCAGGAATTGCGCAGCCAACTTACGGAAATCGCGCCGGACGCGATTATTGTGGTTGGATATGGACGCATCATTCCGCAGTGGATGATCGATTTGCCACCGCTGGGCAATCTCAATCTGCACGCTTCGCTGCTGCCCAGGTATCGCGGCGCGGCGCCGATTCAGTGGGCCATTGCTCGGGGCGAGAGCGTGACCGGCGTTACCACCATGCGGATCGACGCCGGTCTCGATACCGGAGACATTCTGCTGCAGAAAGAAATTCCAATTATGCCGCAGGACACGGCTGTAACTCTGGCGCCGCGCATGGCTGCGACCGGTGCCAGCCTCATGGTCGAAACGCTCCGCGGATTACAGGCGGGAACGATTCATCCGCGGCCACAAGAGCATGCCAAGGCGACTCTGGCACCCATCCTCAAGAAAGAAGACGGCCAGATTGACTTTCACCTGACCGCCCAGGAAATCTTAAACCGCCTGCGCGGCTTTCAGCCCTGGCCGGGCGCGTACACCAGTTTTCGGGGGAAAAACCTCCAGGTCTGGGCAGCGCAACCGGTCGAGCGCGCCGCACCGTCCGCTGAAATGCTGGTAGAGAATGGTCGTCTGATTGTAGGTTGCGCGGCAAGCGCGCTCGAGTTGCTCGAAGTGCAGCTCGAGGGCAAGAAGCGCATGCCCGCGGCCGACTTCGTTCACGGCCATCAACCGCGCACCGGCGAAAAACTGAGTCTGAGAACCGGGAACTAATCACTAAAAACTGAGCTTTCGGAAATCCATGTCCACTTCTCCCGCCCGTGCCGCGGCTTTCGACGTTCTGCTTCGAATCGAGCAGCAGGATGCCTACGCTTCCGAGTTGCTGCACTCCAGCCAATACGCGAAGCTCTCGGCTGCGGACCATGGACTGGCCACCGAACTGGTCATGGGCGTGCTCCGGTGGCGGTCGGTGCTGGATGCGGAGATCAGCCGATTCTCCGCCAAGCCGGTCGCAAGACTCGACCTCGAAGTGCTCACCGCGTTGCGGCTGGCGGCGTATCAATTGATGTTTCTTGACCGGGTTCCCGGACGCGCCGCGGTGCATGAGAGCGTGGAACTGGTGAAGCGCGCCCGCAAAGGCTCAGCTGCCCCGTTTGCCAATGCGGTGCTGAGGAAGTTGGCGGGAATCGTGTCGGCGGCTCAACCCGCCAGCCTGAGCGAAACGCAAGAGTTTGCCAGCGCCGCCCAGTTATCGGAGAAGTTAGCGCATCCGCTCTGGCTGGTAGAGCGATGGGTGCGGCGGTTCGGCCTGGATGGGGCGCGGCACATTTGCCACTACGATCAGCATCCTCCGGTGGCGGCGGTCCGCCTGACTGGTAGCGGCACGGAAGCCGAGCTCACAGAAGGTGGAATCGAGTTGGCTCCCGGCCGCTTGCTGGCGTCCGCGCGCCGGGTTCGGGCGGGAAATGTTTCCGGCTCGAGCGCCTTCGCTGAAGGTCGAGTGGCCATCCAAGATGAAGCCTCGCAGCTGGTCGCACTGCTGGTGGGGACGGGCTCGAGAATTCTCGACTGTTGTGCGGCGCCCGGGGGCAAGACGCGCGTGCTGGCGGAACGAAATCCCGAGTCCCACATTGTTGCCCTGGAATTGCATGCCCACCGTGCCCGGCTGCTGCAGAAACTGGTTCCGGCCACAAACGTAGAAGTGGTCAACTCGGACGTGCTCGATTTCGCGCCGAGCGCGGGCTTTGACCGCGTGCTGGCTGACGTGCCTTGCTCCGGCACCGGGACCCTGGCGCACAATCCTGAAATCAAATGGCGACTGCACCCTCGGGATCTGGCCGACTTGCAGCAGCGCCAACTGGCGATCCTGCAGGCCGCCATGCGGCAGGTCGCGCCGGGAGGAACACTGGTGTACTCCACTTGCTCGCTCGAGCCGGAAGAAAATGAGCAGGTTGTCGAGCAGGCGCTTTCCGGGAAGGCCGCATTCAACCTGCTCGATTGCCGAATGGAGTTGGAACGGTTAAAAGCGCAGGGCGAATTAGTGTGGAGCGATCTCGACTCGCTGGTAAGTGGCCGGTTCGTGCGGACGATTCCCGGACTGCATCCCTGCGATGGCTTCTTTGTGGCGATTCTGCAGAAGAAGTAACTCACGCGCCGGCAGAGCCTGCCCGAGCGAAATCGAAGGCGCCTGCGAGAGACGGCGAGACGCCGGCGCTGCTCGAGTATCCTACCGGACTTCGAAGTTCACCGTAGCCCCTGCGACGACCTTCTCCCCCGCCGCCGGGCTTTGCGACACGATTATGCTGGCGGGGTAGGGAGCCACCGGCAAGGTGCCTTCGGGAACTGGAGCCGTGGTCACGTTTCCCACGCGCATTCCCGCCTCCTGAACCGTCTGAGTGGCGGTCCCCAGCGGCTGTCCGGCGAAGTTCGGCATCACCAGCGCCTGGGGTTGCGAAGGAGCTGCGACCAGCAAACTGATTTTGGGAGCGGAGACTCCGCTGGCGTTGGGCGGCGGAGCTTGCGCCAGCACCTGGCCATCCGGCGCATCGGGAAGTTCCATTTGCGCGATGCCGCCGACGTCCAGACCGCGGCGGCGAATGTTGATATTGGCGGCGCGCTCGCTCTGCCCCATGACATCAGGGATGGCCACGCGCTGCGGGCCCAGGCTTTCCGCGACGCGGACCTCCCATCCCCGCCGCACCCGGCTTCCCGCGGGCGGAAGCTGGGACAGAATTTTTCCTTCCGGCACCGTGGGACTGTAGTACTGCCGCTCGACCGTCAGGTCGAGTCCGCCCTGCTCCGCGATCATACGGGCCACGGCGGGACTCTTGCCGGTAAAGTCCGGGACGGCGACTTCGTGGCCATGGATGGCCAGGCGCATGGCGGTCAGCGCGGAGACCAGGGCCACGACCAGCATGATCAGTGCCAGCAGGACCAGGCGGAAGAAAGATTTCATTCAGCGAGATTATAGCCGGGCGGCGGCTGCTGGGCTCTGCCGGCGTCGCGGGCGGGTCGCCCGCGACCACACAAACTACCAGCCCCACCAACGCGGCATCATGCAATCGCCGCTGAGAACGGAGAACCACAAACTGGCAACTGATTTTTAATGGTTTTAATCATTAAAGCACCGCAATAGCGTTCACCATGAAACTAGTGGCAACCAGCGAATGATATCCATCGACCTATCCGCCGGCCACACCAACGGCAATGCGGTTCCGATTCAGGATTGAAGTTTTTGCGATCGCGCTTTCGGGCGCATCTTGCCGTCTATACTGCTTCTATGTCTGTTGCGGGAGTGACGCCGGCAAATGATCTTCTGGACACGCTGCGGCGGCACTGGGGATACGATTCGTTTCGCCCCTTGCAGGAGCGCATCGTGCGTAGCCTGCTTGACGGTCAGGACAGCTGCGTGGTCATGCCGACCGGGGGCGGCAAATCGCTGTGCTACCAGTTGCCTGCGGTGATGCTGGGACGGACCGCAATCGTGGTCTCGCCGTTGATCGCGTTGATGCAGGACCAGGCGGCGCAGCTGGCGCAGATGGGAATTCCCGCCGCGGTGCTGAACAGTTCATTGCCCAGCGAGAAACAAGCCCAGGTCATCCGCAAGGCGTCGGAGGGCGAGTATCGCCTGTTGTATCTTTCTCCCGAGCGGCTGGCCCGGCCCGATACGATCGGCTGGCTGCAGCGAGTCCCGATTGCGTTTTTCGCCATTGACGAGGCCCATTGCATCTCCGAGTGGGGACATGAATTCCGGCCGGAATACCGGCAGTTGAGCCGTCTGCGGGCGCATTTTCCCGATCGTCCGATTGCAGCGTTCACCGCCAGCGCCACCAAGAGGGTGCGCCACGATATTCTTCACCAGCTGCAGCTGCGCGATCCGCACAAGTGCATTGCCAGTTTTCACCGGCCGAACCTCCGATATCTGGTAAAGGAGTGCGCCGGCGGCGAGCAGCCCAGCCTGTTGCTGCGCGCCTTACGCAACTACCAGGACAGCAGCATCATCGTTTACGCGCCGACCATCGCCAAGGTTGGTGAGACTGTGGACTACCTCGAAGCGCAGCAGATTTCTGCCATCGGCTACCACGGCAAGATGGGAGCGGCCGAGCGGCGTGACAACCAGGAACGCTGGATGTCGGATGAAGTGCGCGTGCTGGTGGGCACGATTGCCTTCGGACTGGGCATCAACAAGGCGTCGGTGCGGGCGGTTGTCCATCTTGCCTTGCCGAAATCCATTGAGCAGTATTACCAGGAGGCGGGGCGCGCTGGACGCGATGGGCAGCCGGCGGATTGCATCCTGCTGTGGCAAAAGCGGGATGCGGCTCTGCTGGCCTATTTCGCCGATCAGATCGTCGATCCCGCCGAGAAAGAACGGGCGTGGCAGCGCTACCATGCCATTCGCCGCTTCGCCGAATCGACCGACTGCCGGCACCGGCAGATTTGTCTGCATTTTGGGGAGAGTCCCAAATGGACCGCTTGCGGGGCGTGTGATGCCTGCGGCTGCGAATCTGCCTGGCTGGTCAAGTCGGTCAAGGCAGAGCAGCCGAAGCTGAGGACGCCCGCGGCCCTGGTGATGCCCGCGCCGGCGGCGACTGCTGCCGCGGCGGGAATCGCGGATCTCGATCCTGCGCTGCGCGAGTACTTGCGGCAATGGCGGCGGGCGGCCGCGAAGCAGCAAGGGGTCCCCGCTTTCGTGGTGATGCACGATTCCGCGCTCGACGAGATCTGCCGCAGGCGTCCCGGTTCGATCCCCGAACTGCTCGGCATATCCGGATTTGGCGAATATAAGGCGGCGCTCTATGGCCCGCAGATTTTCGAAGCGCTGGAACAGTTTCGCGCAGGCGCCCGCGTTGCCCTGGCGCCGGAGGCCGGGAAGAATCCGTATCCCGCCAGGGCCGGTGGTTTATGATGTGGGGTCTCGATCAAGACCCTAATCCCGCAGGCGTTTCCGCCCGAGGTCAAGCATGAGCACTACCATTGTTCCGGCTGACAAGTCGCAACTGACCCGCGAAGAGATCAATCGTAAGCAGAAGGAATACATCTTTCCTTCAGTCTCGACCTACTACTCCAATCCGCTTCCCATGGACCACGCCTCCATGCAGCACGTGTGGGACGTCGAGGGCAAGAAGTACCTCGACTTCTTCGGCGGGATTGTCACCATCAGTGTGGGCCACTGTAATCCGCGGGTGACTTCGCGCACCAAGGAACAGATCGATCGCATGCAGCACGTTTCGACCTGCTTTCCCAATGTGCCCATGGTGGATCTGGCGGAGAAGCTGGCGCAGATTACGCCCGGCGCGCTGAAGAAGTCGTATTTCACCAATAGCGGAACCGAGGCCAATGAAACCGCGATTCAGGTGGCACGCATGCATACCGGGAATTTCGAGGTCGTCGCCTTGCGGCATGGCTACAGCGGTCGCTCGTCGCTGACCCGCGGGCTTACCGGCATGAACACCTGGCGCAAGGGCACGATTGAAGTCGGCATCGTGCACGCCATGAATCCGTATTGCTATCGCTGCCCGCTGGGGCTGAAATATCCGTCGTGTGAAGTCGCTTGCGCGAAAGATATTGAGAGCGTCATTCAGTTTTCCACTTCGGGGCGCATTGCGGCCTTCCTGGCGGAGCCGATTCAGGGCGTAGGTGGTTTCATTACGCCGCCGAAAGAGTATTTCAAGCTGGCGTTCAATATTGTCAAACAGTACGGCGGTGATTTTATTTCCGATGAAGTGCAGACCGCATGGGGGCGCACGGGACGCAAATGGTTCGGCATCGAACATTGGGAAGTGGAGCCGGACATGATCACCGCCGCGAAAGGACTGGGCAACGGCACACCGATCGGATTGACGGTCGCGAAGCCTGAAATTGCCGATTCATTCCAGGGCATGACAATTTCGACCTTCGGCGGCAATCCCGTAACCAGCGTGACTGCCCGGGCGGTCATCGACATCATTGAAGAAGATGATTTGCGGACGAACGCAGCGGTGGTGGGCGAATATTTCCGCAAGAAGCTGGAAGAATTGCAGGCGAAGCACGCCCTCATCGGCGACGTGCGCGGCATGGGGCTGATGCAGGCGCTGGAATTGGTGGAAGATCGCGAAACCAAGAAACCGGCCTCCGCCGGCACCAATGCCTTGATGGAAGAGGCGCGCAAGCGTGGGCTGCTGGTGGGCAAGGGCGGATTCTACGGCAATGTGATTCGCATGTCGCCGCCGCTGAATATCGGGAAAGCGGACGTGGACGAGGCGGCGCGGATCCTGGATGAAAGTTTCGCGGCGCTGGCAAAGTAACGCCCTGTCATCCTGAGCCACCGACTTAGTGCGTCTCATCTCCCGCCGGCGCTGTATCCGGCGTGTCGACAGGATGCGCTGCCGGAACGGTCTCCGGCGGCGGTGGGAATTCCCCGGGGTCTTTTCCCGCCAAGGCGGTCTTCATGAAGTCCATCCAGATGGGTAGCGCGGCGCGGGCGCCCGTTTCCTTAGCTCCCAGAAATTTCTTTTCGTCGTAGCCTACCCACACTCCACAGGTGAGGGAGGGCGAGAAGCCTACGAACCAGGCGTCGGTAAAGTTGTTGGTGGTGCCGGTTTTTCCGGCCAGCGGATAGTTCATCGAGGCTGCGGCCATGCCGGTGCCGTGCAGCACGACTTCCCGCAGCATGGCGGTCATGGTCCGCGCGGTGCCGGCGCTGACGACATCCTTGACGTCGGGAAAGTTTTCCTCCAGCGTGCGCCCTTCGTAGTCAGTCACTTTGGTGATGTAGCGCGGCGTGATGTGCACGCCGTCACTGGGAAAAACGCTGTAAGCCGAAGTCTGCTCCAGGGGAGTGATTTCGACCGCGCCCAGCGCGACCGGCAGATAGGGCGGAATATTCGCCGTGATGCCGAAGCGGTGAGCGTAGTCGATGACCGTTTTGATTCCGAGATTGTCGGCCAGTTTCAGGGCGGGGATATTGCGCGACTGGGCCAGGGCGCGGCGAAGCGTGATCGTGCCTTCAAACTTTTCGTCGTAATTGTGAGGTTCATACGGGCCGGACGGCGTGGGGAATGTGACGGGCGCGTCGAGGATGGTGTCGTCCGGCGTGGCTCCACGATCGATGGCTGCGGTGTAAACGTAGGGCTTGAAGGACGAGCCCACCTGGCGCAACGCCTGGGTGGCGCGGTTGAACTTGGAGACATTGAAATCGCGTCCGCCCACCATGGCCTTGATCTCGCCCGTGGCATTGTCGATCGCGACCAGTGCACCCTGCACGCCGCTGTCTTCTTCCAGGCTGACTCGCGCCTTTCCGTCGGGGTTCAGCGCAAGAATCTTCACGTAGGCAATGTCGCCGGGTTTCAGGATGTCGAGTAGCCTGCGGCGAGTCCAGGAGGCGTCGGCGGGCGCAAGCGTCGCGGAGTAGCGCCCGAACTTGATGGTCGCCGCGGCCGGCGTCACAGCCAGGACCAGGGCGTGGACGTAGCCGTTGACTTCGGGGTCGCTGTCCCAATCCGCGTCCTGGTAGTTGGCCAGAGTTACATCGCCGGTTAAAACATTCTGCAGGCGTCCCCGCCAGCCATGGCGGCGCTCATAAGCCGCCAGGCCGTCGAAGACGGCGCGGTTGGCGGCGCGCTGCAGGTCCATGTCGAGCGAGGTGTAAACCCTCAGGCCGCCTTCGTGGACTTGATCGCTGCCGTACTTGGCTTCGAGGTAACGGCGAATTTCTTCGACAAAATAAGGCGCCAGCGAATCGGGATCATGGGCCACTTCGAGATGGATGGGCTGATCGCGAGCCGCAGCTGCCTGCTGCGCCGTAATGTTGCCGTCCTCGAGCATGGAGTTGATCACCAGGTTGCGGCGCTTCAGCGCGTGGTCAGGATGCGTGATAGGCGAATAATAGGACGGCGATTTGGGCAGGCCGGCGAGCAGCGCGGCTTCGTCGAGGGTCAGTCGCTTCGCCGGTTTGCTGAAATAAAACTGGGATGCGGCCTCGAATCCGTAGACGCCGTGACCGAGATAAATCTGGTTGGCGTACAGGGTGAAGATCTGCGGCTTGGTGAAACGGCGCTCGATCTGCACCGCCAGCAGCGCTTCCTGAATCTTGCGATGAAAAGAGCGGTCGGGAGACAGGAAGAGATTGCGTGCCAGCTGCATGGTCAGGGTGGAAGCGCCTTGTACTCTGCCGCCGGACCGGATGTCGCGATAGGCGGCCCCGGCGATGCGCCACACGTTGATGCCCCAGTGCCGGTAAAAGTCCTTGTCTTCGATCGAAATCAGCGCCTGGCGCAGGACCGGAGGATAGTCTTCATAGCTGGCCACCACCCTGCGTTGCAGCGCGAAGGACCCGATGGTGCGTCCCTGATCGTCGTAGAGTTCGGTGATCGAGCTGGGCCGGTAATGTTCCAATTGATCGACTTGCGGCAGGTCGGTGGAATAGACGAGCAGCAGTCCCGCCGTGGCCCCCACCAAGGCGGAAACCAGCAGCAGCAGGCCAATAACCAGCCGGCCCACCATCTTGTTCTCGACCACCGGCGGCTCGGGAGAATCCTGTAATAGAGATTTCACGTGAGATCAGATTCAGGATAGCAGGAGGGCGGCCATCGACCGCCAGTAAAGTCCAGGAGGACGGATCGCTTTTCTTGATCTGGCCTGAAGAGATCTGACCTGAACAGCATCACGGGAAGGCGGGCACATAGGCCTTGCTCGGCGTTTGACATTAAGATATAGCTGTCTCTCACTTAACAAACTCATTCCCAATAATTTCCGGAGGTCCGAGAGTGTCAGGCATCCCGCACCCGACTTGTCACGATATTCGTTCGGTTCTTTCCGCCTCTGTCGCAACCTTGTGTGAACGTCTCACTGGCCTTCCCCGGACTGGCCTGGTCCTGATGCTGGCACTCGCATGCGGCGGACCGGCAAACGCGCAAGCCACGCCGATCGTAATGGATCGGGATGGCGGGACGATTGCGCTGGAGCCTTACGCGCCTAATATCATCCGCGTGACCCTGAGCCTGAACCGGACTTCGGCCCTGGCCGCGCCTGGCTTCGGTTTCGTGGCCACCCCCGCCGCTGAAGGTTGGACGCGCCAGCCAAGCGATCAGGGAGATGTCTACCGGTCATCTCGCCTGGTAGTCACGGTTGCGGCGAACCATCCCGGCAAACCGCTGGCGACCCAGGTCGATATTGGAAAGTTTTTTAACGGCTCCGCTCCTCCGGCCAACATTTCAATTCGCACTCCGGAAGGCAAGACCCTGCTGCAGATGACCGGTTGGTCGATGTCAGTGCCTAACTACAAGGACGGGAACGCCGCCGTGCTGAACGAAAGACGTCCTACCGACCCTCCCTTCTACCAGGTGGGCGCCAGCTTCGTTTCGCCGGACGACGAGCATTACTACGGCCTCGGCCAATATCAAGAGGGTTTCCTGGATCGTCGCGGACATCGCATCGAATGCTGGCACAACTACACTGCGACCGCCGGCCCCACGGTCTGCGTGCCTTTCATGGTGACCAATTACGGTTATGGAATCATCTGGGACAATCCCTCCCGAACGGTGATTGAGCCCGGCTTCAACGAGCAGACCCGTTGGACCTCTGAGGTGGGTGACCGGGTGTCGTTCTTCGTGATTGCGGGCAATACTCTCAACGAAGTCTATTCCGGATACCGCCTGCTGACCGGGGCCACCCCGCTGCTGCCGAAGGCGGCTTACGGCTACATTCAGTGCAAGCAGCGCTACTCCTCGCAGGAGGAGCTGCTGGCCGTGGCCCGGGGATATCGCGAGCGCCATCTTCCCGCCGACATCCTGGTGGTGGACTGGTTCTATTACTCGAAAATGGGGCAGATGGATTTTGTTCCCGAAAAATGGCCCGACCCGGCGGCCATGAACCGCCAGCTGCACGACATGGGGTTCCAGACGATGATCAGCGTGTGGCCCCGCTTTACGCAAGGCTCCCGCTACTACGATTTCCTGCTGAAAAAAGGCTGGTTTGAACATCTCGCCGACGGCACGCCGACCAACGGGCTTCCCTATGACCGGGCAGGGTCCGATATCGATACCACCAACCCCGAGGCTGCGCGCTGGTTCTGGGAAACCATTCGCGATAACATCATCAGCAAGGGATTCGATTCGATCTGGGCCGATGAAACCGAGCCTGACCTGCCGCCGAATGGCAGTTACTTCTCGGTCGGGCCGGGCACGCGCTACTACAACATCTATCCGCTGGTTCATACCGCCGCTCTTTATGACGGTTTCCGGCGCGACACGAAGCATCGCGCGCTCATCCTTTCGCGTGACGCTTATCTGGGCGCGCAGCGCAACGGCAGCATGTTCTGGTCGTCGGACATTTATCCCACCTGGGATACGCTGCAGCGCCAGATTCCCACCGGGCTCGGCTTCACTGCTTCCGGCATTGCCTACTGGACGCAGGATATCGGCGGCTGGCAATATCTGCCGAAGGAGCACCATCCGGCGCATCCGCCCCTGCTCGATGCTTCGGACGCGCGCGACAATGTAGGGGGATACGAAGACTATGCCGAACTCTACACCCGCTGGTTCGAGTATGGAGCTTTTCTGCCGATTTTCCGGGCCCACGG
>DASQHA010000355.1:0-9034 GCA_035632335.1 Terriglobales bacterium
GCCGCCCTCAGCTCCTCCGTGGTCACAATTCTCATTTTCTGCCGATCCTCGATTTTCTCGAAGCCAGGGGTCAAAAAGCAATCTTCAGGCCAATGACATCGAAATAGCAAGAGGGGGGCAATCCGCTACCGGACTATGGCGGGTGTCTACGGACAGGTACTTCCCCGAAAAGCCATGTATACAAGTGTTCACACGAGCAGTCCTGGCTGGCAGCCACTGTGCGATAAGTGACTGATTTTTAAACGGGAAATGGGTAGGCGGGATTGGGTGCCGAATTGCCGTTGAAGGGATTCCGAGTCCCGCAGGCCCTCCGCCAGCGAACCGTAGTGGGGTGGGAGCCTGCGAGACAGGGTGGAGAAAAGAATCCGCCCGTGTATGCTTCAGAACCGCAGGCGCGGTAACAGTTTTTGCAAATCCGCACGAGGTATAGCAAATGAGCCAAAGAGTTTTCACGATTCTCCTGATCGCGCTGATCGTTTCGGCAGGGGCAAGCTATGTGGTTTACCGGCTGGTGAGGACGCGCATCAGTTCGGCATCCGCTCCCGTGACCTCCGAGATAGTGGTTGCGGCCCGCAAGCTTGACATTGGTGTGCTGCTCAAAGCCGAAGATCTGAAGACCGGCCAGTGGCCCGGACCGCTGCCACAGGGCATGCTCGTGAAGAAAGAGGATGCGGTGGGTCGCGGCGTGGTGGCTGCGATCTATGAAGGAGAGCCGATTAATGACAGCCGCCTGGCGCCCGCTGGGGCTGGGGCCGGGCTGGCAGCGAGCATCCCGCCTGGTATGCGAGCCGTGGCGCTGAGAGTGAACGACGTAGTGGGCGTAGCCGGGTTCGTGGTTCCGGGGATGCGCGTGGATGTCCTGATTTCGGCGACTCCTCCGGGAGCATCTGCTGGCTCGAATCCCGAGACTCGGACTCCTTTGAAGCTGCAGAACATAGAAATCCTATCCGCAGCGACCAACATCCAGAAAGACCCCGAAGGCAAGCCCATGCCGGTTTCCGTTGTGAACGTACTGGTGACCCCGGAGCAGGCCGAGATTCTAAGTGTGGCGAGTAACGAGACGCGCATCCAGTTAATTCTGCGGAATCCGCTCGACAATGAGCAGACGAAACCGCCCGCCATCAAAGTCGCCGACCTGTTTGAAGGAGCGAAGGCTCCCGCGGCACCAGCACCCCACAAGCGCGCGGAAACCAAGACGATAGCTGCGGTCATGCCGCCGAAACCCGCTGCGCCGCTGCCACCGTACCAGATCGAAGTGCTGAATGGGCCCAGGCGATCGGAACTCAAGTTCAACCGCAAACCGGAGGAGCCACAACAATGAACTTTCACCACCGCTGGACAACGTTCGCAGGGATCCTCGTTCTGTTGGTGGTGGCCGGGGTGAAGAATCCCAGGCTGGCCGCCGCCAGCGGAGGACAATCGCCGCAGACCGCGGCCGCGCAATCGCTGAGCGCGCAAACGCCAGCTCTACAGGCGCCCGCACCACAGACACCGGCGCCCCAACAACCTCCCGCCCAACAGCCGCCAAGCGCACCGGCCCCGGCGCCGCCGGCGCCCAGCCCGCAAGCTGCGGAGGGCAGCCAGGAGGCCCCTAACGAACTCACAGTTACCGTGGGCAAGTCGCTGAT
The DNA here is from genome assembly GCA_035632335.1 of Terriglobales bacterium. Lineage (GTDB taxonomy): Bacteria > Acidobacteriota > Terriglobia > Terriglobales > Acidobacteriaceae > JAIQFF01. Next base: position 1,629 of record DASQHA010000355.1, read on the forward strand.
TGTTTCGACCGCACAGCCAATCGAGCGGATTTCGGTGGGCTACAACGACGTTGCGGAAGCCACGGCGGTGAGTCCGCGCGAGGTGCTGGTGAACGGCAAGGCTACGGGAGAAACAAGCCTGATTGTCTGGGAACAAGGGGGGAACAAGCTGTTTTTCGATCTGCTGGTGCAGCCCAATACGTTCGTGAACACTGCGCGGCTGGAAGCGGTTCGCCGCGAGCTCAGGAAAGAACTGCCCGGGGACAAGATCAACCTCAGTTACGAAAACGACACCGTGTTTGTGCGCGGCACAGTGAAAGATTTGACGAGTTCAGACCGAGCTCTGGCGATCGCCAGCACTCTAGGCAAGACGGTCAATCTGCTTTACGTTACTGTCCCCGAGCCGGAGAAGCAGGTCCTTCTAAAGGTCCGATTTGCCAGTATAGATCGGAATGCTGCTCAACAGCTGGGTCTGACCCTCATCAGCACGGGAGCAACAAACACGGTCGGAAGCATCGGGACGGGGCAATTTGGGCCTCCATCGGGCACGGCCACTGGCAGCCAGTCGACCAGTAGCAGAGGTGTACTTTCTGGCTCGCTCAACCTTTCGGACGCCGTCCAGATTTTTCTCGCTCGTCCTGACTTGAACCTTGCGACAGCGATCGAGGCCCTCGAAACACGTGGTCTCACCGAGATTCTCGCCGAACCCAACGTTCTGGCGATCAACGGGAGACTGGCCAGTTTCCTCGCCGGCGGCGAGTTCCCGTACCCCACGCTGCAAGGAGGCGGTTTTGGACTTGGCGCTGTCACGGTTGCCTTTCGTGAATTCGGCGTCCGGATTAATTTCATTCCGACCATTACCCCGCGAGGGACCATCCGGCTGGACCTGGCTCCGGAGGTCAGCGCTTTGGATTTTGGCAACTCGTTGACGCTATCGGGCTTCGTTATTCCCGGCCTATCGGTGCGCAGGGTCCGCACCAACATAGAGTTGTCATCGGGCCAGAGTTTTGTCATCACCGGCCTGTTGGATCGCCGCCTGACTGAGACGATCGATAAAATCCCGCTGCTCGGCGATATTCCTCTGTTGGGGAAGATCTTCCAATCGCGATCCTTAACGAAGAACAACACCGAACTGTTGGTGATCGTCACGCCGGAACTGGTTCGCCCCATTCCTGCCGGCCAAGCCCTAACCGAACTCAGCTATCCAAAGGCGCTTATGGACCCAACTACGCATAAACCGATGCGTACGCCGGGGATTGAGACCACAGGACCTGTGCCGGTAACACCACCGGAGGAAGCCATTCCGATCGAACAAATGATGAAGAGCTTGACTTTCCCCAGGCTGGAGCAGGCGCAGGGTATAGGCGGGTCGGGGCTGCAGGACACCACGTTCCAACCGGCGCAGTTGACCCCGCCGAACGCAGCTCCCGCGCCGGCACCTGCAGCGCCGCCGAAGTGAGCGTTTGGAGCTGTTCAGTCTGATTCGGGTGCTGCCGCCACCCCAGGTAGCGGAAATGCGGCAGCATTTCTCTCGGGCTGGGCGTCAGCCTGACCTATCTCAGAACCTGAACCAGATTGTTGTAATCATCGGTCCATGGGTGCACGCCAGGGCTGCGCTTGATATTAGTAGCTGCCACGCGGATGAGAGGACTACCGAGAGATTGAGCGTTGCCGACAAGTACCCAGGTGGCGAGTGAAGTGTGCTGAGCTCTATCGCCTGGGGATTCGATCATGACGGCCTGCTTGCCCAGCGCATCGGCGGCCAGCCGCACGATGGGGGTCAGGTTCAGATGCAGATTCGACACATGCACGGCCACAACGCCGCTTTTTTTCAGATGGCGGAAATACAAGGCGAAGGCTTCCCGTGTCAAGAGATGCATCGGAATGGCGTCGCTGGTGAAAGCATCTACCACAAGGACGTCGTAATTCTCGGCCGGTTCGCGCTCGAGCGACAGGCGGGCATCGCCGAGAGCGACTTCGATGCGGGCCTTCGAGTCTTGTAAGAAAGTGAACTGGGTGCGGGCGACGTCGAGCACCAGCGGATTGATTTCGTAGAAGCGAAAGTAGTCTCCCGGCTGACCATAGGCGGCCAGCGTCCCGGTCCCCAAACCAATGACGCCCACACGCCGGTTGCGGACGGTCTGAGTTTCCCGCAGGGCCAGGCCCGCGCCGCTATCGGGGCCGTAATAGGACGTTGGCTGCCGGCGCCGGCCTGGATCGAGAATCTGCTCTCCATGGCTGATGATGCCGTTGGTGAGCTTGCGTACGCCCTCGGAATCATTCACACGCAGCGTGCCGTAGAAATTTCGGACCGTCAGCCGAGTGCCCGGGGCCCATTCGCTTGCGAGCGGGCTGAGGTAGAACGCGAGAACAACGGTACCGGCCAACGTCGCAAGCCATAGCGGATTCCAGGCAGATGGCCGGAACCGGGCAGGCGGCTCCTGCCCCACAACCACGTAGATGAGAAACGCGCACCACACCATAGCCAGGGGCAGCTCGGAATATTGAGTGAAGATGTGCGGCGCCAGCAATCCGACAAACATGCCTCCAACCGCGCCGCCCAGAGAGCACATCAGATAAAACGAGGTGAGATGTTGCGAGCCGGGTTTCGTTCGCGCCAGCTCACCATGCATCGTCATACAGCAGACGAAGAGCCCTCCACAGAACAGCGGCAGACTCACGACGACCGGCAGGATCTGGCGATTTCCCTGCATCGCGAAAGCCATGCCGCCAAGTCCTAGCGCGGCAAGCGGCAGCCAGACAGAGCGCCGGTACCAATTCCTTCCCTCGAAGCAAAGAATGAAGCTCAGCAGATAGAGCACGAGCGGTGCCACCCAAAGAAATGGAATAGACGCGACGTTCTGCGTTACGTGGTTGGTGACGGCCAGCAGCAGCGTGGAAGCACAAGCAGTCAGAGCCAACCACAGCAATTGACGGGTCCAAGCGGGCCGGGTCCCGGCAGACACTGCCTGCCGCATGCGCTCGCCCGACCTCGAGACAAACGCGACGAAACTGCACAGCAGAACAAATGCTGCGTACGCCACAGACCACACGACAGCCTGCGACCGTGTAGGAATTGCCGGCTCCACCAGAAAGGGATAACTGATCAGAGCGAGCATCGAGCCGAGATTGGAAAGGGCAAAAAGCCGATAAGGCGCAACAGTGCGACTCCTGGCGAGCCATGCCTGTAACAGCGGAGTGGTCGCTGAAAGCAGCAGATAGGGTAGTCCGATGGTTACTGCCAGCAATCCGAGGATGCGCATGGTTGGCTCCTCCGAACCAGAAGGCCTCCAGGCTGCGCTCGGGATGACCGGGAGCAGCAAGAGGCTCGACGCTAGCAGGGCGGCATGTGTGTAAGCCTGCCAGGGCGGCGTCAACCGGCGAATGGAAAGATGCGCGTAGCAGTAGCCCAGCAGCAGAACAACCTGAAAAAACAGCAAACAGGTGGTCCACACGGCTGCCGAACCGCCAAACCAGGGCAGAATGATCTTGGCGATGATCGGCTCGATTTGAAACAGGAGAAAGGCGCTAACGAAGATGGTGATTGCGTATGGCAGTACAGTCCCAAGAGCTAACCTCACCGATTCTCGGTCCGCCGGCAAGCGCATCTCGATCAGCGCTGCAGGCTTGGGATTGGATGTCGCCTCGTTCATTAGCGGTGTGGCCGTTAGGAGAAGTGGAGCATGTGAGCAGCACCTGAGAAGCCATTTCGCGCGCCAGCGCGGCTCATGGGTCCTTTAGGTATTTTACCGATGACCAAGGAATGTTTCGCGGGTATCAGGAAAAACCCCGATGCTGCGAAGCGGCTAGGCTTGCCGGGCCCACCTCATATGGCGCTACATCCACTCCGTGCCCATGTTGTCGTCGGTTATGATGCGCGCACCTTTCAGCCGATGACGGAGGCTTTCTGCGGGCTCCAGCCGCATCGGCTCGGAGCCGTTCGGGTGGCTTACTGTGTCGGCTAATGATAAGACTTCGAGTATACGGCGGCGTTGATTACCGTCCGTGAGATCGAAGACCGGTTTGCCGTCGATGCGATACCCGCGAAGCGAGGCTTCCCACAGTTGCTTATCCAGCGAAATGGGGCTGTCGCTTACCGCCAAGAAACTGGCGACGCGCAGGACATACGGGAATTCGCTCGCACCCGTCAACATCGCCTCTCCTGACCATGTCGTGTTGTAGTAGTGAATGCCGCCGGGCTTAAGGTGGGACCGGATCAGCCTCAGAAATTCAACCGACAGCAGATTCGACACGTGCGCCCGCCAATGGAAGGTCGTATTACTCACAATCAAATCGAACCTTCTCTCGGGATTCTGCACCAGCCAGCGACGTGCATCATTGATCACGATCTCTACTTTTGGATTTCGTAGCAGGCTGGCGATCTCGCGATACTGCGGTATCAGTTGCAGATAGCCAGGATTGATCTCGACAATGGTCAGTCTCTCGACCCGAGGGTTATTGGCGATGACCTGCGCCCATGAACCCGATGACAGCCCAACCATCAGCACCTGCTTTGGGAGCGGATGCATGGCACTGATGGCATAAGCGCGAAAGATGGCGTTGGTGTCGTGAACCAGGCTGGTGTTGAATCGGCCATCGTAGACGCCACCGCCGATTACCGTGCCATCGCGCGTCACCGCAATCACGCCGCTGCGGTTCTCAATCACGTACCGAAAGGTGAAACCAGGAACATAAGCGCTTTCGAAAACCATCCGCTCGTACATGCCGGAGAAGAGCGTTCCTGAAAACCAGATGAGAGCCGCCGACAAAGCGAGCCCGGCTGCGAGCGAGGGCCGCAGGTATATCGGGCGCGCAGCAACTCCGGCCAAAAGAATTGCGACCAGGGCGCCCAGCGCGAGAAGGATTACGGAGACCGCGCGAGTCGACCAGTGGTCCATCAATATGAAACCGACAAGAAAGCTCCCTGACGCGGAACCGACGATATTGCCAAGATATAAGTAGCTGATCCTTTTTCCGGCTGTCTGCCGCGGACCGATCGCCGCGTGCGACAGCAATGGGAATGAAGCTCCCAGCAGGGATGCGCCAATGAACGCCATCGGAAAGGTCAGGGTGTAAGGCACATGCCGGACGGACTGCCCTACGATTGGCCCCAACAGGAAACCGATCACGTTTCCCCACACCATGAATATGGCGGCCGCACCGGCGGCTCGAGCCATGTGGTCTCGCAGTTTCTGGCGGCACATGTCTCGGACCATGAGGGATCCGTACGCAATACCAGCCAGATACCAGCCCAGCAACTGCGCAAAGCACGGCGCCACTCCGCCTGACACGAAGGAATATAACCGGTACCAGATGATTTCGTACGCCAGCGAGATGAAGCCAGCCGCCGCGGCCAGAAATATGCCAAGGCCGAAGGGAATCAACTTCGCGTCAACCGGGGAAACTGGTTGAGCGAGATTTGCCGCTATGGCGGATTCCGACGAAGACTTCGCGTCCAACACCAGGGCGCTGAGCGCGACAACGCCATTGAAAAGCGCTGCCAACCGGACCGAGCCGGACTCACCAAGAGCGCGCATAACGAACCAGGCAGCGGCGAAGCAGGCGGTGGCTGAACCAAACGTGTTCACACAATAAAGAACGCCCACCGACTCCCCCACATTGCCAGTGCGGCGTACGAAGTAAGCGGCTAGAAGAGGCAATGTGCTGCCCATCAGAAGGGTGGGGACCAGCAGAAGGACGAAAGTTGCGATCCCGGTTTCCAGGGTAGAGGCGCCGGCGGTAATCGATGCAACCAGATGGAACGCATTGAGGGAGACAGCGCCAAACGTCCCAATACCAAGCTCAAGCAGGCCAAAGGTACGAAGCAGGCGCATGCTGGAGCGCGTGGATAGCTTACCGCCGGCGAGGCTGCCCAGCCCAAGGCCGAGCATGAACACGGTAACGATGACGGTTACGGACTCGATGTTGACTCCGTAGATCGTGAAAAGTGCGCGTTGCCAGACGATCTGATAAAGGAGCGCGGGGATACCAGAGATGAAGAAGAGCACATAATACAGACCGAGGCCTGACCTGTCGACCGCTTCCGTCGCTGCGCCGCGACTGGCCGACCCAGTTTCGTGATTCATGTGTAGTTCTTCAGCCTCCAAGCTCGTAAACCGGTAAGATCGTATGGCATCCGCGAGGCCATTCTACGCGTAAATTGTTAAATGCAGGGAAGTTATTCATTATCCAAGAGCCGGGAATTCTGTGGGTACCGCCATGGGACCTGCGCTGGTGTGTTGGCAGACGCTTGACGTTGGCACTTGGCGCACCGTGAGTAATCTGTGCGACATCGGAGCCCTTGAACTTCCTCCTTGCACCGTGTCGAATGTGGAGCACCTGAACCGGGCGTCCTCGAGGCCTTGCCGGGTGCCCTCGTGGGTATCGGCGCGGACGGCGACATCGAGCAGGCGCCGGCAGGTTTCCGCGTCCTGACCACGGCCGGGCCTTCCGTCTGACGGTAAGCACACAGGGCGCTTCCTCTTCTCTAGAGCTGTCTTATGAAATCGCCGGATCGGCGATGGAAACTCGTCAACCATTGGCGTGATTTCAAGCATAGTTCCTATTGAAGCAACTTTCTAGGGGCTATCAGGCTACTCCTTCCCGAGTACATCCACCCGGCGTTCATAAGCGAAGATCTCCCCTGTCGGCTCCCACCAAAATCTGGCGACAGGATCAGCGAGGCCAGAAGCGGACCAGGGTCTCATCGCTCAAGAAACTCATCATGGGAGCAGTCACTTCGATCGTTCCAGTTTGTGGATCAGCTTGTGGCAGTCCCAGCACACGGGCTCGAGGTTTTCCATTCGGTGGGTGCCTCCATGGGACCGGTACTGGCGGTGGTGAATCTGAAGACGCCGGGCCCTGCGGCACCTCGCGCACCGCCAGCCGTGTTGCTTGAGCACTTCGAGCGAATGAAGCGTGTAGATCTGGCGCACCAGGATCTGTAACGCATGGTCATCGGTAAGATGGGCGGCTTCGGCGATCAGCTCATCACCGTGGAAAGCGCCATATACGACGCGGCCATCGGCGTCTGCCTCCTCGAGCCGGCGCACTTCACATCCAGTCAGTCGCTCGGCCCTGGTCTTCGTCATTCTTCTCCTGCTAAAGTTCGATCTGACATCGTCTAACTAATGACCAGGCGAAAATCACCAAACTTCAGATCGGCTCCGGGGATTTCGCTTCCGTTCTTCAACTCACTTGCCAGCGCCCGCTTGTCTGGTTTGATCTCGGTTCTCTTTACCCGCGCCTCGAAGCTGGCGCGTTCGTCCTTTTCCAGCCGCTCGAGCAGTGCCTCCCACACAGAGGCCGGCATTGTCACCACCACCTCCTTGAATCCGAGCGGAAGCGCATTTTCGTCCGTGATGACGACCGAATCCGGGTTCTTCTGGATCCGCATACTCGACGAGTTGCCTTCCAGCCGTTTCACC
>DASQHA010000356.1:0-3037 GCA_035632335.1 Terriglobales bacterium
GCGACATGGTTGTCGTCCGCGCAACTTTCGATGGGACGCGGGCTCTCGAGCGGGACCGCTCGCGAAAGATCTCCGTAGGCTATGTTTGCCGCCAGCTTGTGGCTCTCCCAGGTCCAGTCGTCCAGGTTGATTGCCTGCTTCCTCCAGGCGTCCATTTCCGCTGCAAACTCGGCGCTCAGCTCGCGCGCAAACTCGGCAGGGCCGAGCCCCTTGGCCGTGCGCTCGACCAGGTCGGTGTCCCAGACGCCGTGCAGATTGGGGCGGAAATTTTCGCCCCTCTTCGTCTCCTCCGGTTTCTGATTGAAGAAAGCCACCGGCAGGCAGTTTCCGCCGCGATCGTTGTTATCGGCCGCATGCAGGGGCTGATGCAGATCCCCTACCAGGTGGATGACGAACATCAGCGCCTCGGCCTTGGCAGGATTGCCTGCCGCCGCCGACCGCAGCACGTCCAGTTGCCCGCGAATAACACTGGTGACGCATCCTGTGGCGGCGGGGCATGCGTCGTACATGCGTTCGCGCGTGGCTCCCATGGGAATGTCGATGAAATGCCAGGGCGCCGTTTCTTTCCGCCGTTCCCGGATATCATCGGCCCACGTAGCCATGTCCGCGAACGGGGCCAGGCCGCTGGGCCCGCAAAAGCGGTGCAGCGACGGATCGCCGGGCTGCCCCTCGAGCAGGCTCGCCGTCATGCTCCGGGCGTTGGGGCTCAGCTCGCCGAGCGCAATCAGCGCAATCGTGCGGTGGCCTTCGCAGCCCCAGGGGAAAGCGGGTGACGCAAATAAGGTTAGCAAAAGCGCAAAGCGTTTCATTTTTTGAAGTACTTGCTTGCTATAATTATACGAATTGTAAATTGCAACACATTTTCTTGGAACCGCGCGCGAAAGGTTTGGATCTTACAGAAGAGGAGCACAGATGAGTATTCATCAGGCAAGACTCGCGGCAGCAGAACCGATCTCGCAGATCGGATCGGAGCGGGCGGCACAGGGTGGATTCAAGATGTTCAATCGGATTGTGGATTGGATCACCAGTGAGCGCATGCAGCTCATCAACGTCACCGATCGCATTAATGAAATCGTGCGCAAGAGCGGCGTGCGCGACGGGATGGTTCACCTGCAGTCCCTCCACACCACCACCGCCGTTTTCATCAACGAGTGGCAGGACGCCTTGCTGCAAGATGTGCAGTCGTTTCTCGACCAGTTGGTTTGCCGGGAGCACGACTGGCGCCACAACAATCCCCAATTCTCGGATTGCGAGCGGAAAAACGCCGATTCGCACCTCCGCGGCATGCTGATGGGCCAAAGCCTCTGCCTGCAGGTCCGTAATTCCGAGGTGCTGTTGGGCACCTGGCAGAGCATCATCCTGGCCGAGTTCGATGGCCCCCGGAGCCGCTCGATGTCGATTCAGGTATCGGGCATTTAACTCCGCGAGGCCGCCAGCGAGCCTCCCGAATGTCCCGACGTTTCACCTTGGAGGAGGCGGAGAGCCTTCTGCCCGCAATCGAAGAGAGCATGCGTCAGGCAATTTCGCTGAAATCCGAATTCGAGCGGGCCGAGGGTGCTCTCCAGTCCATCAATCAGCGCGTGATCATGCTGGGCGGAGTGCTGGTCGACCGCGAGAAGGTCTATCAACACAAGCTGCACCGCGACCAAAGCGCCGAGCAGCTCAAAGCCGCCATGCAGAGAATTCAGGAATCGGGCTGCATCATCAAGGACCTGGATATCGGGCTGGTTGATTTTCCCACGTTGTTTCGCGGCGAAGAAGTCTACCTGTGCTGGAAGCTCGGGGAATCGAGCATCGGTTTCTGGCACGGCACGCAGGAAGGCTTCGCCGGACGCAAACCCATCGATCAGGAGTTTCGCGACACGCACCGCGGCGACGCGGCGAACTGAACTGGTCAGGAGAGATCGCTGGCTTCCGGCTGCCTTCCGTCTTCCGGGTTCTTCTTCGCCACGGCAAAGTGATACACTGCCGCCCCCGCCGCAATTGTTGCCAGCGCGGTGATGGAAGCCCTGGGTTGCCAGATCATCCCGTAAACGATCATGCCCGCGCCCACCAGAATATACGCGCCGGGTACCAGCGGAAACGCAAAGCTCACCGCCCGCGTCTTCTGCCAGCGCGGCGAGCGGCGGAAAACAAACACACTCGCCACCGACATCACGCTGAAAAACGTCAGGCTGAACCCGATGTAAAGCACGAGCTGCGGAAACGGCGTCAGCGTCATAAGCATGGCGCATATGCCCTGCGCGATAATCGCTGCCACCGGAGTGTGCCACTTCGGGTTTACTGTGGCCGCCGCTTTGAAGAACGCGCGGTTTTTCGCCATGGCGTAATACACGCGCGGGCCGATCGTCACCTCGGCATTCACGGTCGACGTGATGGAGACGGCCATCAGGGCCGCGAATGCGCCGGCCACCTGCGGCCCAAACAGGTTCGATGCCGAGAGAGAGCCGATCGCGACCACCCCCTTCATCTGCTCGAGCGGCGTCGAATAGATGAAGATGAGATTGAGACCAATATAGAGCGCGGTCACCAGGGCCGTGCCCGTAGCCAGCGCTAGTGGCAGGGTGCGCTCCGGTTGCTTCAGCTCCTCCGCTACGTAGGTCGCCGCATTCCAGCCGCTATACCCCACCATGACCCAGAGCAAGCTGATCATGAACTGCACGGGAACCGAGACCGTCGAGGTCCGCACCGCCGGCTGCGAAAAGTGTTCCCAACTGCCCGTGCCCGCGGCGAATCCGGCCACAACAAACGAGGCAATCACGACCAGCTTGGTGCCGGTGAGCACGTTCTGGACTTTGGCCGTCCGGCCCACGCCGAAGCAGTTCAGGATGGTAAATCCGGCGATCAGGGTGGACGCCAGCAGCTCGGCCCCGCCCAAACGCAACGACAGTGCTCCCGAGCCGATCGTAAACTGCGCGTTGGCTTGCTTGAACGCCGGGAAAAAATACCCGACGTAATCGGCGAATGCCAGGGCCGCCAGCGCGATGGGCGCGGAGAAGCCCGCGAAGAATGAGACCCAGCCCGTCATGAATCCCCA
>DASQHA010000357.1:0-2616 GCA_035632335.1 Terriglobales bacterium
GCGCGGTGTGCAGTTTATCGTCATCCATGTCGACGCCAATGGTCCTGGCGCCGCGGAAACCGGAAGCCGCTACGGCTCCGAGTCCGACTCCGCCGCAGCCCAGGACCGCCACCGTATCTTCAGCGGTCACGCGTCCCCGGGCCACCGCGTGGAAACCCACGGTCAATGGTTCCACCAGGCACAACTCTTTCAGCGTAAGCTTGGCCGGATAAATTCTTTCGCAGGGCACGACGATGTATTCCGTGGCCGCGCCGTCGCGCTGCACCCCCAGAGTCTCGTTGAATTGGCAGGCGTTGGGACGGCCGCGCCGGCACGAAGCGCATTTTCCGCAACTGGTATAAGGAGACAAGGTCACATCTACGCCGGCAGCGAGCGCGGGGTTCAACCGGCTGCCCTCGACGATCGAGGCCGAGACTTCGTGGCCCGGTATTCGAGGGAAGGAGACGAGAGGGTTGCGGCCGCGGAAGGAATTCAGATCACTGCCGCAGAAGCCGACCATCCTCACCTTCAAAAGCAGGCTGCTCGGCGTGACGACCGGTTCCGGGACTGACCTGATTTCCGCCTGACCCGGTTCTTTGAGCACCAGTGCTTTCAATTCATCGCCCTTCCTGCCCGTTGTGGTTCGATCATCGTCAGCCCGACGGCAGACCGACGCAGACCTGGCTCGATCAATGGCTGGCGTCGCGGTTTCGCGGCAGCCCCGTTTGCCAGAAAAGACATGCTGGTAATTAAACCTACAGCGAATTGGTGCGCGCGATGTTGCCCAGCATTGCCGCGCTGGGCTTGATGGTTCGCCGTTGCGTGGTGCGATCCACCGCGACGATTCCAAACTTGGGTTCGAACCCGGACATCCACTCGAAATTATCGAGCAGCGACCAGACCATATAGCCGCGGACATCCACGCCATCGTCAACGGCGCGCTTTAGGCCGGCGAGAGCGCGCTGAAGATACAGCACCCGGCGACTGTCATCGGTGGTGGCGATTCCGTTTTCGGTCACGATGATGGGCACGCCGGTTGCCTTACTGGCGTAGCGCACCACGTGCTCAACACATTCCGGATAGAACTCCCAGCCTACCTGGGTGGTCTCGGCGCCTTTGGGGACGGGCAAGTCCTTCTTCCCGACGATGGACCGCGAATACGTCTGCACCCCCAGATAGTCGCATTGTTTCGCAACCTCCAGCCAGGGACCATAAACATCGGCGCGCTTCTCGTCCAGATGACTGTCTTCGAGGGCGGGCTGGTCGTCCGTCATGGCGAGATTAAAGCCCACGGGCATATCGCTCCTTACCGCCTTCATCGCGGCTTTGCCTTTATGGTGCGCCGCCAGCAGGCCATCGCGGATTTTCTTATTATCCCCGAGAAAGAAGCTGGCGAACTCCGGAGCGTTGACCTGCTGACGCACCCGGCCCAAACTTCCCTGCATGACCTCGATCAGGCTTTTTCCCTCTGTCCCCGGCAAGTTGATCCAGTTCAGCAGTTGGGGAACATCAGGCTCGTTGAAAGTGGACGCGTAGTTTACCAGGTCGCCCAGATGCCGCGTGGCCTTGTCGCAGAAGCGCGCATACAGGTCGGGAGCCGAGGGATTCTGCCATCCTCCCTTAACCGCGAACCAGCGTGGCATGCTGAAATGAGAGTACGTCAGCAGCGTGGTCAGATGATGCTCGTGACAGGTGGCCAGCATGCGCCGGTAATGTTCCAGCTCGGCGTTGGAATAGAAACCTTCCTCGGGCTCAATGCGCGCCCATTCCAGCGAAAAGCGATAAGTGTTGAAGCCCAGGTCGGCCAGCATGCTTATATCTTGCGGATAGAGGTGGTAGTGATCGCAGGCATCGCCCGAGGGCTCTTTGAAAATGGTGCCGGGCAGATGCTCCATCAACCAAAGGTCGCTGCTGGTGTTGTTGCCCTCTACCTGATGTCCCGCGGTCGCGCATCCCCACAGGAACTTATCGGGGAAAGACCTGCTCTTGTCGGCGGAGGCCGACGCAGCCGGTCGTGCCTGGTCGCCGCCGGCAGTCTGTGAAAGCGACTTGCTTCCCACCATTCCCACGACCGTGGCGGCGGATGCGCCATGCAAAAGGCTTCGCCGGGTGATGGCTTTCACGGCCGATTCAGCGATTGGAGCTTTCTCGCCTTTCATGTCTGCCTCCCGTCCATGCAGGATTTTCGACTTTGACAACTTAAACCCAGCCGCCATCGATCACATAGCTTTGATTGGTAATTGCAGCGCTGTCATCCGCCGCCAGGAAAAGCACGAGGCGGGCAACTTCTTCGGGCATGATCATACGCTTGAGGGCCTGGCCCCGGAGAATCTCCGCCTTGTAGGCGTCCGTAAACCATAACTGCTTTTGACGCTCGGTGAGGATCGCCCCCGGCAGAACGCAGTTTACGCGAATGTTGTCTGCTCCCAGTTCATGAGCCAGGGTGCGCGTAAGGCCGACGATCGCGGCCTTCGCGGTGACGTAGACCGGCAATCCAACCGATGGGATCATCCAGCAGATCGAGCTCAGGTTGATGATCGAGCCCCTCCCCGCCTTCTTCATCGCCGGAATCACCGCCTGGCTGGTGAAAAACTGGTGCTTGAGATTGACCGCGATCATCTGGTCCCAGAATTCCGG
>DASQHA010000358.1:0-19281 GCA_035632335.1 Terriglobales bacterium
GGCGCCGGAATGGACCAGGCACGGACGATATTGGAATCGATCTCAAGTCGGGGCGGCGGGCTCATCGTAGATGCCAGAGCCAGCTATTCTACGTCAGGCCCGAACCTTGGACGCCGGCCTTCAGGGTCGAGCGGTGGCATAATAGCGCTATGGGAGCGTGCGTCAGGTAGCTTTGCCATCGGACGGGAACGATCAATCGTCGGTCGAGCGACGAAGTTTCAATAAACCCCACTCGATCGGACAGGACTGGGTATTCTGGGTGACAGAATTTGTCAACCTCGAAGGTTTCGCCTGTCCCTGAGGACAGGGTGATCAAACCAGCGGACGGGTTTGGATTTGTCGATGGCGATGAATCCGCACGACTTAAGTCAGGAGGCATGAGAGAGGCGAGGTCCGGGTGACAACGGCCTCCAAACTGCCTCCTGAAAGGCAACTGGGGCGCGAAAAGCCTACAATACTTTTAGAAGAGGAAACCAACCGATGCGGAAACAGAGGGGTTTTTCATTGATTGAGTTGTTAATCGTCGTCGCGATCATTCTGATCATCGCGGCCATCGCGATCCCGAACCTGTTGCGGGCTCGTATTGCGGCTAACGAATCGTCTTCGGTCAGCTCGATTCGTACCATCAACACCGCCGAAGTAACTTACTCGACCGCTTATCCGACCGTTGGCTACGCGGCCACGCTGGTTGCCTTAGGACCGGGCGCGGGCAATCAGGCCTGCGCGGCGGGTGGTCCGACCAGTCTGGCGGCTTGTCTGCTCGACTCCGCGCTGGCCAACAACATTGTCGCCGGCGGTAAGAGCGGCTACACCGTCGACGCGGTGGGCACCGTGGTTGGCGCAGCCACCACCAACGTGACCTACGGCATTGGCTCAGCTCCGCTGGTGTTCAACCAGACCGGGGTGCGGCGCTTCTGTTCATCCTCGGACGCGGTGATTCACTTCGATCCGAACACCGCCGGTTCGACTGCTCGCACCACCGCTGGCGTGGCCGCTTGCAGCGCCGCGCCGTACCTGGTCCTGCAATAAGCAAGCGTTTCAATAACAAAAGTCCAAACGGGAGCAACGGAAACCTTCGTTGCTCCCGTTTTCTCATTTTGAAACAGAATTGGCCGGATGACACGAAACGCGCGCGTTTTTGACGAATTCTGTCATTCTGACCCTCCCGGTCAGGCCCTCGACTATTTGGCGGCGGTTCCCGCCCAGAGTTAAAATTCTCAAAATAAAGCATGTATAGGCTTTGGGTTCAGACCCGGCAACTGCGGCCAGAGTTGGCGGCTGGATTGCACCACAACAGTCACAATTCAGGTCCGTAAAAAGACCTTATTTCAAACGGGGAGAGGGACAAATTAGATGCGGAAACAAAAGGGTTTTTCATTGATCGAGTTGCTGATCGTGGTGGCGATCATTCTGATCATCGCCGCGATCGCTATCCCGAACTTGCTGCGGGCGCGTATCGCCGCTAACGAGTCGTCTGCGGTGAGCGCGGTTCGCACCATCAACACAGCGGAAGTGACTTATCTGACAGCGTATCCGACGGTTGGTTATTCGGCGACGCTGGTGGCTCTGGGACCGGGCGCCGGCAATCAGGCTTGCGCAGCCGGTGGTCCGACCAGCCTGGCGGCCTGCTTGCTCGACTCTGCTCTGGCCAACAACATCGTGGCCGGCGGCAAGAGCGGTTACACGGTTGACGCAGTTGGCGCCGTCGTGGGCGCGGCTACCACCAACGTGGTTTATGGTATCGGCGCAGCGCCTCTCGTCTTCAACCAGACCGGTGTTCGCCGGTTCTGCTCGGAAGAAGACGGTGTACTGCACTTCGATCCCAACACTGCTGGATCTACCGCCCGCACCACCGCTGGTACGGCGGCTTGCACCATCGCTCCTTACCTGGTCCTGCAATAGTAAGAGCAGGCAAAGTACCTGGGGAGGGTACACACCGGGAGCAACGGACACTCCGTTGCTCCCGGTTTTCTTTTTTGGGAGTGATCCCGCGATGACGCAGATTGGGAGCCGGGTGACACTATATGGCACAGCCACCATATGGCTGTCCGGTGGACCAGGAGAAGGGTGATCGAATTCGCACTCAATGCCATCAAAACAAACAGCCGGAGAGCGCCGGGCGTCGCCGGCAGGGTTGGCGACAGGATTGCTATGATAGCCATTAAGGTGGGTCTACCGGAACCACATTCAGTACGGGGAGAAGGGACAAACTAGATGCGGAAACAGAAGGGTTTTTCATTGATCGAGTTGCTGATCGTGGTGGCGATCATTCTGATCATCGCCGCGATCGCTATCCCGAACTTGCTGCGGGCTCGTATTGCGGCTAACGAGTCGTCTTCAGTCAGCTCGGTGCGCACCATCAACACGGCCGAAGTCACTTACCTGACGGCGTATCCGACGGTTGGCTACGCGGCGACGCTGGTGGCTCTGGGACCGGGCGCCGGCAATCAGGCTTGCGCAGCGGGTGGTCCGACCAGCCTGGCGGCCTGCTTGCTCGACTCTGCTCTGGCCAACAACATCGTGGCCGGCGGCAAGAGCGGCTACACGGTTGACGCAGTTGGCGCCGTCGTGGGCGCAGCTACCACCAACGTGGTTTATGGTATCGGATCAGCACCTCTCGTCTTCAACCAGACCGGTGTTCGCCGGTTCTGCTCGGAAGAAGACGGTGTACTGCACTTCGATCCCAACACCGCTGGATCTACCGCTCGCACCACTGCTGGTACGGCGGCTTGCACCATCGCTCCTTACCTGGTCCTGCAGTAACCGCAAGTCAGAGCAATTCCTGGGGGAGGTCCCCCAGACCGGGAGCAACGGACCATCCGTTGCTCCCTTTGTTTTTTTCCTCAACTTGAGATCAGCGGGATGCCAAATTTTGTCGAGGGTAGCGCCGCGGCTTGTCGTCAGCCCGATCTGCCCCCGTGACGTGGTTTATAAACCTTTTGTTTTCAGTGCATTTCGCGCACGCCCGTAATCCCGGACTCGATGGGTCTGGCGACAAAAGTGCAACCGTAAAGACTGACATGAGCTGCCATCGAACCAGATCCGGGGGAAGAACGGCCAGCGGAGGATTTTCTCTGATTGAGCTGTTGATCGTGGTCGCGATCATTCTGATCATCGCGGCCATCGCCATCCCGAACCTGCTTCGGGCCAGGATCGCCGCCAACGAAGCGTCGGCAGTCAACGCCATTCGCAACATCAACACCGCGGAGTTCGCCTATAACACGGCCTACCCATCGGTGGGCTATGCAGCCGCCCTGAGCAACCTGGGCGGTCTCGCTCCCTGCACCCCAACTTCTCTGCAAGCTTGTCTGATTGACAACACGCTGGCCACCGCCAGTGCGGGGACAGGAAGTAAAAGCGGATACGTGTTCGCGGCCACGGGTCTGACGCCCGCC
Source organism: Terriglobales bacterium (assembly GCA_035632335.1). Classification (GTDB taxonomy): domain Bacteria; phylum Acidobacteriota; class Terriglobia; order Terriglobales; family Acidobacteriaceae; genus JAIQFF01. Next base: position 3,396 of record DASQHA010000358.1, read on the forward strand.
GGCACCGGATTTACGGCATTCGTTTCGGGCGCTTCCCCGGTGAGTTACAACATCACCGGCGTACGGAATTTTTGTTCGACCGAAGACGGCGTCATTCGCTTCAATGCTGGCCTCGCGGGCAGTATTCCGGTGGCCACCATCGCCGCCTGCCAGGCCTTCACCAGCATGCAGTAACAAGTTTGGCGTTGTACTCTGGGGGAGGGTACACAGCCAATTGGGAACCGGGTTCGCCCGGTTCCTTTTTTTGTCCCTGATTTCTTCGAGTCTTACCGGATGACTTCCGTAACCGCGTTGACCATCCCCAATTCCCCTCATCTTGCTTATAATTTTCAGAGAGAGCTTCCGAGTTATTCGCCATGGCTGCCATCGAAATTCTTGGCCTCGAAAAAACCTACAGCATTGGCTTCTGGCGCAAGCGGCCGAAGCATGCCCTGCGTCCGCTTGATCTCAAGGTCGAGGAGGGGGAAATCTTCGGCTTTCTTGGACCGAACGGCGCCGGCAAGACCACGACGCTCAAGCTGCTCATGGGGCTCATCTTCCCCACCGCCGGCTCGGCCCGTATTCTCGGCATGGAGATCGACGATCCGCGCATGAAGGCGCAGATCGGCTTCCTGCCGGAGCAGCCCTACTTTTACGATTATCTTACCGCCCGCGAGCTGCTCGATTACTACGGCCAGCTTTCCGGACTCGAAGCCAAACAGCGCTCGTCCCGGGTCAACGACGTTCTCAAACGGGTCGGCCTGCCCGACGTGGGCGGAGTGCAGCTGCGCAAGTTTTCCAAAGGCATGCTGCAGCGGGTGGGAATCGCCCAAGCCATTCTGCACGATCCTAAAGTGGTTTTCTTCGACGAACCGATGTCGGGCCTGGATCCCATGGGCCGCCGTGAAGTGCGCGACCTTATGGCGCAGCTGAAGGTCGAAGGCAAGACAGTTTTCTTTTCCACGCACATTTTGTCCGATGCCGAGGCGTTGTGCGATCGCGTCGCCATCATCCACCAGGGCGAATTGCGAGGCGTGGGCGCGGTGGCCGATCTCACCTCGAGCGTTCATGGCAAGGTGGAGGTGGTGTGGCAAGGAACCACCGTGCCGGCATCGTTGCGGGCCCTGGGCGCGGAGTGCCATGTCACCCGCGACACGGTGCGGGCCATGCTCTCTGAAGCCAACCAGGATGCTGCCGTCGAGGCCCTGCGGCGGGAGCGACTGCGGCTGGTTTCCGTGATCCCGGTGCGGACCTCGCTGGAAGATTATTACCTGCAGAAACTGCAGCCGGCCAACGCCGGCGTGGGCGCGGGAGCAAGAGCATGAAATCGCGAATCACTCACATTGCGTCCAACACCTTCCGCGAAGCGGTGCGCGACCGGGTGCTCTACAACCTCATCTTCTTCGCCCTGCTGATGTCGGGGGCGGCGGTGGTGGTCGGCCAGATTTCGATCGACATCGAACGCCTGGTGGTGATCAATCTCGGCCTGACCGCGGTGTCGCTCTTCGGCATGGTGATTGCGATCTTCATCGGCATCGGCCTGGTGTCAAAGGAGATCGAGAAGCGCACGCTCTATACTGTCCTCTCGCGGCCGGTGCGGCGCTGGGAATTTATTGTGGGCAAGTTCTTCGGCCTGGCGGGCACGCTGGCGGTCAACACTTTCTTCATGGCCATCGGCGTCCTGGTTGCGCTGCTTTATGTTTCCCATCATTTCCAGAAGCAGGATGGCTGGGTGCTGGTGGCCTTGTATTTCATTATTCTGCAATTTCTGATCATCACCGCGCTGACCTTGTTCTTTTCTTCGTTTTCGTCGCCACTGCTTTCGGCGGTATTTGCGTTTTCGCTGTTTGTGATTGGCAGCTTCGCCGAAGATCTGCGCGGATTTGCCGGCATGACCCATGGCCTCACGCGCTGGCTGGCCACGGGTGCAGCTTACCTGGTGCCGAATTTCTCGGCGCTGAATGTCATCACCGCGGTGGCCCACTCCCAGCCGGTGTCGGGGCAACTCGTCCTTTACAACAGCGCGTACGCGCTGGTTTACACCACCATGGCCATCTGCGCGGCCGTGCTGGTCTTCGAACGCCGGAACCTCAAATGAGCGGCTCGCGGCGGGTCAGCGTCATTTTCAGCGTGCTTTTGCTGGGCGCCCTGGCGGGCTCGGTGCTTCTGCTGCGGCGCGTGGACCAGGTGCGCACCAACGCCACGCTCGAAGAAGTGCTCTACATTTCCTCGCCCCAGGCGCTCAAGCGGCTCAGCCTGGGCTACAACGGCCTGCTGGCCGACATCTACTGGACCCGCGCGGTGCAGTATTACGGCGGCAAGCATCACGATGGCGCCCGGAATTATGATCTGTTGGCCCCGCTGCTTGAAATCACGACCACGCTTGACCCTCAGCTGCTGGTGGCCTATGAGTACGGTGCGAATTTCCTGGCGTCCAAGCCACCCAACGGCGCCGGCATGCCCGAGCGCGCCATCGCGCTCGAGGAATTCGGTATCCGCAACAATCCCGATAACTGGCAGCTTTACTACAACGACGGATTCATTCACTACATGGAGCTGAAAGACTACGCCGGCGCGGCGGCTGCATTTGCCCGCGGCGCGCAAGTTCCCAACGCCCACCCTCTGCTGGCCGTCCTCGCAGGCAGGATGGCGGAGCATGCCGGAGACCTGCAGATGGCCCGCATGATGTGGAGCACCACCTACCAGACGACGAAAGACATCAACGTGCGGGCCAATGCCGCGGCCCACCTGCGGGCCCTGAAAGTCGATGAGGATGTGACGACACTAGAAGCGCTGACCGACCGCTACCACCAGCAGACCGGGCTTTACCCTTTCAGCTTTGCCGAGCTGCAGGCAGCCGGCATGTTGCAGGGCATCCCCCGCGACCCGCTCGGCCAGCCCTACAAGCTCATGCCCGACGGAAGAGTGGAACTGCAGACTCCGGACGATTTCCCCTTCATCGAGAAGGGCACGCCTCCCGGTTACAAAGCGCCGCTATCGCCCAAGATTCTCCCCACCGACTAAATCGAATGTGGGCGCGAGCGCCTGCGCTCGTGCGGTAACTGCCACCAGCCATATGAGGACAGCCGCCCTCGGCTGTCCCCTCAAGCCGTTCTCGACAGGTTCTTAACTGGCAACACAAGAGCGGAGCCCCGCTCCGCCCGGACAGCCGGGGCGGCTGTCCCCACGCGGCTTGTGGTGGCACCGGCACGAGCGCGGGCGCTCGCGCCCACACGGCTTGCAGTAGCACATTCGGGCCATTCCCGGGCTCGCTTAAAGACAGTAGGCTGTCTGTGAGCAGACTTCGGGGGAGGGCTGTTCGACGAGCGTCCCATGACTCTATGAGTCTGGGACGTTTTCGTTTGGGGCTAAGTAGAGCCGCCGTCCCGGCGCTACTTTTTGGGCATCCAACTGCGATATGGTTAGCTGGTGACGGTAGCTTCTTTGATTTCCCGTTTGGTCACAATCTTGCTGGTAGCTTTGCCGGCGGCGGCCGCGAACCCTGCGCCTGATGTCCGCGCCATCGCTCAGGCTGTGGACAATCACTACAACCATCTGCAAACCCTGCAGACGGAATTTACCGAGAGCTATCGGGGTGCGGGCATTGAGCGCACGGAATCGGGCTCCCTGTGGCTGAAAAAACCCGGCAAGATGCGCTGGGAATACCGTTCTCCCAAGGAGAAGCTGTTCCTGAGCGACGGCAAGGACGCCTGGTTTTACCTTCCCGGAGATCGCCAGGTGCGGAGGACTTCAGTGAAGAAACTGGATGATCTGCGGTCGCCCCTGGGCTTTCTTCTGGGCAAGACACAGCTGGAAAAGGAACTGAACGGCCTGTCCCTGGCCCCGGACGTGGCCCCTTTGACCGCGGGTAACACGGTGCTGCGGGGAGTGCCCCGGGCCATGGCGGACCGCATCAACCAGGTGGTGCTCGAAATTACACCGGACTACCGCATTGACCGCATCCAATTTGAAGAGGCGGATGAATCGGTAACCGAGTACCGCTTCAGCGATCAACGGGAGAATGCCGCAATCCCCGACCAGCGCTTTCGCTTCACTCCTCCCCCGGGGGTGGAGATTGTCGACGAGAATTTTGGAGTAACAGAATAGCAACTTTATTATTATCATACGTTTATAGTGATCCATGCATGTCGCGGTTGCAGGCGTGGCAGGGGTTACCAGCGGTACCTTTTGAGCGTACTCACTAGGGCGTATTCACGTCGGGTTAACCTCTCCGAATGCTAGACTTGAGAGGGCAGAGGGGTAACAGGACCAGGGCATGGCGCAATTTCTGGTGAAGGTCGCGGATGACCGCGGGCACCTGGCGCAACAGGTGGAACATGGTTACTCCGAATCCGAGGTGCGCGAGCGCTTCGTGCAGCAAGGTTACCTGGTCTATTGGGTGAAGCCGCGGGGACTGTTCTCCGGCGGCAAGCTGCAGATTGGCGGGCGCAAGGTCAGGCAGAGCCAGTTTGTGATTTTCAACCAGCAGTTCCTGACCTTGATCAAGGCTGGACTGCCCATCCTGAACTCGCTCGACCTGCTGATCAAGCGGCAGAAGGACGCGAACCTGAAGTCGCTGCTGGCCAATGTTCGGGAACGGGTGAAGAGCGGCGAGCTGCTTTCCGACTCTTTCGCCGCGCAGGGCGTGTTCCCCCGGATTTACACCACCACGCTGATGGCGGGCGAGAAAAGCGGCAACATGGAAGAAGTGCTCGGCCGTTACATTGCTTTTCAGCGGCTGGCGCTGACGTTCAAGAAAAAGCTGGCGGTGTCGCTGGTGTATCCCGCGCTCCTGGTCACGATGGTGCTGGTGATGCTGGTATTTCTGGTCACCTACGTGGTGCCCGAATTTGCCACGCTCTTTGAGAATCTTAATGCGCAATTGCCTGCAATCACGATATTGATGCTGGCAGTGGGAACGCGAGCCCAGAAATGGGCGCCCTACATGGCCATCGCGCTGGTAGCGGCCGGCGTATTGTTCTGGCGTTGGAAGAGCACGGACCGCGGGGCGGAACGGGTCGACGCCATGATCTTGAAGATGCCCATGCTGGGGGACATCTGGTTGAAATATCAGGTGGCGAATTTTTCCCGCATGCTTTCGACTTTGCTGGCCGGCGGCCTGCCGCTGGTGCCCTCGCTCGAAACCGCGGGAGCGTCCATGACCAGCCGGCGCATTCTGAACGGCGTTGCGGAAGCTGCCATCCGGGTGCGCGAGGGCCAGACCCTTTCGAGCAGTCTGGAGCAGCAGAAAATGTTCCCCGACCTCTCGGTCGAGATGATCGAAGTCGGCGAATCCACCGGGGCTTTGCCGGCTATGCTGAATTCGGTGGCCGAGTTTTATGAGGAGGACGTGCAGACCGCGCTGGGAGCGACCATGGCCCTGATCGAGCCAGTCATCCTGATTGTAATGGCGGTGTTCGTGGGCGGAGTGTTGATTTCGCTTTATCTGCCGATTTTCTCCTTGGGCGCGAATATTCACTGAGGCTGGATGGTGTGGTCGCGGGCGACGCGCCCGCGGAAGGTCGGAAGTCAAAGGCCGCGGGCGGGTCGCCCGCGACCACATGAAGCTGGGAAGATTTTGGTATGGCAAAGATGGCAGAAACGAAACCAATCGTCGCCCACGGAGGCAATGGCGGGGCCCGGCTCGCGCCTGCGCCCCATGTCGACGATCTGGCCAAGGCCCAGGATATCGCCCGGCGCTACCGCTGCGAGTTCGTGGACCTGCACAACTTCCAGCTGCATCACGACCTGTTCAAAAAGATTCCGGTCGACCTGATGTTCCGCTACAACTTCGTGCCCCTGGACGAGACCGAAGACGGACGCCTGGCCATTGCCATCGCCGATCCCAGCCAGCTGATGATGATTGACGAGATCAGCCTGCTGCTGGGCAAGCGCATTCTGACCAAGGTTTCGACCCTGGCGCAGATCAGCGAGATCCTCAAAAAGACGGAGCAATCGAAGCGCGTGCTGGAAGAAGCCAGCGAAGGCTTCACCCTGGCGGTGGTTTCAGAAGACGAGGCCGGCGGCGAAGACAGCATCTCCATCGATCGCCTGACCGCGCAGGGCGACATCAGTCCGATTATCCGCCTGGTCGATACCACGATTTTTACCGCGCTGCAGCGGCGGGCCAGTGACATTCACATCGAGACCCGCGACGATTCGGTGTGCATCAAGTTCCGCATCGATGGCGTGCTCACCCAGGCCATGCCGCCCATCGGCAAGGAGCATCACTCGACCATCATCTCGCGCATCAAGGTGATGAGCGAGCTCGACATCTCTGAACGCCGGGTCCCGCAGGACGGCCGTTTCCGCGTGAAGTACGGCAATCCCGAACGACCCATCGATTTCCGCGTGTCCATCATGCCCTCGATTCACGGCGAGGACGCGGTGCTGCGCGTACTCGACAAAGAGTCGATGAGCGAGAAGTTTCACAAACTGGTGCTCGACGTGGTGGGTTTCGATCCGGACGATTTGAAAAAATTCCGGCGCTATATAGCCGAGCCTTACGGCATGGTGCTGGTCACGGGGCCGACCGGCAGCGGCAAGACCACCACGCTCTATGCCGCCGTCAGCGAGATCCGCACCGAGGAAGACAAAATCATCACCATCGAAGATCCGGTCGAATACCAGATTCGCGGCATTACGCAGATTCCGGTGAACGAAAAGAAAGGCCTGACCTTTGCCCGCGGACTGCGCTCGATCCTGCGTCACGATCCGGACAAGATCATGGTGGGCGAAATACGCGATACCGAGACCGCGCAGATCGCCATCCAGTCGGCGCTGACCGGCCACCTGGTGTTCACCACCGTGCACGCCAACAATGTGGTCGACGTGATTGGCCGCTTCCTGAACATGGGCGTCGAGCCTTACAACTTCGTTTCCGCGCTGAACTGCATCCTGGCGCAGCGCCTGGTCCGACTGATCTGCGAATCCTGTCGTACGGTAGTGCACTACCCTGCCGAGGTGCTCGAAGCCAGCGGACTCGATCCTGTGCAGTGGTCGCAGGTGGCGTTCTACGAAGGGCAGGGCTGCATCGAGTGCGCCGGCACCGGGTTCCGTGGCCGCACCGCCATTCACGAACTGCTCGACCTGAGCGATCGCATCCGCGAGATGATCCTGGTCAAGAAGCCGACTTCGGAAATCCGCCGTGCCGCCCGCGAGGAGGGCATGCGCTTCCTGCGCGAGTCAGCCCTCGACAAGGTCCGGCTGGGAATGACTACGCTGAAGGAAATCAACAAGGTCACGTTCATCGAGAATATGCGGTAGGCGGACGTCGGACGTCGCCTCAGACGTCAGCAAACCCTGCGCGCGAGTACGCCGCGGTTCGGCGCCGAGGTCCGAGGGCTGAGGTCCGACGTCCGGTGCCAGCGGTAACGCGGACGTCGGACGTCGCCTCAGACGTCAGCAAACCTGCGCGCGAGTACGCCGCGGTTCGGCGCCGAGGTCCGAGGGCTGAGGTCCGACGTCCGGTGTTAGCAGTGCCCTTCCGGCTATTGCAATTTCACGCCACGCCGCGTTTTACTTGTAGGATAACTACATACTCATGAGTCGAGTTCCCACTTCCGGATCCAGGCCAAGGCTGGCTTGCGAGATCTCCGCCGACCGCGTGCTGGCGGGGCGGGTTTCGGAAACTGGCGGACACGTTCTCGAAGCCTGTGCTTCGAGCGAGCTCGCGCCCGGCAGCGTGGTTCCCGACCTGATCGAAACCAACCTGCGCCAGCCTGACGCGGTGTACGAAACCGTGCGCGACACCCTGGGCAGCGTCGGCGGGCGCTCGCGGGATGTGATTGCGGTGCTGCCCGATGCCTCGGTCCGGGTGGTCCTGCTCGATTTCGATACTCTGCCGTCCAAGCGTGACGAAGCCGAAAGCGTGGTCCGCTTCCGGCTGAAGAAATCTCTGCCCTTTGACGTGGAAAAGGCAAAAGTCTCCTACCATGTGCAGCCGTCGAACGGAAGTGTAAGGGTAATCGCGGCGGTGGCGCTGGCCAACGTGGTCGAGGATTACGAAGCGGCTTTCCGCCAGGCGGGTTACGAGCCGGGCGTTGTCATGCCTTCCATGCTGGCGGCGCTCGGAGCAGCCCACGCGCCCCAACCTTCGCTGATCATCAAAGTGGACGCCCGCACCACCAGCATCGCCATCCTGGATGGCCAGCAGTTGCTGCTGTTTCGCACGCTGGAGAATACCCGAGGCGTGACCATTACGGGCGAGCAATTGGCCGAGGAAGTCTATCCCTCGGTGGTATTTTTCCAGGATACCTACCATTTGAATATTGGCCAGATTTTTGTGGCCGGGCTGCCCGAATCAGGCGGCGCGGCGCCCGCGCTGCGCGCCCAGACCGGCGCCCAGGTCACCGACCTGGTGAACCCGTCGCAACTGGGCGGGAGCGTGGGTTCGATTCCCAAGTGGAGAATGGCCGGGGTGGTGGGGGCACTACTTTCCTGATATGCGCGTTGACATCAATCTCGCCAGCCGTCCCTACGAAGACTCCGGGCCGTTGTGGCTGCGCTGGGGCGGAGCCCTGGCGGCGTTGGGCTTGTTCACCCTGATTTTGCTGTACAGCGCGCTCTCCGGGTTCGCGGCCGCCCGCAAGGACCGCGCCCTGATCGAGCAGCGCCAGCAGCAGATCGCCGCCCGCGACCTGCAGAAGGCAAAAGCCGAAGAAACGCTCAACCTGCCCGCCAATCGCGGCACCCGCGACCGCGCCCAGTTTCTCAACGACCTGTTTCTGCGCAAGGCTTTCTCCTGGACCAAGGTGTTCGAAGACCTGGAACGCGTGATGCCGGCGCGCCTGCACGTGGTTTCGATCCATCCCGATAAAGCTTCCGACAACCAGTTGCAGATCAAGCTGGTGGTGGCGGGAGAATCGCGCGACCGGGCGCTGGAGTTGGTGCGGAAAATGGAGAGCTCGCAACGCTTCCGCCAAACTCAAATCGAGCAGGAGTCGACCCAGGCGGGGCAGACGCCGGGAGACAACGTGCAATTCGACATCAGCGCTTTGTACGTGCCCGATTTCGGCGACGCCGATGGATCTGACAAAGACAAGCCCAGCACCGACAAAACAGGCTTGGACAAGACGAATCCGGACAAGACGAATAAGGACAAGACCGGCAAGAGCCCGACTGGCAAGAAGGGTGCGCACTGATGGCCGAAGGCCTCGATATCCGGAAGAAGGCAAAGATCGCGATCGCCGTCCTTGTAGCCCTGGACATCGCCGCCGTGGTCCTGCTGTTTTCTCCCCTGGTCGGATCGGAGCGCTCCCGCCGTGAACAGCTGGACCAGCTCTGGCAGGAACTGCAGCTCAAAACCCACGAAGCGGAACCGCTCAAAGACGTCGACAAAAAAATCGTCCTGGCCAGCCAGCAGATCGACGAGTTTTACAAGACCCGGCTGCCGGCGCAGGACTCGGCGATCTACGAGGAGCTGGGCAAAGTAGCCAAACAGAACGGGGTTCGCATCGGACAGATCCGGTCGAAAGCCAAGGACACGGACCCGGTCGGCCTGCGCCCGGTGGAGATCCAGGCGGATTTCTCCGGCGACTACCTGCAGCTGGTGCGCTTCATCAACGCGCTGGAACGCGACCCGCTGTTTTTCATTATCGATAGCGTGGAACTGGGAGGCGAGCAGGCGGGTGTGGTGCGCCTGCAATTGAAGCTGGAAACTTACCAGAAGGCGAGCGGATAGATGCAGCTGGGAACCGACAACCGCAACAAGACCATCGCCGCCATCGCACTGATGGTAGTGGCCGTGGTGTTTGTGGTGATGCGTCTGATTCCTGGTTCTCCGGCGGCCGCGAAATCCCCCGCCCCGGTGGTGACGCCGCCGCCTGGGACACGCCGGATCGTGACCGTAAGAACCGGTCCGGGGAAAAAGCCCGGCCTTAGCGCGGAGGCGCGTTCGCTCGATCCAACCCTGCGCTACGACTGGCTGAGGGCCAGTGAGGACACCAAGTATGAGGGCGCCGGCCGCAACATCTTCCGGGCCCAAGTCGACATTCCAAAACCGATTGCGCCGGTGCATGTCGCGGCCCCGGTGGTTCCGCAGGGGCCGCCGCCGCCCCCGCCCATCAATCTCAAATTCTTTGGCTTTGCCAACAAGCCGGGTGAGCCCAAGAGAATTTTTCTTTCGCAGGGTGAAGACGTATTCATCGCCGGAGAAGGCGATATTGTCGATCGCCGCTACCGGATTCTGCACATCACGCCGGTGTCGGTCGAAGTGGAAGACGTGCTGAACAACAATCGGCAGACGATTCCGTTGACGCAGGGGTAGAGTAGCCATGAAACCGTCGTTGGCCGTTGGCCCTCGGTCGTTGGCTCTCGGGCTCCAGGGCCGGGACGGGAGCCTTGTGCAGCGCTGCTTTCCGTCGTATATGAAAATCGCATTCTACAAAATGCGCCTTATTCTTAAGGCCAACGACCAAGGGCCAACGGCCAACGACGGTCTCAAGGCCAGGACCAACGACCAGCGGGGCTATATTCTTCTCATGCTGATGCTGTTCGTGGCCCTGCTGGCGATTACCGCCGGCGCCCTGGCTCCCGGCATTGCTTTCCGGATCAAGCGCGATCGCGAAGAAGAGATGATTCATCGCGGGGTGCAGTATTCGCGGGCGATCCGGAACTTCGTCAAGAAAACCGGACGCTACCCCACGCGCCTGGAAGATCTGGAAAATACCAACAACATTCGCTTCCTGCGGAAACGCTATAAAGATCCCATCACCGGCAAGGATTTCAAATTGCTGCACGTGGGAGAAGTGCAGCTCACCAGCGCCGCGGGCATTGCCGGAGCCGCTGCGCTCGGGACCAGCGCCGCGGGCATGGCGGGAGCCTCCGCGCTCGGAGGCAACGCCGCGGCCGCGGGAGGAGCGGCGGCGCTTCTGGGAGCTGCGATGGGAGCAGCCGCAGCCCAGGCCTCGGTGGGTAGCCCGCTCAACCCGGCGGCCAATCCCTCTAGCGACGCCGACTCCGGGGCGAACGGCGGCACCAGCAACGATCAGTCCAAACCGGACTCCAGCCAGCCAGGAAGCGGCATTGGCGGCAGCCAGTTATCCAGCGCGGTTTTTGGCGGAGGCCCCATCGTGGGCGTGGCCAGCACCAGCAAAGCCAAAAGCATTCGCGAGTTCAATCACAAGAACCACTACAACCAGTGGCAGTTCATCTACGATCCCACCATGGACCGGGGCGGCCTGATCACCACGCCGGCGCAGCCTCCGTTGCAGGTATCCACTCCAGTGCAGCAGCCGAACTCGTCGAGTCCCAACTCGTCCGGAACACCCAGCTCCACACCGAGCACCTTCGGCGGGATGCAGAGCGCGCCGCCGTCTCAGCCCGCGCCGCAGCCACAGCCGCAGCAATAGGATCAGTAAAGATGTTTGGGGACGGAGAATGGCGAGCGAGGACGCCCGTCCTCCATCGGCGCTAGTTTTTGGCGGCGACCGGGCGCTGTATTTCGATCACGCCGATCCATTCCTGGTTGCGGGTTTCGCTGTAGACCAGGTTGCCGCCCAGGATTTGGGCGGCGGTTGCCGGGGGCACGTCGCGATGGTAGCCGAAGAATCTGGTTTTCCACTCCTGCCACAGCTCCCAGTTCTCCAACAAGGGATGGGCGGGTTCATCCTTGGTAGAGAAGACAAGAGCCACGGCGAAATCCGGACGGGATTCGCCGGAGGGGAGACCGGCCGCTGCCGTCAGCTGCCCGGCAGCAAAGTTCTCGATGCGCACCACCTGCATGGGACGAGTGACGTAGCCCAGATAAGGATGCGTCAGCTCGTCGCTGGCCGGCCAGGCGGTGAGCACGCGCGCCATGGGATAGCGGGCCTCCAGAAATTCTTCGGCGCGCTGGTGCAGCCGGATGTAGTCCCGGTAGGCCAGGTTGTCTTCCGGGGCGAACCCGTAGGGCGGGTTGGTAAACCATCCGGCAACGAACATCAGCCCCAACAGCGCTACCAGCCAGCGCCACCGGCGCACTCTTCGCCAGAGCGTGGAAACACCGATCAGAATCACCAGCGGCACCACCGGCAGCATGTAGCGGGCCAGCTCGGCGCCGCCCACCAGCGCCATGGCGAATACATAGGCCACAATCACCGCCAGCATGGCGAACTGCGCGTCCAGCGCGATCCGCGGACGTTCTCCGTCCGGATCGCGGAGCGGCCGCAGCCACATGGCGAAGACAACGGCCAGGGTCAACATCAGCAGACGAAAATAGCCGAAGGTCTGCCACAGGCGAATCAGCAGGGAGAGCAGAATCCGCAGCGGATGAACGGTGGCTGCGACGTTGTAGCGGAAAAATTCGGGATTGCCGAAAACAAAGCCGGTCCGCCAGTAGTGGAAACCGTACCAGGCGGCGAGGGGAAGAAGCGGAACCAGGAGCAGAACGGAATTCCGATTTTCATTACTTCCATCCCGGACCGGCAACCGCGCCGATAGAGCAGTCGAGGCCAGGACGTCCCAGGCGAACAAGGCGAGCGGCGCAAGGATTGCAGTCTCCTTGGTCAGGCTGGCGAGCGAAAACCAGAGTGCAGACTGCCATCCCCGGCTTTGCAGGTAAGCGCGCAGGCCCCAGAAGGTAAATCCGGCAGCGGCCAGGTCGAGGTGGGCGAGCGAGCTCTGGGCAAAGAACACGGGATAGATCGCGGTCAGGACCGTGGCCGCAACCGCGACTTCGAGGTTGGCCACCGCCTTCCCCAGGCGAAACAAGCCGAGCAGGGCAAACGACGCCGCCAGCAGCATGGCCGTTCGGGTCACGATCGGGGCGAACCCCGCCAGTTTCCACCACAGCGCGAGGTAAGCCATGACCAGCGGCGGGTGAGCGTTGGACACGGTAGAGTGCGGAATCAGGCTTCCGGTCAACCACAGGTCTCGCGCCGCCGGAATGTAATAGCCGGCTTCGTCCCAGAAATAGGGCAGGCGCAGCAGGGGCGCATGCAGCGCCAGAAGCGCCGCAAAGGTCAGAACGAATACGAGCGCTGGATGGGGGCCGCGAGCGCGCTGGTCATTGGGTATCAAGAGTTATGAAAGCTGGCAGGGTTAGACGGGCGGGAGGCCCGTCCTCCCATCAGTGCACCGGGCCGGGAGCCATCATACGCGGGTCCAGCTTGATCTCACCAAATGTGCTTTCGTAGCCCGCCACGTTTTGCTGCAGGATGCCCGACAACGCCTTGGCCTGCTGCGGACTCAGGTAAATTCCCTGGAAATTGTTGACCTCCACCTGGGTCTCGCTCTGTTGCTGCAGGGTGCCGAAGACCAGGAAGAAATCCCAGACGTTGACCCGCACCTGCACGCTGTTGGCGTAGGTCTCGCGATAGTCGGGAGTGTTGGTCAATTTGATGTTGGGCTGATTTGGGATCGACATAGGAGAGCCAGTTTAGCGGGATTGCGCCAGGGAAACAACGCCGGCAGCCGGGATCGGCCGGGCCGATTCTGAGCCAGCAAAAGATTGCATGCCTCGCGTCTTGCGGGGATGGTACCTTACACAAATCTTACTTCAGAAGCGAGACGAGGCCAGGGACAAGGAATGATGGCAATCAGCAGGCGCGAGTTCATCGGCAGAATGGCGCAGGTGGGCGGCTTCGGCGCCGCCTTCATGACCATGCACTCGCTGGGGCTTCTGGGCATGGTGGAGACCGAGCCGCGGAAAGACTTTCCACTGCCGCCTTCGACCGGCCGCGGAACGAAAGTGATCATCCTGGGCGCGGGAATTGCCGGACTGGTCGCCGCCTACGAGATGCGGCGGGCAGGTTTCGACTGCACCGTGCTCGAAGCGCGGGAGCGTCCCGGTGGACGCAACTGGACCCTGCGCCGGGGATCGAAGCTGGTCTTCAATGATGGGACATCGCAGCAATGTACCTTCGACGAAGGAAATTATTTCAACTGCGGCCCGGCGCGCCTGCCCTCGGTACACAAAACCATGCTGGGTTATTGCAGCGAACTGGGAGTGGAACTTGAGGTCGAAGTCAATTCCTCGCGCCGCGCTCTGCTGCAGAATGATGCCGTCTTTGGCGGCCGGCCTATCCGCCAGGGGCAGGCCATCAACGACACGCGCGGCCATGTGGCCGAGTTGCTGGCCAAATGCGTGCAACAGGGAGCTCTCGATCAGGCATTCACCCAAGATGACCACGCCGTAGTGATGGATTTTCTGAAGTCCTATGGCGCCCTGGGAAAGAATTACGAATACACCGGTTCCCCGCGTTCCGGCGACCGGCAGTTTCCAGGCGCGGGGGATCAAATCGAAATCCCCTGCGCTCCACTTTCTTTCTCGGACTTGCTCAAATCACAGTTTTGCCGCCCCATGCTTTTTGAAGAGGTGCTCGACATGCAGGCCACCATGTTTCAGCCGGTGGGCGGCATGGACCGGATTCCCTATGCGTTCGCGCGTGCTCTGGGTAAGGTCGTCCGCTATAACTCGCCGGTCACGGAAATTCGAAAAACCGCCGACGGCGTCCGGGTGCTGTATCGCAAGGGCGAATCTGGCCCCGTGCATGCGCTCGAGGCGGCCTACTGCATTTGCGCGATGCCTCTCAGTATCCTTAAGACCATACCCAACGACTTCGCTCCGCGCGTGAAATCAGCGATCGAGAATGCCCCCTATGACTCGGCCTACAAAGTGGCCTGGGAGTCGCGGCGCTTCTGGGAGCAGGACGGGGACGAGATTTACGGCGGCATCTCGTTCCTCACTTCCGGCCTTATCAATATGGTCTGGTACCCCAGCGCCCGGCTGATGTCGAAACGCGGAGTGCTGATCTCCGGCTACGCCATGGAGAACTGGAGCGATTTCGGCAAGCTGCCTACCCTCGAGGCAAAGCTGGCAGCTTCCCGGGCGGCGGTGGAAAAGCTGCACCCCGGCAAGGGCAAAGAACTGGAGAAGCCAATTTATATGTCCTGGGGCAGGGTGCCTTATAGCCTGGGATCGTGGGTGAGTCGCGGCTCCGACTATCCTGCTTCGGACGACGCGCCTTACTATAAGGGACCTTATCGAGAACTCATCGTTCCCGACGATCGCATCTACTTTGCCGGGGACCACTGCAGTCATATTATTGGCTGGCAGGAAGGGGCAGCCCTGGCCGCCCAGCGGGCGATCACCATGATCGCCAGCCGGGTCAGCCAATCCTGAGAAGACCTGGTTACAAAACTTAGAGCGGAGCTATCCATGCGAAGAACCTCGATGCGCTTGACGTTTATCCTCACGCTGTCATGGTCGTTGATGGCTGGGGCGCAGAGCAATGTGCGCCACATTCAGGAAGAAGACCGTCCGATTGCAACCGGCGTTTGGGTGGGAGATACGCTGTACCTGAGCGGCCAGTTGGCGTCGCCGGTGACGCCGGCTGACGCCGCCAAGGGAACAGCCGCGGTCTACGGCGATACGGAAGCGCAAACCATGAGCACGCTGACCAAGATCGAGGCAACACTCAAGAGCGAGGGCCTCACCATGGGCGATGTCGTGATGATGCACGTGTACATGGCCGGTGATCCGGCGAAGGGTGGCAAACTGGATTTCCCCGGGATGATGGCGTCGTACACCCGCTTTTTCGGAACCAAGGAGCAACCCAACAAGCCGGCTCGCAGCGCCATGCAGGTCGCGGCCCTGGCTGCCCCCTGGGCCCTGGTGGAGATTGAGGTGATCGCGGTGAAATCCCCGGGCAAGCCGGCAAAATAGTTTTTTGGGCCGGCGGGAACTGCCGGCTTCCCGGCAACGTTTCCCCGGCGCCTTGCTGAACGGCTACGTAATTTCGGTTCGCGGCGATAGAGCGTCCAGCGGTGGAGTACGTTCTGAGGAAATCACTCCCCCGCGCCGGAAAGACCACATCCCACGCTCTCCCGCCGGGGCTGTGAATTTGAATCCAGTCCGGTAAATCTCATGCAGCCTCGCTGGAATCGCCACGCTGAACACCACCAGCAGCGCTAAAACAATTCTGGC
>DASQHA010000359.1:0-2189 GCA_035632335.1 Terriglobales bacterium
GCACGACGACGGTGGGCGTTCCCGTTTCGTAAACGGCCTGCACCAGGTCCTCCTGAACGCCCGTGAGATCCAGGCTGGCCACATCGTGGCCTTCTCCGTCGGTCGGAGGATCTTTCTCCTCATCCACGTCATTCTGCCCCTGGTTCTCTCCCACTACGACAACCGCTACGTCCGCACTCCTGGCCGCGCGGACCGCTTCGGGGAATCCACTTTTGTCGTGGCCTAAAACTCCGCAGCCTTTCGCCCAGACTACCTTGGCCTGCGGCCCCGCCTCGGCCTTGATCCCCTCCAAGATGCTAACCACGTGTTGCGTGATCTTCTTGGGCGAATAATCCCCGAGCAGGTTCATGAGGTTCTCGGCGTCAGGTCCGATCACCGCGATCGACTTCAGATTCTTGCGAAGCGGCAGCGTGTTCTTCTGGTTCTTCAGCAGCACGATGCCTTCGTGGCCCGCGCGCAGAGCCAGCTCCTGGTGCGCTGGCGAGTGGACGGTTTCGACGGCATGCGCCACATCCACGAACGGGTGTTCGAACAGGCCGAGCCGAAACTTCAGCTCCAGCACGCGCCTTAGTGCGCGATCGACCAAGGCGATCGGCACTCTTCCTTCTTCGACGTTCTCGATCAGCGGGCCCATGTAGGCGGGCTCATAGGTGATGTCCAGATCGACCCCGGCTCTCAAGGCCAGCGCGCCCGCTTCCTTCTGGGTTCGCACCATGTTCTCGTAGATCAGTGTTCCGAAACCGCCCCCTTCGCTCTCCACCACTCCCTGGAAGCCGAGTTCCTGCCGCAGCACATCGTTCATCCACTTCACCGACGCATGCGCCGGCACATCCTCCACTTCCGGGTATCCGGCCATAACACCCAGGCCGCCGGCTTTGGTAATCGCCCCCAGCCACGGGGGCAGGAAATTCTCGCGCAGCGACCGCTCCGACAACTCGATGGCGCCGCGCTCCAGGCCGCCGGCAGGCTCGCTCTGCGTGGGGAAATCGGTGAGGACCGCGATCACTTTGTCCGGCGCGGAAATATCCGTTCCCTGCGCCGCCCGCACGATCGTCTCGCCGATCCGCTCATAAAGATATGGATCTTCCGTGTACGCCTCCTCGTTGCGGCCCATGCGCGGGTCGCGATCCACTTCCATGACGAGTGTGGAAAGCATGTGTATGCCGACCGCCCTCGCTTCCGCCGCGGCCACCGCGTAGACCGACCTCACCAGGTCGAGGTCGAACGAGCTGCCGATGGCCAATCCCTCCGGGAAAATGGTTGCGCCCGGAAACATGGCGCCATGCGTGCCCTCTTCATCCTCGAGCAGCGGTATTTTGAGCCGCGTTTGGGTGAGTGCAATTTTTTGCAGCTCGTTGAAATACTCCGCCTGCTGGCGCGCGTCTTTATGCAGAATCTCGTTGGCCAGCGTGAAGAAACCGCAGCCCGGCCCGATTTCCTGAGTATAGGTCCCGGCGGTGAACATCCGGCACGCATCCAGCTTTGATGGGATGTCCTTCCCCAACTCATCCACATACACGCAAGGCAAGTTGAGCTGGCCGACTTTCTCCTTGAGCGTCATGCGGCCCATCAGGTCATCGACGCGCTCTTCGATGGGCCGTTTCGGATCGAGATAGGCCGGCACGTCGCCGCGGCCTTGTGCCAAGAGCGGCGGAGAGCTGGACAAAAAGCATAACGCCACCGCAGCCAGCCACGAGAATGGAACCTTTCCTGTCATTCCCGAGCGCCTTGTCCTTTCTGCACCAAACTACTCCCGCTCGCAAATGAATGCAAGCTGAACCCGCCGGGGCCATCGTCTTGCAGAGACACGGGAGGATTGTCATCATGGATGCATGCAAACTGTCTTCGAGGCGGCGGGTGGCAACGACGGCCTGCGCCGTCTTGCCGGCGCCTGGCATCGTCGGGTGATGGCCGACGACGTGGTCGCCCATGCGTTCAGCCACGGCTTCCACCCCCAGCATGTCGAGCGGCTCGCCGCTTACTGGGCTGAGGCACTCGGTGGCCCGGCCACATATTCCGATTCCTATGGTGACGAGACCACCGTCGTCAAGATGCACAGCGGAAACGGGGAGCACGATGAAATGGATCGCCGCGCGATTGCTTGCTTCGACCGGGCTCTGGCCGATGTCGGACTAGCCAACGACGGTGCGTTGAGACAAGTGCTGCACGACTACTTCGCCTGGGCGACC
>DASQHA010000360.1:0-8179 GCA_035632335.1 Terriglobales bacterium
CATGCGACGAATGTTCCCCAGTCCGAAGGTGTCGTGTGAATAAACGAGCAGCTTCACCGGTCTGGCCAGCTCACGCGGCCGCTTCCGCAGGCTGTTTCCATAGATTTCTTCGGCGGCTTCGCCGAGTGGGAATTGCCTGACCGCAGATGGATGCTCGCAGAATCTCATGCTTGCCTCGCTATCCTTCGTTGTTTCAGTCAGCTAAGGCGCTCACATCCGTAGATGGCAAAATAATTGCTGTGGACTCTCGTATGTGTGTCAGTCAAGCCCGGTGGCTCCCGGAACTCATTATGAGTCCCGGTTTCATGGACAAAAGCACAATTGTGGTGTTGACGCCGGTCCACGCGATTCCCTTTCCCCAGTCCCCGTTTTCAGCTCATATTACTCAGGTCATACGACATTTGCTGTATATTTACATTGCGCTGCCCGGACCCGGCCTGTAACAGGGACACAGATCCGCGGATTCGCCGGGTTAGACATTGGCGGGTTTGTTCTGCACGTTTCTTGCCGCATCAGTAACCCTTTGAGATGTCAGCATCGTTCAGGGTGGGCAAAGGTTGACGTTCCTTCGGAAAATGTAAAAAACTCCAGCCAGGCGGGAAGTTTTTTCCTGGCAGTCTGCAAAAAATCTCGCTGCATGTGGGCCTTTTTGTGCGTGCGGATTTCCGACTGTGGATTGCTGCCGAAATCGAAGGTGTGAGGAGACATACGCCCAAACATCGAATGGAATCGAATGGTAACGATAAATTTATTCGTGGCGCTGGTAGGGCCAGTTATAGCTATACTGACACCAGGAGCGTACTAGGTACGGAGGTGAAGAAATGTTGGTTTCCCCCCAATCGACGAAAGCCTTCGGGATGAACGAGGTAACCCGGTCGCAGGTGAAGAACCCCTATGTTTTTATCGTGGGGTGTCCTCGGTCCGGAACGACCCTACTTCAGCGCATGGTTGATGCTCACCCGCAGATCGCGATTACCCCCGAATCGCACTGGATCCCTCGTTTGTCTGAGAAGCGTTGGGCGCTGACAAGGGACGGCATGGTCACCCGGAAGCTGATCCGTCGATTGCTGGCGCACCCGAAGTTTGCTCGCCTGGGTATCAGCCGTGAGCAGCTTCGGAAGCTCGGGCTAAAGGGAGGGCCCGTCTCGTACTCCCGGCTGGTGACCGGCATTTTCGATCTATACGGCGAGGCCCAGGGGAAACCACTGGTCGGTGACAAGACGCCGGATTACATTCGAAGAATCGATACCCTGCATCGACTTTGGCCGGAAGCTCGATTCGTTCACGTGATCCGAGATGGCCGGGACGTATGCCGATCGATGATGGAGTGGCCTAAGGTCCACCCTAAGCCAGGAGACTTTGTCACATGGAGGGAGGATCCGGTATCGACCGCCGCCTGGTGGTGGCGGCTTAACGTGCATCTTGGCCGGCAGGCCGGGCGACCGCTGGGACCTGAGCGCTACTATGAACTGCGCTACGAATCCCTGGTTGCTCGGCCCCGCCAGGAATGCGAGGCGCTTTTGGCCTTCTTGAAGCTGCGTTATGACGACGACGTGCTCCGGTTCTATGAAGATCGACACAGACGCGACCCCGGACTCGAGGCAAAGCGTGCCGGGCTGCCAGTTACCGCTGGTCTACGCAAGTGGCGATCGGAGATGTCTGCCGATGATGTCGAGCGGTTCGAGGCCGCGGCCGGCGACCTTCTTGACGAGTTGAATTATCCACGCGCCGTTCCGCGCCCCCAAGCCGAAGCGCTGGAGCACGCTTCGAGAATCCGCGACCTGCTGGCCCGGGATCCCGGTACGCGAGATCACAGCAGATGCGATCCGGAAAGTACATGAGTGAGGAAGGCGGGCTGTTGAATAGCGTGATCAGAGTCAATGAATTGACGGCCCACTTCCTTTCCCCGCGTTTTGTCGGTGCCATAAGAAGGGCCTGAAGCGTCGATAATCGCGACGCCTCGCGGCCTGCTTGCAGGGAATCGAAGCCCGCCGGACGGAACGGACCGTGCGAAGATCAATTGAGGCTGTTGAAAAACTATCTCGCGCAGCCAATCCCCTACTTTGTGGCGCAAAGCGAAGCGTTTAGATCGGTCCAACCCCGCTCGATACGACACTTGCCAAAACACGTGGCGCCGGACACGACGTTCGGTGGGGAACCGTGCATCACGTTGCACTCGCTGCTGGGAGTGAGCTGTGCGACCTCGCCGCGCGTTCGCGCCTGGAGCGCCGCGGCGAGCGGGCTGCCGTGCAGCCGGCGCCTGCCCTGTCTCGGCTGGGCCGCGGCCCTGCCGCTGGCCGGGTTAGAGATCGAGTTGTTCCACCCAGGTCTCCCTGACCATCTGATTCTGGTTAGCCTTGCAGTTCACGGCCACGAAGAGCTGCCATGCTGTTCCTTCAGGTGTCGAGACGAGCTTCGTCGGGATTGTACAGGGAGAGGCTGCGCCGGCGGCCAGGACAGTCGCAACGGGCGAGGGAGTCCCGGTGTGGAAGCAAAGTCCCGCGGCGATCAGTAACGGCAAAGCAAAACTGTACCTTCGATAAGTCGTACTGTGCTCCTTGCGCTGTTAGTGGCACTTCATGTGATCTCTGGCGGTCTTCCCGGTCCGCCGTGCACCGGTCAGTACCACACTGCTCGGATTGAGAATCCATAGCTTTCTTACCGCAATTCTTACCGCGACTAAGGGAGATGCCGGACGCCGGTCGCGGCCAGGGAGTTCGCGTCTTACTGGAGGCGTTCGACGGCTTCGTCATCGAGTTGGCGTTCATTCATCCAGGCCGCACTCGCAACCGCGGCAATCGCGCCGTCCGAATTCCGTACGGGCAGCTCGACGGGCGGCCTTCGCATCGACCGCCCGCGCGCCTAGCTTCACCGCGCCCGAGGGTCCTCCGCAAGTTGCACGTCCACCCCGGCTCGCCACACTTGAGCGCCAAGCCGACCATCCCTTTACCCGAGGAAACCCCCTCCACGGCCTGCCGGACCGGGGGCGTAATATTAACGCTTGTGACCAGTTGCAGGCCGTCGGCGGTGTGCTAGTGCGCGCTTCCGGCGACCGCCCCGTGGCGGTTAGGAAGGATCCGAGCCAGGTCTGCGCGGCCTCCCAACTTAGCGCCCTGTTCGGCGCTGCACCAGCCGCGTCTGCGCCTCCAGGTTGCCACTCTTCAGGGCAACCTGCTGGGCAAGGTAGCGTGCGGTCAGGCCCTCCAGCTCGCCATACAGCTTGACTGTTTCCTCCACCGCGCGGGTATCCAAGCCGTTGCCAGACGCCGAGACCGCGAAGCCGGCGCCGGTGTCGAGCTTGCGGACCAGCTTGACGATATGCGCCTGGCTGCCGATGGAGACATCCCCGCTGCCCTCTGGCCCTATGACGGACGAAACATTTCACGAAACAGACGCCGGGAAACACGCGGACCCCGGCCGGGCGGCCGTGGCCGGGCGCGAAGAGGACCGTGGCAAATTCAAGACGCCGACTTTGCGAGAGGTGGCGCCCACACCTCCCTACATGCACCACGGAAGCCTGGCGACGCTGGATGATGTGATTGATTTCCACGATAACGGCGGGCGCGAAAACCCGCGACTGGATGCGGAAATCCAGCCGCTGCATCTCAGCGCGGAGGCGAAGTCCGCGTTGAAGGCCGTCCTGGCTCACGGCTCGGGTGACCGGAAATGCATTGTTCGGTCGAGACTATTGGCCCGAGACGGCGTCGCTGTGGACCCGCCGCCTCAGCGAGAATTGGTTTGGGCGCAGCCAAGCGGTGCGGCTACGGGCGGCTGCGCAAATGTGGGCTCCGGCACTCGAAACTTTGTGCGACCTTCACGAAGGCTCCCACGGGGCGCGGGATGTAGCTGGACTTCCGGCTTACCAAGACAATCTTGGAAAATAGCGGCCGCTCCCGCTGACGGATCAGGCGCAGTGCGCCGCGCCGCAGGTCCGTATCGACCGACCACATAGGCAGCATCGAAATGCCCTGGCCCGTCCGGATCATGGCCTTGATCGCATCGGCGTTGTCGAAACGCATAGCGACGCGAGGACGAAAGTCCATCTCCACGAAGTACCGGTCAATGAGGCTCTCCATTCGCGAGCCTTTCTGGAACAGGATAAACGGAAACTTTTCGAGCTCGGCGAGGGCGCAGCGGCGAGGGACATGTCGCAAATGGGACACCAGGGCAAACTCGAAATCCCCAAAGGCTTCGAATGAAACGTTCGGCTCGGCCAGCAGCTCGGAGGACACCAGCAGCGGCAGGTCCAGCGCGCCCGTGCTCAGGCTTCGCAGCAGGGCCGGCGTGTGCCTGGTTTCCACTTGCAGGTCGATGCCGGGAAATTGGCGGTCGAAGCGCCGCAGCAGCAGAGGCAGGATGTAGCTGCTCAGGGTCGGGCCGGAGCCGATGCGAACCGCGCCTTTCCGGAGCCCCTTCCATGCGGTCAGCCCGCAAGTGGAGAGCGGAAACGTGTATCTGCCACACCCGGCGACGGCGGCCCTGGGTGGACGGCTTGATCGAGGAGTGCGCGGCTTTCCCCAATGGGGCGCACGACGATCAGGTGGATGCGCTGACCCAGGCCCTCAACCGGATGCGCAGCGGCTCCGGCGTCTTCGGCGTGTTGAAATACCTGAAGCAACTGTCGGCCACAGGCGGCGCAGATGCCGTTGAGCGGAAACCGGCCAACAGCGAAAAGGTGCCTAATGGCGGCGCGTACCCCGCATGCGGGTCGACGGCCATCGCGCGAGTCTTCGGGAGCTGGCGGTGCAATCAGTGCGGCTGGCAACCGCCGGCCAGCCAGGACGTAATCCCCAACGCCCCACTCCGCCGCATGACGGAGAAAGCGCGGAGCCGGTGGTGACTGGAATTTGCAGATTGCTGCAAATTCTGGTAGTGGTCATTTTGAAATCGCAAACCTTGGAGCCCCAGCCATGACCATGCTGCTCGTTGGATTCGATTCCGCGTGGACCCGTACCCATTCAGGTGCGCTCGTCGGGGTGCGCCGCTTAGATGACGGGACATTCCACGAGCTCGGTCCGCCTCAGAGGGTGGACTTCCCCCAAGCTAAACACGTCATTCTCGATTGGCAAGTCGAGCAGGAACCGACAATCGTACTGCTCGACCAGCCCACCATCGTAGAGAACCCCACGGGCCAGCGAGAACATTGTTGGGTCTGCGATCGGCCGCCGGCGCGGCGGGATGCAGCCGGCCAACACCTCCAGGGAGGAGATGTTCGGCAGGGACGCGCCGATTTGGCCGTTCCTGAAGGGGTTTGGCGGGCCGGCGAATCCCCTCCTGGAGCCTGTCGGCGACACACGTGTGATCGAGACCTACCCAGCGCTGGCGATGATTGCGCTCCTCTGGACGCTGCCAGATATACGCCCTGCGGGTCGCCTGCCCAAGTACAACCCGGAGCGGCATTTTTCGATCTCGGACTGGCAGTACGTCTGCGGGCGGGCGTCAGGTGCATTCTGTGAGCGCGGACTCATGGAAATCGCTCGGTGGATCGAAGACGCTGCCAGGAAGACTTCGCCGCGCAAGAGCGATCAGGACGGATTGGATGCCTGTGTATGCTTGCTTGTGGCGGTGTACTTGGCCGAGCTGAAAGACTGCCTGATGGTCGGTGATCGGCAGACTGGCTACATCGTCGTGCCGTATGGCACCAACCTTCGTGCGGAACTCGATTCTCGCTGCAACCAGACCGGTCGGGCGCCGTCAGAGTGGGTGCGGGTGTTCCGGCTGCCGACGGGCGAGCCGGGACCGGAATTTTGATCCAAATTCAAAACGACCCGCTACCCAGATTCGGTGGCCTTTTTTCTTCGGGAAGATCCGCGCCCTGGGGCTGCTACGCGTGCGGCGATCACGAACTGGATGGCCGAAGAGACCCCGAGGACGTACATGATGATATGAAACAGGATTCCCGGAATCCCTTTCAGCGCGTTGCCCATGAACATCGACCTGCGGCAGGCTGAGGGTTACATGGGTTTGGCGGGATTTAACGATTTAAAAGGCTATCGGAGTTTCTGCGAAAGGTTGATGCTGCTGCCAAACGGCAATTGACGGCGAAGGAGTTGAGGTATTTGCCCGCGCCTGGCGAGATAGACAAATGCACGGAGCTTGGTCGTACCGTATTTCGCTCTTTCAAGGTGACGCTGTGGCGATCACTTTGTGACCCCAGCAGCGACGTTTATAAGGCATGGTTTACACAAGGCTTTCAGGGGGATTTCAGCGGAGGGCAGGGCAACCGAGTGGATGGAATGGAATGATGGCGCGGCGCATCGGGCCGCTGCCTGGATGCCGATTCACAAGGAAGCAGCACGCCGGATGCTCGACTTTCCGAGGCACAGAAGCACCTGTTTGCGGGGGCCAAGGAGCAAGTCTACAGACTTGCTACCGCTACCCACGGCCTTATGCCCAGCGGAACCTTTGAAAGCAAGCCTCAGCATCATGGAACATGGCGGCCGGTGCATTCATGCCAGGTGTCGGGACAGGTGTCCGGTCAAATTTCGCAAAGCGAACAATGGCCACTAACGCCCCTCCAACGGACAACGGATTGAAACCGCTTCCCAGAATCCCGAGCGCAGCGCCGGCCAACGTGAAAACAAACTTAAAATACACGTCTTTCACCGCTTTCGTGATGGACTCATTGTATTTGTGGATCATCTGGTCCATCTCCTTTGCGGCGTCCGCAGGCGGGACATTCTGACTGAGGATCGTCTCCTGCCACTCGTAGAGTTTTAGCCGGTGCTCAAGGAAGTTGTCGTTCTTAGTTGCCATTTAGATCGTTTTGGCCAAGGCTTTTTCTGGGTCGAGATCGGTGGGCACGGCGATCCGATGAGCAAGCAAGTATCCCAAAGTCTCCCTCTCCTTTTCTTCGGGATTCGAGTCCAGAATGAAGTGCGATTGGAGGTCCGCCTCAGATTGATAGGCAGCCACCCGAACAATACGGGTGCCGTCCTGCGGAAGCGGCATATCTTGGGCGAGGATGTGCCGCGTCATTGCAAAAGCCATTTTCTGCCTTGCTTCCTCTGTCATTTGAGCAAGATCCTGGTCAACGTGTTCCAGTTCATTCATCCAGACTTCAAACTTCTTCTTGCGATCTAAGTCCCAGAGGGCCTTTACCGCTAGCGGCCCCAGCGCGTCAAAACGCCGATCCAGCAGCCCCGTATCCCGGCCCACAATGTCCCAACGTTGGCGCTCCTCAGCGGAAAATGGATAAGGCAAGACCAGCTTGTCGTAGAGTAAGACCTCCGGCACCATCGCGGCCGCATCTTTGTGATCGATTACGGAAAATGTTCCCCATCGTTGGCTAGCCATAGCAATTCGTCCTTTCCGGACTTAATTAAAAGCGCAGTTCGGTCACAGCGAGCGGAATTCTGATTGTCGTCAGATCAGGTCCTAGACTTGCAATTTCGACAAGCTCTCCAGCCGCTGCTGCAATCCTTTAGTGTGCATTTCTAGAAGCAGAAGGCACTTATCTCCCGACATGTTCCGATGCTTGGTTCTCCACGTGCCGACACACTGGAATAGCTCGCCAGTCGCCATCTCCGAGATGTCTTCTCCCCATCTGGCGGCCCAATCGTAGATGTGTTGAATATGGTTTTCCAGAAACCGCGCCCACCTGATCCCCTCCTGGATGTCCGGCGGTTGAGGCGCCGGATCGCCCACGAAGGGGCGCCAGCGGGAGAATGGTGTTTTCGAAACCTCGCCTGTCGCGTGGAGTTCCACGATGTTCTTGTAGTCTTCCCAGGCCTGACGCGCCTCGCTGCACAAGTTGCTGAGCTCGAGCGCCGCAGCGCTGTGGCTGCCACTCGTCGCACCCGCGTAAATCTTCGACCGGCGTGCACCCATGGCGGCCGGCAGGATCTTGCGCGCCGTGCGCCCGATTTTGGTTTCCTTTTTCCATGGCCGAAACAGGATCTCGCACTCGGTCTCGAATACATCGGGGCCCGTTCCCGTGTACCTGACGCGCAGCGTGAAGACCTTGATTCCAAACAGCTCCTGGACTCCGGTATCCTTGTATGACTTGAACAGGAAGTCTGGCATCCTGTTCCTGAAAAGCGGTCCCCCGGCCCGAGATTTTGTTGGACAGTGCATTGGGAACATTTATAGTAGAAAATGTTCTAAAGGAGGACAGGCATGTGCAACGCGAAGAAACACGATTCCGGGGCGTCCGAGGGAGCCCGTAGGGCGACTGAGG
>DASQHA010000361.1:0-4080 GCA_035632335.1 Terriglobales bacterium
ATGCGCGAGGCCCGCGTGCGACGCTTTGACGCTGTGCTGGTGTGGAAGCTCGACCGCTGGGGTCGCAGCGTGGCCGACTGCATCCGGTCGATTCAGGAATTGGTCGGGCTGGGCGTCCGGTTCCTGGCCGTGACCCAGAACATTGACACCGACGAGAGCAACCCCCTGTCGCGGTTCCTGCTGCACATTCTGGCGGCATTTGGGGAGTTGGAGCGGGAGATGATCCGGGAGCGGGTGGTGAGTGGCATTCGCACGGCCAAGGCCAACGGCAAGGCGCTAGGGCGGCCACGCCGGGTATTCCGTCGGGACGAGGCGGTGCGGCTGCAGGCGCAGGGGATGAGCTGGCGCAAGATCGCGCAAGTTCTTGATTTACCGATGTCTACGGTTATCTCCGCCTGTTCGAAAAACCCTCCACGCCGGTAGGCCGCCGGGCCGCCAAAACACGCCAGATAGCCCTCGCAAACCAGGCGTTTCGAAAACAGGTGTTTTGCGCACGGGGCACGGTACGCTAGATTCGCCGGGAGCGATTCTTTTCGGAACCACGACCGCCCTGGCGGGCTGCGTCTCTTTTTTTAGAACCCGACAAATCAGGCTGGGTTCGGGCGCTGTTGCCCCCCAGCTCTCTTCGTTTCACGGAACCGACGGAGTCGGTACCCGGTGGCTGGTCCCCGCGTTTCCCGCTTCGACCTTCGCCCGCACCCCAGACGCTCGCGGGACCTTCGCTCCCTGCGGGTACACTAGAATCTCGAGCCCTGCCTCTCTCTCGCCGCTCTTTCCGAGACCAAGTGTTTTTACCCGGGTGTCGTCCATTCGGAAGTTCTCCGCCAAGTACTGCCGCACGGCCATGGCTCGCGCCTCGCTCAACAACAAATCCTTCTGGGCGTCTCCCTTCATTCCACTATAGGCGACCACTACCGCCAGGCCGAACCGATTTCCTTCCAGGTACCTTCCGGCCTCATTCAGGTTCTTGGCCTTCTTCAGCTTCGCGCTGTCCTCCTCGCCGAACAGCCGGCCCGCGTCGTAGGTGAATTTCTTGACGGCCGCCTCGGGCGGCAACTCCGCGATGGAGTTCCTGGTCAGCTCCGCGGCGTCCTTGTAACCCCGCTTGTTAAAGAACCCCCGGAAGAACCAGTTCTGTTTGAGCGCCTGCATATTTTCGTGAAACGAGGCCGCTCCGGCTTCAGCTTGCGCGGCAGTAGCGCTAAGCTGCTTATAGACCTGCCTGTCGTGAACGAGCGCCCCAAGCGTGCCTTTGCCGTCGTTGATGTCGCCGCTGATCGCTTTCAGATTGCTCGTCGTGTCTTTCGTGGCGTCGAGGATGTCGTTGGTCTTTTTGATCAGGTCCGAAATGTCCAGCGGGGGCTCCCCTGCAATGGTGTCTCCATTACCCACCCGTGGAGCCTCATCCGATCCAAACGAAATCTCGACATACTTGCTCCCGAGCAGCCCTTCGGTCTTGATAAACGCGACCGAATCTTTCTTGATGATGTCCCGGGTGGACTTCACCACGTCCATGACTACGGTTACTTTCTCATCCGGACGGCTGGGCAACTGGATTTGCTGCACGGTTCCCATTCGAATTCCACCCACCCGGACGTCCGCGCCGCCGGCCAGCCCGGAAGCATTGTCGAACTGAGCCTTCAGGCCATAGGTGGGGGTAAACAGAAATTGACGGTTACCGATCAGAAAGATCCCTGTCCCCAACAGGGCCAGCGCCGCCACGATGAAGATCCCCAGGCGAAAGGCTCTCGACATAATTCCTCCGCATGCTAATGCACATGCTAATGCACCAGGCGCGACACAAACTCGTCGGCGCTGTTTTGCAGGTCCTGGAAAGTCCCTTCGATTACCACGTCTCCGTCACGAAGCGCCACCAGCCGGCCGGCGACAGTCCTGGCGCAACGCACGTCGTGCGTGACCACGATCGAGGCTGTCTGCCGCTGCTTTTGCAGCTTCACGATCAACTGGTTGATGTCCTCGGCGGTAATCGAATCGAGTCCGGCGGTAGGCTCATCCAGGAGCAGGAGGTCGGGTTCGAGGGCCAGCGCTCGCGCCAAACCGACCCGCTTCTGCATGCCTCCTGAAATCTGCGCCGGCATTTTGCTCAGCTCGCCCTCCATGCCGACCTGGCCCAGCAGTTCCACGACGCGCTGGCGCAGGACCCTGCCCGCGAGCCCTTTATGCCGCCGCAGCGGGAAGGCCACGTTCTCCTCCACGCTCAGCGAGTCGTAAAGGGCCGCCTGCTGAAACAAAAAACCGATTCGTTTCCTGACCTCGTTCAGTTCATCCAGCCGGAGGCTGCTCACTTCCTGTCCGTAAATCTCAATCGAACCCGAGTCCGGTTTCTGCAGGCCGATGATCAGTCTCAGCAAGACGCTCTTTCCCGTGCCGCTCCGTCCCAGCACCGCCAGGGTTTCGCCGCGCGCCACGTGCAGGTCGATCCCGTTCAGCACAACTTGAGGGCCGAAGGATTTCCGCAAGTGGCGCACGCTTACGGGCGCTTCGCTGCTGTGAAGAGGCATAGCTCTCCCTACGAAAAGAATGTCAAGATGATCCGAACCAGCAAGACGTCGGCGAGAATCACGAACAGCGAAGACAACACGACAGCGCTCGTGGTCGCTCGCCCCACGCCCGCGGTTCCGCCGGTAGTCCGCATTCCCTGAAAGCACGCCACCACCCCGATGATGAGCCCGAAGACCGCCGTCTTTATCGTCGGCGCCAGCAGATCGTTGAAGGTGACGTTCTTCAGGCCGCGGTCCAAGAAGAGGCGGAGCGAGATGGAGTCGGCGAGATGATTGGTGAACCAGCCCATCAGGACGCCGCTGCAGTCCACCAGGATCGTCAGCAAAGGAAGCATCAGTACGCAGGCTATGACGCGAGTCGCCACCAGGAATTTGTAGGGATTGACCGCCCCCGCCTCGAGGGCGTCGATCTGTTCGGTCACCTTCATCGATCCCAATTCCGCGCCAATGCCGGCTCCCACCCGGCCACTCACGATCAGGCCGGTGATGATCGGGCCGCTCTCTTTGACGATGGTAAGAAGGATGACTTCGGGAAGCGCCGATTTGGCTCCGAACCGGATCAAGCTGTCGCGTGTTTGCAGAGATAAAACCACCCCGATCGCCGCGCCGGCCAGAACGACCAAGGGCAGGGACTTGGATCCCACCTCGTCAAGCTGACGGATCAGCTCGCGGCCTTCGTAAGGAGGCGCAACGGCGGCCCGGAGCAGTTGCCCGCAAAACATACCGAACTCCCCAAACCACTCGAAGAAGGAAACCAGCAGCTTTTTGACCACCTGCAAGTGTCCTTCTGCTCGGCTGTTTCTGGTGGAAAGCGGCCAGAACTGAGGGCGTTGGTAAAAGGCGCCGGTGCTCATGCGGAACTCCTGCGGCCTGACGCCGGCCAGCACTTCGAATCAGCTATACCGCACGCCGTTTGCCAAACGCGGTGAACTCTCGCTATGTCTCGACTTGCAAGCCCGGTGGGTACAATCCGGAGGGATAATTTCTACACATCCTCATCGCACTCATCGCAGTTTTTTCCGCTCCCGAGCCAGTCGCTGCGCGCTGGTTCTCTCCGCCGAGCGGAGCAAGTAACGGACGCAGCATCTCATTCATACTCATTACGCGGCATTCCGAGCCCGTCGAAGCGATCGTAAGCTTTCGGCAGCGTGCGTGAAACTGGTGCCAACCGCCAACTGTCGACGAATGGATGCTCGGCGCCGGCCTTTCCTATACTTCGCAAGAATGGAATCCATATCGTCTCAGCCCGAGAGACTGGGCCCGGTACTCTTGCGACGTACTCCTGCCCTCGGCTGTGATCCCAGCATGAGCAAGACCGCCTGTGCGCCTCCGGCACGTGCTCGAGCCGGCAGGGAGGCTAACCCTACGTGCGTCAAGCCCTAAGATCCCGCAGCAAGAAAGGAAGCTGAACTGGCCCCCACCTGGAGATCTTAGCCACCAGATCGCATCCCATTTCCTCCAAACGGACGGACCGCAGAGATCCTCGATGGCGCACAGCAGAACGGCAGCAGCGAGCTTGCGGACAGCTTCCCCTTTCGACCATTCGCTACGCGCACTG
>DASQHA010000362.1:0-28733 GCA_035632335.1 Terriglobales bacterium
AAACCTGCGGCAGCAAAGCCAACACCAGTGCCGCCTTGTTTTTCAGTTCCACCGCTCCGTAAGCGCCCCCATTGCCGTTATCAGGCTCGTTCCATAAATCCCAGGCGAGAATGCGCGAGTCATTGGCGAACGCCCCAACCACGCCCCGCACATATTCCTTGAGCCGCGAATACTGCGCCGGGTCCTGCAGGGCGGCGGCCCCGGGACTTTGCACCCAACCCGAGTTGTGCACTCCGGGAATCGGCGGATGTTGCGGCCCGAGTTTGGGAAACGGGTCCCAGCAGGAATCGAACAGAACAAAAACCGGACGGATTTTATGCCGGGCCGCGATGGTCAGAAAAGCATCGATCCGTTGCCGGAAGCCGGCGGCATCCTGCTGCCACAGCAGATCGTGCAAAAACACCCGCATGGTATTCATGCCCAGGCCCTGCGCCCAGCCCAGTTCCCGGTCAATCTCCTGCGGGTCGAAGGTGGCCGCCTGCCACATCTCGAGCTCGTTGATCGCGCTGGCGGGAATAAAGTTGCTGCCCACCGGCCAGGGCTGCTGCTGGTACCAGGCATCTGCCTTTTCTTCCGACCAGCGCTGCGTGTCCGCGAGCAACTGGGTGGACCATGCCAGCATCAGAAGCAGGACCACGGAGATCGATCGCTTCAAGGCCGCCTCCTTTAACACGAAATTTTTATGCCAGTGAAACCATTTTCCCATTGTGGAACGCCATGGTCTGAAAGTGCGCCCCGCGGTCTTGTCAGCGCAACTGGTTTCGCGCTCAAATCAGTTGGCGGAAATTCCTCAACCGATTGATGAAGTCGATACGCTCCAGGCACCGGCATCATCAGGAAATTGTTGAAGAGAGTCGCGTTTTCTTTATTGAGTCTATCCGGCGGAAAGGGCATACTCAAGGTCTGGCCAAGTTCAGACCGCTTCGTTCCCAGCCACTTTTATAGGTTCGTTGCAGGCGCGCGTTTCGCCATCGTGCGTCGATGTTCTTTTGGGGCCGGATTCCGCCGACTTCGCGGCCCTGGTTGCTCGACATGCCTGATGGGATGACGTCCGCAATCGCGATGAACCTTCGTGCTCCGGCACGAACGGTCGCGGCGGCGATGGCCAGCCATCTCCGTTACAGAATCTCAGCACTAAGAACGGGAACATCGCCACTAGGGGCCAGTACTGGTAATGATAGTTAAAAACTTCATCATAAAAAATTTATTATTCACGCTTCTGCTGATTCTTCCCGCATCCGCCGGGATTAATTTCGTCCAGCAGAACAATAAGACGCTGAACCCGTCCGGGTCGTCCGTGACCGTGGCTTTTCCCAAATCCCAGACCGCGGGAAACACAAATATCGTAGTGGTGGGCTGGAACGATACCAGCGCTGCGGTGAAATCGGTCACCGACAGCCGGGGGAACCGTTATGCCCTCGCGGTGGGTCCAACCGCGGGCAAGGCCCTGACCCAGTCGATCTACTACGCCAACAAAATCGCCGGCGGCAGCAATACCGTGTCGGTAACTTTTAATCGGACGGCGGCCTATCCCGACGTGCGCGTGCTCGAGTACAGCGGGCTTGACCCGACGGCGCCCCTGGATGTCACCGCAGCGGCAGCGGGCAATTCACAAAATGGAAACAGCGGTTCCGCCACGACCACCGCGTTAAATGAGCTGATCTTTGGCGCCGGAATGACCTTTGACATGTACAGCGCGGCGGGAAGCGGATTTACCAAGCGAGTGATCACCAACTTTGGAGACATCGCCGAAGACACGACGGTCCTTGCGATGGGGAGCTACAGCACCACGGCGCCTCTGCGGTTATCAGCCCCCTGGGTGATGCAGATGGCTACCTTCCGCGGCAGCGGGCAGAGTTCGCAACCGCCGCCGACAGTGACGGCGATCACGCCGAACTCGGAGTCCGGCAATGGCGGGACTTCGGTGACCATCACAGGCACGGGATTCTCCGCCGGGGCGACGGTACAGCTGGGAGGAGTGGCTGCGTCCAACGTAGTGGCAGCCAGCAGCACCGCGATTACGGCGACCACGCCGGCACACGCGGCCGGGACCGTGGACATTGTGGTGACCAACCCCGACGGCCAAAGCGCGACCCTGCCGGGCGGCTACACCTACAGCGTCTCCAGCAATCAAGGTCCGCAGCCGCCACCTGTGTTGACGGCGGTCACACCGGGCTCAGGGTCGGCCAACGGCGGAACTTCGATGATCATCACGGGCAGTGGATTCTCCGTCGGAGCGACCGTGCAGCTGGGAGGGGCGGCAGCGACCAACGTCGTGGTAGCGAGCAGTAGTTCGATCACGGCGACTGCGCCCGCGCACACGGCAGGAAGTGTAGACGTCGCAGTGACCAACAGCGACGGCCAGAGCGCCACCCTGCCGGGCAGTTATACCTACACAACTTCTTCCGCATCGGGCATCAGTTTCGTGCAGGCCAAATCGGCAGTGGCGCTGTCGGGATCTTCATTGTCGATCGCCTATCCGGGGCCACAGACAGCGGGAAACCTGAATGTGATCGCGGTAATGTGGGGCGACACGTCTTCGGTCGTGAGTTCGGTCACCGACAGCGCCGGCAACATCTACGCCGTGGCCGCAGGTCTAACCAGAACCAGCGGGCTGAGTTCGCAGATTTACTATGCCGCGAACATCGCGGGCGGCAGCAATACCGTGACCGTGACCTTCAACCAGACCGCGGGCTGGCCCAATGTGAACGTGATCGAATATAGCGGCTTGGACCCAGTCAGCCCCCTGGATGTGGTTGCGACCGCGACTGGCAAAGGGACACTGGCGAACAGCGGCTCGGCGACTACGACTTCGGCCAACCAACTGATCGTTGGGGCAGGCAATCCGAGTACATCGTTCAAGACGGCAGGAAGCGGATTCAGCACCCGGCTCATCAACTTGTACGGGGGGATCTCGGAGGACGAAATCGTTTCCAGTGCGGGAAGTTACAACGCGACCGCGACCATGGGATCAGGGACCTGGGTGATGCAGATGGCCACCTTCCGCGGCAGTGGACAAAGTTCAGCCGCTCCTCCCCCTCCGGCAAGTCATGTCTACACCACTAATTTTCCTCTGACCGAGAATCCTATTTCCGAGGGCGGCAATTGGATCAACGCCGGCACTACTGGGGTGGACTGGACCAACATGCAGACCACTCCCGGTTTTGCCTTCGCCACCCAGACGGGCACGAATCCGGCGCTGTTCGATGATTCGATTGCCGTACTTTCAGGGAACTGGGGCAACAACCAGAGCGCGCAGGGGACGGTGCAGATAGTCAGTCCGATCACCGTGAGTCCTGGCCCCTGTTATCAGGAGTCGGAGCTTTTCCTGCGGGCTTCGATCTCGCCCCACAACGTCACTGGCTATGAAGTCAACGTCGGGAACTGGAACAGCGCGAACTCTTATATTCACGTGGTTCGCTGGAATGGCCCATTCGGCAATTTCACGACCATACTGAGCGCTACCGGTTCTCAATACGGAGTCAAAGCCGGCGACGTTTTCTCGGCGCAGATGATCGGCAATGTGATCACGGTATTCATCAACGGTGTCCAGAAAGGGCAGGTGACGGACAGCACATACGCCAGCGGCAGTCCGGGTATGGGGATGTATATCGAGAGTCCATCCACGTGCGGCAGCGGGGCCAACAATTTTGGCTTTTCGAGCTACACCGCTACGGATTACTGAGCCCCAGACCAGGTCGCGGCAGCGGGATGAGCGCCAGGTTGCAAAGCCCAGCATCATCAATTAATGTTGGTTTCTCCACAGCATACGGCCCCGGCCGGGATGGCGGAACTGGCAGACGCAGCGGACTCAAAATCCGCCGGTACTTAGTACCTTGGGGGTTCAACTCCCCCTCCCGGCACCAATCAGCTGCAAACGGATTATGGCTATGACGCGCTCGATCTTGCTGCGACGTGCGTACTTTCTCCTCATTGTTCTGTGTCTTACCGCTGCCGCCCAAGCCCCCAAGCCGGAGTACCCCGCGAGTCAT
Organism: Terriglobales bacterium; assembly: GCA_035632335.1. Lineage (GTDB taxonomy): Bacteria > Acidobacteriota > Terriglobia > Terriglobales > Acidobacteriaceae > JAIQFF01. Next base: position 3,993 of record DASQHA010000362.1, read on the forward strand.
TGGCCCGTTCACAATGGAAGCTTCGAGATCCGTGATTTCCGCTTCGGCACCGGCGAGATACTGCCCAATCTGCACCTACATTACCTCACACTTGGAACGCTGCACCGCGACTCGGGTGGCCATGCCGACAATGTTGTCCTACTACTGCACGGTACCGGCGGCAACGCGCACTCGCTGCTCAACCCCGTCTTCTCCGATGTCCTCTTCGGCCCCGGCCAGCCGCTCGACATCACTAAATTTTTCATCGTTCTCCCCGACGACATCGGCCACGGCGAGTCCAGTAAGCCGTCTGACGGACTACGCATGAAGTTCCCTCAGTACACCTACGACGATATGGTCCGTTCGCAGCATGAGATGCTCATCGACGGCCTGCACATCGACCATCTCCGCCTCATCCTCGGTACTTCGATGGGCTGCATGCAGTCCTTCGTTTGGGGCGAGACCTACCCTCAGTTTTCCGATGCGTTGGCGCCCTTTGCCTGTTTGCCCATCGAGATCGCCGGCCGCAACCGTATGTGGCGCTTCATGGCCATGCAATCCATCCGCAACGACCCCGCCTGGGACAACGGGAATTACACCCACGAACCCGCCGAAGGACTCCGCGGAGCTGCCGACCTTCTCATCATTGCTGGCTCTGCGCCGCAGCAGATGCAGAGAGACTTTCCGATGCGACAGCCAGCTGAGGATTATGTGAACCGTACGGTCAACGCAATCGTCGCTCATACCGACGCCAACGACTTTCTCTACTACTTCAACGCGTCCCGGGACTATAACCCGGAGCCAAAACTCAACACCATCACCGCTCCGGTCCTTTGGATCAACTCCGCCGACGACTTTATCAACCCGCCGGAGCTGGAGATTGCCCAGAAGCTGGCTACCAGGATGCCGCACGCCCGTTTCATTCTGATTCCGGCTTCGATGGAAACCTACGGCCACGGCACCCACACCCAGGCAGCTGTCTGGAAGCAATATCTCATCGAGTTGCTGCAGGAGTCGGCGAAAAAGTAGCCTGCATCGTCGAAAAACAACGAACCGCTTTGGTTAAACTAAATCCAGCTGCTGAAGTATGCGGCGGCCTTCGCCCTGATGGAGCAAAAGGAGCAACCGAGCATGAAGCCAAAGAACACGATCTGCCTCTGGTTCGACAAAGACGCGCATGATGCGGCACGCTTCTACGCCGCCACCTTTCCGGACAGTAAAGTAACCGCGGTTCACCAGGCTCCAGGTGACTATCCAAGCGGCAAGAAGGGCGATGTGCTGACGGTGGAGTTCACCGTCCTGGGCATTCCCTGTCTCGGCCTCAATGGCGGCCCGGCGTTCAGACACACCGAGGCTTTTTCCTTTCAGATCGCGACCGACAATCAGGAAGAGACGGACCGCTACTGGAACGCGATCGTCGGCAATGGCGGGACGGAAAGCCAGTGCGGATGGTGCAAGGATCGTTGGGGTCTCTCCTGGCAGATCACCCCGCGCGCTTTAACCGATGCGCTTGCTGCTGGCGGCAGTGAGGCAAAGCGCGCCTTCGAGGCGATGATGACCATGAAGAAGATCGACATCGCCGCCATCGAGGCAGCACGGCGAGGCTGAGGTGAATGCCGAAAGCATCCTTAATTCAAAAAAGGCCTGGAGATTTATAGAACTCGTTCGTGGGAGTAGCCGGCAGCTTCGAGGGCTGCGAGCAATTCGGCAATCTGATCCGGGCCCCGGGTTTCCATGGTGATATCGATAGCGGTCTCTCCGAGATTCACCCCGTAGTAGGCGCGATCGTAGGAAGTCTCCACAATGTTGGCGCGGTGGTCAGCGAGAATTCCGGTCAGGCGGTGCAGGGCCCCGGGATAGTCGGGAAGATGGACGCGCAAGCGGACCAGGCGTCCGTCCTTTACCAGGCCGCGCTCGATGATTCGCGACAACAGGGTCACGTCCATGTTGCCGCCGCAAACCAGCACCGCGATCTTTTTTCCCGCCATATGCAGTTTGCGATTGATCAAGGCAGCGATGGCGGCTGCCCCGGCGCCTTCCGCCATGGTCTTCTCTCGTTCCAGCAGAAGCAGCACCGCGTTGGCGATTTCTTCTTCGTCGACGGTGACGATTTCATCCACGTATTTCTGGACCAGGGGCAAAGTGCGGTCGCCAGCCCGGCGGACGGCAATGCCGTCGGCGATGGTCGCAGCCGGAGCCAGGGTTACCGGCTTACCTTCGGCCACCGCGGCCTTCATCGAAGGGAGCCGGGAGGTCTGCACGCCGATGATCTGGACTTTAGGGTTGGTCTCCTTGATGGCACAAGCGATGCCCCCAATCAGTCCGCCGCCGCCGATGGGGACCACTACCGCTTCGATTTCAGGATGCTGCTGCAGCATCTCAAGTCCCAGGGTGCCCTGTCCGGCGATGACCGCGTCGTCGTCGAAGGGGTGGATAAAAGTGAGGTGCTGCTGCTGGCCGCGCCGGATGGCCTCTTCGCAGGCATCGTCGTAGTTGGCGCCGTGCAGGATGACTTCGGCGCCGTATGACTTAGTCGCGGAAACCTTGATTAGCGGGGTGGTGAGCGGCATGCAGATCTGGGCCTTGATGCCGCGGCGGCCGGCATGATAGGCCAGGCCCTGCGCGTGATTTCCGGCTGAGGCGGCGATCACTCCCCGGTCGCGCTCCTCCGCCGTCATGGTCAGCAGCTTGTTCAGCGCGCCGCGCTCCTTGAACGCTCCTGTCCTCTGCAAGTTGTCAAGTTTCAGGTAAATGGAATTGCCGGTGAGCTGCGAAAACGTGGCGGACAGAGTAAACGGCGAGAGATAGATGGATGGGCGAATGCGCTCCAGGGCGGCTTGGACGTCGGCAAGAGTGATCATTGATCTGGTAGGGGCATTCTACAGGAGGTCCGGGCCCGAGGAGGACGGTGTTCGTGTGGCGCGGGCGCCCTCGCCCGCGAACGCTGCCAGCTGGATCCAAGAGTCAAAGGCGAAGGTCAAAGGCCAAGAGTCAAAGGCGAAAGTCAAAATCCGCGGGCGAGGCGCCCGCGACCACACAGACACGATTCAGGCTTCTACCGGGGCGCCGGTTGCGACCGGCAATTTTGCTTCCTGCCAGGCGCCAAATCCGCCACTGACGTTCATTACATTTTTAAAGCCGGCGCGTTGCAGAAGACTGCAGGCAATCAGGCTGCGATAGCCGCTCTGGCAGTGGACCGCCAAGGGGATGTCGAGATCAACTTCCGGAGGAGAAACCCGGAAACGGTCGAGAGGCCACCACGCCGCTCCGTCGATGTGCGCGGCCATCCATTCCGCTTCACGGCGGACATCCAGCACGCGCATTCCCTTTTTCGAAAGGTGCTGCTGCAATTCCTGCACACTGATCTCGCGCAAGGTCGCAAGATCAAATCCGGCCTGCTGCCATCCGGCAACGCCACCTTGCAGATATCCACGCTCGCCTTCGATGCCTACCCGGGCCAGGCGAAGACGGCCTTCCGACAACTGCTCGGGGCTGTCGGCGATAAGCACGGGTGCCGACGACAAACCGAGAATGGTTCCGGCCCACGACGCGAACTGTCCGGACAACGGAATGTTCACGGAACCGGGCACGTGGCCCGCGGCAAACTGTTCCCCGGGGCGAACGTCCAGCGCAATCACACCTTCTTCCAACATGGCTTTCAATTCCGCGGGGGAAATCGCCTTCAGCTCCGGCAAGTCAGCGAGTGCCGGGGCGCCTCCGCGATTGATCTCGGCATCCTGCAGGAAATAATCGGGGCGCACCGGCAAATTGCTGGTCAGCTGCCGGATGAACTCCTCGCGAGTCCGGATTTGCAGCGCATAGTTAGTGAGACGCTCGGTTCCGATCGTGGAGGAACGCTCGGCCCGCATGTTGCGTCCGCAGAGCGAACCGGCGCCGTGCGCGGGATACACCAGGACCTCATCCGGCAGCTTCAACAGCTTGTCATGCAGACTGTCGTAGAGCATCCCCGCCAACTGCTCGGGCGAATACGTTCGGGAAAGATCGGGACGACCGACGTCACCGATAAACAGGGTGTCTCCGGTCAGAACGGCCCAGGGCTTCCGCGGTTTTTCGTCATCCGTGACCACCAGGCAGATGCTCTCCAGAGTGTGACCGGGAGTTTCGAGAACCTTGATCGCAGCCCGGCCGAAGCGCAGCTCGAAACCATCGTGGACGTCCACGTGCGGGAACGTGACGCCGGCCTGGGAGCCGAAATAGATTTTCGCGCCGGTGCGGGCGGCGAGTTCCTTGTGTCCCGAAACGAAATCGGCGTGCAGGTGGGTTTCGAAAATGTGGCGGATGGCAAGACCATGTTCTTCGGCGGCCTTCACGTAAAGATCCACGTCACGCTGGGGATCGACCACCACGGCTTCGCCTTGCGACCCCAGCATGTAAGAAGCATGGGCGAGACAGCCCAGATAAAACTGTTCGAAATACATAGGCGGAACCTTTCCCGGCAACCGGCGATGTAAAAACTCGGGCAACCCATCATACCCCCGGGAATCAAAAGTCAGGAATGAACTCAGCGCGAGGGGAGAGGGACAAACTTTTCCACATCGCTTTGAGATAAGATTCAATGCAACCGGCGGCGCGACCTGGAAAGTAGTGCGCCGTCTGCTAGTCCCGGAGGTAGCACGATGTACCGGTCCTCATCTGGCAGCGCACAGAGCGTAAATTCATGGCTGGACGTGCAGTCGGCGATCCGCGGACTGACGCAGGATTTTGCCACTGCATTCAATACGGGAAACTACGATCAGGCGGCGGCTCTGTTTACCGCCGACGGCTGGCTGATGCCGCCGCAACGGGACGCTGTGCAGGGACAGAAGCCGATCGAATTGATGCTGCGCCGGCTGGGAGAATCCGGATACCAGAATGTTCGGCTGGAGACAATCCGGGTAGAGGAATCGGGCGATATCGCGGTTGAGATTGGCCGCTACACGGCTGCGGTTCAACAAGCCAACGGCACCACCGTGGCCGAACGCGGTAAGTTTGTGCAGACCTGGCGCCGCCTCGGAATCTGGCGGATGGCGGCCAACTGCTGGAACAGTGACTTGCCGGCGAAATAAAGCGCCTGTGTGGCCGCGGGCGACATCGCCCGCGTGTGTCGAGCGCTCGGTGCTTTTGCCCAAGTACTTGCCTCCGGGCTTTTCCCCCAAGAAGACTTCGACAATCAACGTCAAAGGCCGCGGGCGAGGGCGCCCGCGCCACACCTGCTGGGCCACACCTGCCTGACCACACGAGCTGGCCTGACATCTGGCTGGGGTGCGTCTACAATGGTCGGGACGCAATCCCACTTCATCGAGATCAGGAGAGTCGCATGCAACGCAAAGCAAGCGCAATATGGAAGGGCGGGCTGAAAGACGGTAAGGGCGTGGTTTCCGCCAGCAGTGGCGTGTTATCAAACACTCCCTACTCGTTCGCGACGCGTTTTGAGAACACTCCCGGAACCAATCCCGAAGAACTGATCGCGGCGGCGCACGCCGGATGCTTTTCGATGGCGCTTTCCGGCCAGTTGGGCGCCGCCAATCTTACCGCCTCGAGCATCGAAACCACGGCGACGCTGACCCTGGAAAAGCTGGACTCGGGCTGGACCATCACCACCGTCCATCTCGACGTGGTGGGGCACGTGCCGGGCGCGGATAATGCCGCGTTTCAAAAGGCCGCGGAAAATGCCAAGAGCGGATGTCCAGTATCCAAACTGCTGAAGGCGAATATCACGATGACGGCGAAGCTGGAGGGCTGAAGACGGGCGTGGGTCCTTTGCCTTTGGTCGTTGGCCCTCGGCCTTTGGTCGTTGGCTGTCGATCCCGAGAAACGCAGGGTGCGAATTCGCAGGGTGGTTTAGCCAACGACCAACGACCAAAGGCCAACGACCAACAACCAAACTACCCCTGCGAATTCAGTATTTTCCTGATCTCTCGATTGATGCGGGCGGCGTCGTGGGCGGCATGGTCGATGGCTTGCGCCCATTGCTTGTTCTTGCCGTCAAGTTTCGCCTCCTGCAAAAGATATGCAGCTTGCAGCACGGTCTCGAGCGAATTGCTGAGGTCGTGGGCAAGGGCTCGGAGACTGGCGACAATATCGGGCGGCTTGGTGGCGTTTTCCATGGCAGTCCTGGGTTTGACAGCCTGCGCTCCCCCTGTAGAATATTACTCGTAGTCCTTTCCTGGAAGGCGGCCTGGAGAAGATGGCCGCATCCCAGTCACTTTTTGCCATCGTGGCGGAATTGGCAGACGCGCATGGTTCAGGTCCATGTACTCGCAAGGGTGTGGGGGTTCGAGTCCCTTCGATGGCACCACGGTTTCTGGTTGATGGTAGCTCCTCTTTAAATGCGGCTGCTTTCGGCGCATTCTGCCAAGTTGTATGTGTGCGAGGATGGCGAGCGTGCTAACCTTTAATGCGCAGGAAGCCCGTGATGGCTTCCGAAAGTAACTATGATGAACCGTAAAACGACAGCACTCTACATCCTGCTGCTGACTCTTCTTGTTGCCGTCGTGATGGCAGCGCCCGCAAAACACAAAGCCCAGGTGCGCAAGGAATCGTTCGGAAAAACCGGAGATGGGAGGCCGGTCGACCTGTATACCTTAACCAACGCAAACGGCGTCGAAGTCCGCGCCATGACCTACGGGGGCATCATTGTGTCGATACGTGTCCCTGACAAGAACGGCAACCTGGGCGATGTCGTCCTGGGGCATGACTCGCTCGACGGTTATCTGGTCAACCCGCCCTATTTTGGTGCCATCGTCGGGCGTTACGCCAACCGGATTGCCAACGCCACGTTCACCCTCGACGGCGTGAAATATACGCTGGCCAAGAATGACGGGCCTAACTCGCTGCATGGCGGGGTCAACGGATTCAACAAGCAGATCTGGGAGGCCAAGGAGTTCAAGAACGCAAAAGGAGTTGGAGTTGCGTTCAGCTATCTGAGTAAAGATGGCGAAGAGGGTTATCCCGGCAACCTTAAGGTCAAAGTCAGCTACACCCTGACCGATGAAAACCAGTTGATTCTGGATTACGAAGCAACCACCGACAAGGCCACGCCGCTGAATCTTTCGCAGCACAGTTATTTTAATCTGGCGGGCGAAGGCAGCGGCGACATTCTGGGGCATCATCTTATGCTCAACGCGGACCGCTTCACGCCCGTGGACAAGACCCTGATCCCGACCGGCGAACTGCGCCCCGTCCAGGGCACACCGATGGACTTCACCAAGTCGACCGCGATCGGCGCTCGCATCAACCAGGACTACGAACAACTGGTCATCGGACGCGGATACGATCACAACTGGGTGATAAACCGGAAAGATAACAGCCTGACGCTGGCTGCCCGGGTACACGAACCGACCAGCGGACGAGTGTTGGAAGTGTTCACCACGCAGCCGGGCGTGCAGTTTTATTCCGGCAATTTTCTGGATGGAACGATTACGGGAAAACATGGGCATGTCTACAAACAGCGTTATGGCCTGTGCCTGGAGACCCAGCATTTTCCGGACTCGCCCAACCATCCCGACTTCCCGTCGACGATTTTGAAGCCGGGCCAGACCTTCCATTCGGAGACGGTGTTCAAGTTTTCCACCGAATGATTTAGCGTCCGCGATTCACTTACCTTCGTGTCCTTGGTGGTTAAGGGGTTAAAAAGCCTGAACCGCCAAGGACACAAAAGCACACGAAGGCAACCCCCCCTGCTGCGGCATTCGCGTTCGTTCCCGTATAATCGTCAGATTCCTTATGGCCGCCAGCCTGGACCAGATCGTAGCAGCCACGCGCCGTCGAGTCGCGGAGGCGAAGCGCTCTGCCGACTTGCCGCGATTGGAGCGCACAGCGGAACAACATGTGCCTCGCGGCTTCCGGCGTGCGCTGGCCACCGAAAGCCAGCGTGGACCCGCAGTCATCGCCGAATTAAAGAAGGCTTCTCCTTCCCGCGGGTTGATTCGCGCCAACTTTGACCCGCAGGGCCTGGCTGCGGAATTGCATGCGGCGGGGGCGGCGGCCCTGTCCGTGCTTACTGACGAAGAATTCTTCCAGGGATCGCTCGACAATCTGAGGCGCGCTTCCGCCAGCACCACGCTTCCCTGCTTACAAAAAGACTTCATCGTGGACGACTTTCAGCTTTTGCAGGCGCGAGCCTGCCGCGCCGACGCGGTCCTGCTCATTGTGGCCGTGCTTTCGCAATTGGAATTGATGGATCTGACGAAAAAGAGCCGCGCGCTGGGACTGGATGTGCTCTGCGAAGCCCATAGCAAAGATGAGTTACAGCGCGCGCTGGACGCGGGTTCTGATCTTGTTGGCGTAAACAATCGCGATTTGCGGACCTTCAAAGTGGATGTGAACACCGCGCTTCGCCTGGCGGAAGCAATTCCGCGGCACGTGATTTCCGTGGCGGAAAGTGGAATCGACAACGGGGCGGATATTGCCCGCCTGCGTGGCGCTGGATATCAGGCGTTCCTCATCGGTGAGTCGCTGATGAAAGCGGAGTCGCCAGCAGAGGCGTTGAAGGGTTTACTCGCTGACGCCGACCGCGCAGGGTCGGCACTCAGCACAAGAGACTGAGAACTCCCAACTTGCAACCGGGAACTGGAGTTCATGACTAGGGTTCATGACTTGGGTAAAAATTTGCGGGACAACGAATCTCGAAGACGCGTTAAGCGCCGTTGAAGCAGGCGCGGATGCGTTGGGGTTCGTGTTCTACGGTAAGAGTCCGCGCCGGATCGATCCAGCAACGGCGCGAGAGATCGTTGAGAAGCTACCGTCGAACGTCGACAAAGTAGGGGTCTTCGTAGATGAGCCGGTGGCAACGATTCTAGAAACCGCGGCGATGATAGGTTTGACTGGCGCGCAACTGCATGGCGCCGCGTGTCGCAAGCCTGAGTTCATACAGGCACTGAAAGCCGGCAGCAGCCTGAAGGTCTTCCTGGTTCTGTCGGCCGCCGAGATCGATGGCGGCGTCGACTGGAATGAGATCAGAAGATCCAGCGTCAGCGCGGTCTTTCTTGACTCCGGAACGCCTCAGGTGCCCGGGGGTACGGGAAAAGTGTTTGACTGGAAAACAGCCGCTTCCGGAATTCAACCGGTCACCGGCAAGCTAAGGATCGTTGTAGCTGGTGGTTTGACCTCACGCAACGTCACGGAAGCGGTCCGCATACTGAAACCGTGGGGAGTGGACGTGGCTTCGGGAGTGGAGGGCAGGCCCGGCAAGAAAGATCCGGAGAAGATTCGCGCCTTTATCGACGCGGTGCGAAAGCTGGAAGAGAAAAGCTGAAATGGCAACCGCGAAAGTCCAAACTCACCCGGCGCCTCGCACTCGACGTGCAAGGCTGGTCAATCCGTCTGGCCGCCTGCAAAGCAACGGAGCGGGGATGCACGCCATGACAAGCGGGATAAAGCCATCGCCCTTGGCTGCGGCGGGACGCTTCGGCGTCTATGGCGGGCGCTACGTTCCCGAGACCCTGATGGCGGCGCTGGACGAACTGGAGCGGCACTACGAGAAAGCCAAGCGGGACCGCGGGTTTCAGCGGCGCCTGGATGAATTGTTGCGCACCTACGCCGGGCGTCCCACTGCGCTGTTTTTTGCCCAGCGCCTGAGCAAACAACTGGGAGGGGCAAAAATCTATCTCAAGCGCGAAGATCTGCTCCATACCGGGGCCCACAAGATCAATAACTGTCTGGGACAGGCGCTGCTGGTCGAGCGCATGGGCAAGCATCGCGTCATCGCCGAAACCGGCGCGGGGCAACATGGCGTGGCCACGGCCACCGTATGCGCGCTGCTGGGCTTTGAATGCGTCGTATATATGGGGACGGAAGACATGCGGCGGCAGGAACTGAATGTTTTCCGCATGCGGTTGCTGGGCGCGGAAGTGCGCGGCGTCGATTCGGGATCTCGCACCTTGAAAGACGCCATCAATGAGGCCATGCGCGACTGGGTCACCAATGTGCGCACCACACACTACCTGCTGGGCAGTGTGCTGGGCGCGCATCCTTATCCGACCATGGTGCGCGACTTTCACAAAGTTATCGGACGGGAGGCCCGGGCGCAGATTCTTAAAGCTGAGGGCAGGCTTCCCACAACGATCATCGCCTGCGTCGGCGGCGGTTCAAATTCTATCGGCATCTTTCACGAGTTCATTAAAGACAAGAAAGTGCAACTGGTGGGCGTGGAGGCAGGCGGGCGGGGCGCGCGCTTGGGTGAACATGCGGCGCGTTTCAGTGGAGGATCGCCGGGAGTGCTGCAGGGCACGTACTCTTACGTGCTGCAGGACGAAGCCGGGCAGATTTCGGCCACTCACTCGGTCTCGGCCGGCCTCGATTATCCTTCGATCGGGCCGGAACATGCCTGGCTGAAGGACACGGGCCGGGCCCAGTACGTGTCGGCGTCGGACCAGGAAGCGCTCGAGGCCTGCACCGTGCTGGCGCGAACCGAGGGCATCATTCCCGCGCTGGAATCCGCCCATGCGGTAGCTGAAGCGATCAAGCGCGCGCCCCGAATGAAGAAGTCTGAGGTGGTGGTGGTGAATGTTTCCGGGCGGGGCGACAAAGATATCGGAATCCTGCGGGAAAATCTGAAGTTGGATTGAATGTCGGCCATTGGGTAATTAAGTCATTTGGGAATTGTCCTTCTCTCTTCTCAGCCATGTCTTTGCGATTTCACAATCGTCCTGCGCTGGTCGCCTATCTCACCTGCGGCGATCCCGATCTCGCGACCACGCGGGACATCGCCTTGGCGACGATTGAAGCCGGCGCGGAAGTCATTGAACTCGGCGTTCCCTTCAGCGATCCGGTAGCGGACGGACCGGTGATCCAGCGTGCCAGCGAGCGCGCCCTGCGCCATGGGACTACGTTGCAACAGGTGCTGGAGCTGGGCAAAGAGATCCGGCGGCGTTCGCAGGCGGGACTCATCGTCTTTACCTATTTGAACCCGGTCCTGCGCATGGGCTTGGCAGAGTTCAGCGCCGCGGTTCAGAACGCCGGCATTGATGGCGCGCTGCTCACGGATCTGCCGGTCGAAGAATCGCATGAATACCTGGAGGAGATGCGCAAGCGGAACCTGGCCACCGTGTTTCTGGCCGCGCCCACCAGCACCGATGCGCGACTGAAAATGATTGCCGGGGTTTCCAGCGGATTTGTGTACGCGGTTTCGCGAACCGGGGTGACCGGGGCGCGGCAACAGATGCCGGAAGACGCGCCCACGCTGGTCCGCCGCCTGCGCAGGTATACTGACCTGCCGATTGCGGTCGGCTTCGGCATTTCCACGGCGGCTCACTTTGGGGCCGTGGGAAAATTTGCCGACGCGGCAGTGGTGGGCAGCGCGATTGTCCAGATCATCGAACGCAATCCAGGCAAAGAAGCGGAGAGTGTGGCACAATTTATAAAGCAGCTTTCAGCCGTCAGCCATCAGCCTTCAGTCACTACCTAGTATTTGCGGACGTGGTGGGAGAGTCGCGACTGCCTGCCTGTTCTGCCGGGGCTGCTCGATGATCTGGCTGACCGCTGAAGGCTGATGGCTGACGGCTATGGATATTTCCGACTGGCGCACGAAGATCGACGAACTGGACCGCGAGCTGGTGAGCCTGTTGAGCCGGCGGGCGCAGGCTGCCCATGAGATCGGCAGGCTGAAGCGCGGCGCGGGACTGCCGATCTACGAGCCGGACCGGGAGCGCAAGGTATTCGCCAACGTGCAGAGCATCAATCCCGGGCCTTTGCCTGACCGCGATTTGCTCCGCATCTTTGAACGGATCATGGATATCATGCGCGGCATCCAGCAGCAGGAAATCGCGCCCCAGGGCGCGGTAGACAGCGGAGGCGATACAGAATTGGATAATGATGTGAATGACTGAGGGCAGTCGTCAGTCGTCGGTCTTCGGCTGTCAGTGAAACCCGCTCTTTTCCGGGCACAGTTTGCCGATGACTGAAGACCGACGACTGACGACTACTGACTATTATGATCGTTGCCATGCAGGAATCAGCGACCGATGAGCAGATCCAGCAGGTGGTAGAACACCTGGTCCGGATGGGCTTCTCCGTGCACCGCACCACGGGCGAGCGGCAGACCGTGCTGGCCGCGGTGGGCGCCCGGGTGGATTTTGACACGCGCAATCTTGAAGTGCTTTCCGGGGTCGAGCACGTGCACCGCATCAGCGCACCTTACAAGCTGGCGGGGCGCAGTTTTCGCCCGCAGGGGACCATCGTCGAATTTGCCAACGGCGTGCAGATCGGCGGCGACCAGGTGGTCGTGATGGCCGGGCCTTGCTCGGTGGAATCGAAGGAACAGCTGTTTACCGTAGCCGAGCAGGTGGCGAAGGCGGGAGCGCGTGTTCTGCGGGGCGGCGCCTTCAAGCCGCGGTCGTCTCCTTATTCATTTCAGGGGATGGGCGAAGAGGGACTGAAGCTGCTGCGCCAGGCGGGCGATCACTTCAACATGCTGGTGATCAGCGAGGTCATGGAAATCTCGCAGATCGGCCTCATGCTGCCTTACATCGACATCTTTCAGGTGGGCGCGCGCAATATGCAGAACTTCAATCTGCTGCGCGAGCTGGGCAAAGTCAAGAAGCCGGTTCTGCTCAAGCGCGGCATCGCAGCCACGCTTGAAGAGTTGCTGCTCTCCGCCGAGTACATCATGGCGGGGGGAAATTACGAAGTGATCCTGTGCGAGCGGGGTATCCGCACTTTCGAGACTTACACCCGCAACACGCTGGATGTGTCGGCCATTCCGATCATCAAGAAGCTTTCGCACCTGCCCATGACGTCCGATCCATCGCATGGCACCGGGTTGCGCGACAAGGTGCCGCCCATGGCCCGGGCGTCGCTGGCGGCGGGCGCAGACGCGCTGCTGATTGAAGTGCATCACGATCCGGACAAAGCATTTTCCGACGGCGCCCAGTCGCTCTTTCCCGAGCAGTTCGCCAAACTGATGGACGAACTGCGCATGATCGCGCCAGCCGTAGGACGCAAGGTGGCTTAACCGCTTTCACCACTGAGGCACCGAGAAATCTGATTCTGGTTTCGTGTCTCCCGGGAGGCAGTTGAGGTCAAACTTCCGGTCTTCCTCAGTGACTCAGTGTCTCCGTGGTTAATTCAATGGCCATTCGCCAAATCACCATCATCGGCACGGGGCTCGTAGGCGGCTCTTTCGGGCTGGCGCTGAAGAAGCGGCGCTTCCCCGGCCGCATTGTCGGCTGTGACCGCGCTCCGGTGCTGGAGCAGGCGCGTGACAAGGGCGCCATTGATGAGGGCAACACCGACCCGGTGGGCGCGGTACGCGGCAGCCAGGTGGTGCTGCTGGCGGCGCCGGTCGGCGCCATCGTTGAACTGATCGGGCGCCTCGGTCCCTCCCTTTCACCGAAGACACTGCTGACCGATGTCGGCAGCACCAAGGCCGAGGTGCTCGCCCGCGCGACCGCTACGTTCGGCAAGGACGTTGGCCGCCGCTATCTCGCCGGACATCCCATGGCTGGCAAGGAAGAGTCGGGCGTCGAGGCGGCCGACCCTGATCTGTTCCAGGGCGCGGTGTGGTTCGTCACGCCGGCTCCAGGGCAGAAGATATTCGAAGGCGCGTGTGGGGAATTTCTGGAGTGGGTGGAAACGATCGGCGCAGGCGTGGCCAGCATGGAAGCTGGCGCGCATGACCTACTATGCGCCTGGATCAGCCACCTGCCGCAGATGATCTCGACTGCCCTGGCTGCGACGCTGGTGGATGAGTACGGCGAGGACGCTCCCCTGCTCGAGACCGGCGGGCGCGCCCTGCGCGAGATGACGCGCATCTCGGCCAGCCCTTATTCCATGTGGCGGGACGTCGCGCTTACCAACAAGAAGAACATCCGGCATGCCCTGCTGAAGCTGGAACAGCGGCTGGCGCATATCCGCGAAAACCTGGATACGCGGGAGCTGGCGCTCGAGTTCGAGCGCGCGCATCATTTGAGGAAAATCTCACCACGGAGGCACCGAGGCACGGAGAAAACTGAGGGCAGCTCTCAGCCGGCAGCTCTCAGCCGTCAGTCTCCAAAGGCACGCAGATAACCGAACAGCGGAAAGCTGACGGCTTCGTTTTCGTTTAGAATTCTTCTCCGATGAATAAAGTCGTAGCCAACGCCGACGAGGCCATCCACGACATCTTCGATGGCGCGACCATCATGATCGGGGGATTTGGGCTGTGCGGAATCCCGGAAAACCTGGTGCGCGCCCTGGTCCGCAAGGGCACGAAGAATCTTACGACCATCAGCAATAACGTCGGCGTGGATGGATTGGGCAATGGGCTGCTGCTGGCGGCGGGCCAGATCATTAAACACATCGGGACTTATGTCGGCGAAAATAAACTGCTCGAGCAACTGATTTTGCAGCGCAAGCTGGAGTTGGACCTGATACCGCAGGGAACCTTTTCCGAGCGGATTCGCGCTGGCGGCGCCGGCATCCCTGCCTTCTTCACTCCGGCCGGAGTGGGCACCGTGGTCGGAGAGAACAAGGAAACGCGGGAGTTCGATGGACGCCCTTACCTGATGGAGCGGGCCCTGAAAGCCGATTTCGCGCTGATCAAGGCATGGAAGGGAGACAAGTGGGGCAATCTCGTCTATCGCAAGACGGCGCGGAATTTTAATCCCATGATGGCGACGGCTGCGAAAGTGACGATTGCCGAAGTTGAGGATCTGGTCGAAGTCGGTGAACTGGAGCCCGACCTCATTCACACGCCCAGTATTTACGTGAAGCGGATTTTTCAAGGCGAAGTTTACGAGAAGAAAATTGAACGAAGAACGGTGAGGAAAAGATAGCGATTGGCCGTTGGCCATTGGTCGTCGGTCGTTGGCCTCGAATCCAAGATCTTGGGGTCTTGGCCAACGACCGACGGCCAAAGACCAACGGCTGCTCTTATGAAAGACGTCGACAAACGCGAGCGCATCGTCAAGCGGATTGCCCGTGAACTGCATGACGGTTTCTACGTCAACCTGGGCATCGGCATGCCGACGCTGGTGGCCAATCACGTGCCGCCGGGCATGGACGTGATTCTGCAATCCGAAAATGGCATGCTCGGCATTGGGCCGTATCCGATCGAGGGTGAGGAAGATTGCGATCTCATCAACGCCGGTAAAGAAACCGTCAGCGAGATGAAAGGCACGGCATATTTTTCCAGCGCCGATTCATTTGCCATGATTCGTGGCGGCCACATTGACCTCAGCGTGCTCGGGGCGATGGAAGTGGATGAAGAAGGCAGCCTGGCCAACTGGATGATTCCCGGCAAAATGGTAAAGGGCATGGGGGGCGCGATGGATCTGGTGGCCAGCGCGCGCCGCGTGATCGTCGCGATGGAGCACACCACCAGGGATGCTCAGCCAAAGATCCTGAAAAAGTGCACTCTGCCTCTGACCGGAGTGAAGGTGGTGAATACGATCGTGACAGAAATGGCTGTAATTCAGGTCACGCCCACCGGATTGGTTCTGGAAGAAGTGGCGCCCGGATTGACCGCCGACGATGTGCAGCAGGTGACCGAGCCTACGCTTATTCTCAGTCCAACAATCAGGGTCATGGAATGCTGAACTTAATGGTTCAATGTGGTCGCGGGCGACTCGCCCGCGCTTGAGGTGAGACGGTCGAGGACGCCCGTCCTCCATTGGCATTGAACCTTCTTCATTTCGTCTCGGATTTTAGCCTTGCCGCCTCGAACTCGTCGCCCTTCTCCCAACCTACGACCTTGGGCGCGCTGGCTGCTTCCCAACCCAGGGCGAAGCCGAAGCGGGCCATCACGGCATCGCCGGTGAAATCCGATTCGGGATGATATTCATCGCTGGGCTGGTGGTAGTGCTTTTCGGTGTATTCGTTGGCCTGCTGCAACCCCCAGGCTGCGTCGTGTCCCTTGTATTTCACGCCTTCGTTGATCGAAAACGCAGGAATCCCCACGCGGGCCAGGCTGAAATGGTCAGAGCGGTAATAGTGTCCTGCTTCGGGATGCGAATCGGGGCGAATCGCCAGGCGGAATTCCTGGGCCAGCGCCTGCACCATGGGGTAAAAGGTCGTGCGTTCGCTCCCGGATACTTCCACTTCTTCGGGTGAACCGAGCGGAGGAATATCGTCATAGTTAAGGTCGAGCGCGATTTTTCCCGCCGGAATGGGAGGATGTTTGCCCAGGTACTCGGAACCGAGCAGGCCCTGTTCCTCGGCGGTCACCGAGGCAAACAGGATGGAACGCCGCGGCCTCTGCGCCGCCATCGCGTAGGCATGGGCCATCTCCAGCAGGATGCCGCATCCGGTGGCGTTGTCGTCGGCGCCGTTATAGATGTTGTCTCCCGGCATTTCGGGACGGATGCCGAGATGATCGTAGTGGGCGGTGTACATCACCGCTTCGGCTTTCAGTTTTGCGTCGGCGCCCGGCAGCATGGCGATCACGTTATTCGATTCGAACGGCCGCACCTTGCTCACCATGTGGGCTTGCAGTTTCACCGGAAGCGTCACCGGACGGAAATCGCGCGAGCGGGCATCCGCCATCATCTTGTCCAGGTCGAGGCCGGCCATGGTGGCCAGGGCCTTGGCCGCATCCAGATGGATCCAGGAAGTGACTTTCAGTTTGGGCGAACCGTCCAGCTTCAGGTACGACTTCTCCCCCGAATCCGAATTGCGCACCACTTCCCAGGGATAACTTGCCATATCGGTCTTGTGAATCAGGATCGCGCCCACCGCCCCCTGGCGGGCGGCTTGTTCGTACTTGTAGGTCCAGCGGCCGTAGTAGGTCAGCGCCTTGCCCTTGAAAAACTTGGGATCGTCGGAAGGGGGCTCGTTCACCAGCATCAGCAGGACCTTACCCTTCACATCAACGCCCTTGTAGTCGTCCCACTGGTACTCGGGCGCCTGGATGCCGTAGCCCACGTAAACGATCTCCGCGTTCACGTTGGACTCGGGTTGTTGGGTTTCATCGGTGGCGACATATTCAGAAAGCGGCTTAAGCTCCCGCGCCGCGCCTTGGGCGGGAACAAATGAAAACGTGGTTTCCGGCATGGACGTAATACCGACCATGGGGACCTTTTGCATGTAAGTGCCGTTGTCGCCCGCGGGCTTCAGGCCGTCCAGAGCAAATTCGGTGGCAATGTATTCCGCCGCGATGTCACCGCCACGCTGTCCGGTGCCGCGGCCTTCGAGCAGGTCGTGAGACAGGAAGCGCACGTGGGCGCGGATGCGCTCAGCATCGATCTTTTGAAATGCGGCGATCGCGGCAGGCGGGAAATGCACCAGCATCGTCCGGGACGAGTTTTGCGCCAATCCACCGCAGATCAGGACAACCAGGGAGATGACAACCAGGTTCTTGCGCATGCTTCGAGGCTCCGAGTGGGCTGAGGAACTTTGTATTGTACGAGATTTGTCCTCCTGGGCGGAGTGGCTCCTTCGCTTCGCGAAGCAGCTGTGCAGTCGAAGGACTCCAGTGAGGTTTTCGGCACGGTCTTCCCCGGGGTTGCTGGTGGCGCCGGCAGGCCCCTGCCACCGAGACCGGTTGAGCTTATAGGGGTCCCTCGAGTCCGCAGCCGATTCGGGAATTGGATCGGCCGGCTCCGCTCAGGATGACAATCGTCCGAGGTCCGAAGTCTGACGTCTGTCTTGAGCCCGCGACCGCGGGCTAGTTTTTCGACCCTCAGCCGGCCCGGAAGTCGGCTATGTGCTCATCCGGGCGGAACAGCGGTTTGGCAGCTCCGGAGGACACTTGGGCTGCTCGCTGATTGAATTCTTGTATTTCTTTTCTTATCCAGCCCACGCTCGCGACCTCGATGTCGCCGTCCTGCGCGATCCAGAATATGGTCGGGACGTTGGTGAGCCCGTAAGCATTCGACACCGGGTAGGAGTGAGTGTCGTCGAGCAGGACGGGAAAAGTTATACCGTATTCTTTTATGAAAGCTTGTGTGTCTTTTCGGTTGTTCTGCGAAATACCCACGATGGTAATGGCCTGGTTTCCATGCGCCTCATAGATCCGCTGTAAGAACGGAAAAGCGTACTGGCAAGTGGGGCAGGAAATCTTGAAGAACGCCGCCAGGACCGGCCCTCGCGCCAGAGCTGCGCGCAACGAAAACTGTTTGTCGTCCGTGGACGACAAAGTGAAATCAGGAGCTTGAGTTCCGGGAGTCAAAGCTGCCATTGTGCGTCCTCCGAAGATGCGAAGCCATTTCAATGGATCTTGGCCCTGCCTGTTAGATGACCTGCGCCTGCCGAAGGATTTTTCGCGCCAGCCCGGTGAGCGGCAGATGGGGAATACGGGCTTTCGGCACCCACTGTCCCCTGCCTTCGTCCGGCACCGGGCCCCGCAGCACGCGGACTGTGTAATCCGTTACCGTGATCGAGTGCCGCAACGTGAGGTGGACTGGACTGGATACATCCGGTTGAGGAATTTCCGGCAACTCCCACATGCCGGGCATGAGCGACGCAAATTCCGGCCGCTGGACAAGAAAGATTTTGCTCTTAGAGTGATCAAGCGCGTAGCAGACGTCCCGCCGCCTCTGTCGAATCGATTTTTCCTGCGACTCAGGTTTTCCCCGGGTGGCGCACAGGTTGAACACCGGACAGATGGAACATCTCGGCTGTCGCGGAAGGCAAACCAGAGCGCCCAGTTCCATCATAGCCTGGTTGAAATCGCCGGGGCGCCTGCGGCTGAGTAACGCCTCGGCCGCCTGCCAGAGCGGTTCGCCGGCCAGGGCGGTCCCGAAGACACGTCCGAGCACGCGCTCAACGTTTCCATCCACCACGGCCGCGGGCGTATTAAATACGATGCTGGCGATGGCCGCGGCGGTGTAGCGGCCGACGCCGGGCAGGGCGCGCAGCTCTGCGATCGTCACGGGAAATCTTCCGTCATGCCGTTTGACAATTACCTTGGCCGCGGCATGCATCATGCGGGCCCGCCGGTAGTATCCCAGGCCGCTCCACGCTGCCAGCACGGACGCTTCGCGCGCCGAGGCCAGTTTCTGCACCGTGGGAAAGCGCAGCAGAAAACGCCGGTAATGCTCCAGGACTGCGGAAACCCGGGTCTGCTGCAACATGATTTCCGAGAGCCAGACGCGGTAGGGGTCGCGATCCTGGCGCCAGGGCAGGTCGCGGCGGTTGCCGTCGTACCAGGACAGCAGGCGCTCGCGCCAGCGACGGGTTGCGGAGCCATCGAATTTCCGGCTGTGGTTTGTTTTCATTGCGGGAAGGTTCATCACGCGGAAATTCGCCGACCCGGGCTAGGGCCCGAGCACGGAATGGGCAATCGCCATCCAACCGGCGCTTTGCTTCTGCCAGACGGTCATCATGCGCAGCGGTTCGGTCACCAAGGGCTGGCCGTCAAAGGTGCCGCGCATGGCCATGGTATAAGTCACGACAAAAGTGTCAGAATTCAGTTCGGTCTGAACGTCGCCGAGCGTGTAGTCGTTGAGCTGCAGCTTCTGGATCTGTGCCAGGGCAGCGGCTTTGTCGAGGCGGCCACCCTGCGCCGAGACCGCAACGTAGTTGCTGGCCAGGTGATGTTCCAGCTCGCCCCACTTCTTGTCTTTCACTTGCTTCCAGAAGCTCCGCTCCAGGCCTTCGCCGCCGGTCGCATCGGCCCACCTGGTGCTGCCCGGATGCTCGCGCCACAAAGTACAAGCGGGCGTCGCCAGCATAGCGGCCAAAAGCGCAAGAATGGCGAAGCGATTTCTCATGGCAGAATTCTACACTCAGTCGTCAGTCTTCAGTCATCAGTCGTCAGTCGTCAGTCGTCAGGGCATGAGAGGTTTGGCTGAGGACTGAAGACTGAAGACTGATTACTTGCTATGTTCCCCCGTTGACCACGGCGCGGCTGGAGGGAATAATGACCAGACCTGCCATCCGCGCTCGACGGGGGCGCATTTTTGCGCCGCGACAGCTACACTGTCTGCATGAAGGACTTCAACCGCACGGTAGAGGACGCCTCGGCACGGGTAAACAAATCAGTGGCTGAGGCCGCTGACCGCATGGAGAAGGAGACGGCAGAATTCATCGCCTATCTGAACGACGAAGTAGTCCCGGCTGTCCGTCAACACTCCACCAAGGCGTTGCGGGTCGCAGCCGAGAAGATGTCGAAGCTGGCCGACTATCTGGACGAGGTCAAGTCCGGCCAGCGATGAGGTGGCCGTTGTCTGCCCGCATCCTGACCGCAGTCGTGGCAGCAGTGCTGTTGAGCGGCTGCGGCGGCAAGAAGCAGGCCCGAGTCAGCCCGCCGCCACCGCCGCCTATGGTTGCGCCGCCGGCCGCTCCAGCCCCCAGTCCCTCCGCATCGAAAGGGGCCGCAGCAGCGCCTCCAGTTGCTGCAGACAAGAAGCAGGAAAAAGCGGATGAGATCGCCCGCGAACTCTCCGTCCCCGAAGGGACCAAACCTCTTTCCGTCGAAATCGGCAACGCCAGCTGGTATGGGGCTCCGTATCACAATCGCCGCGGCTCAAATGGCGAACTATATGACATGAATCAGCTGACTGCGGCCCATCGAACTCTTCCCCTGGGATCGACGGTGCGGGTCACAAACCTCAAGACTGGTCATTCCACCATTGTGCGCATCACCGATCGCGGGCCTTTTGTGGAAGGGCGCATTATCGATCTCTCCCTGGCCGCCGCGAAACAAGCCGACGTATGGCAGGCAGGCGTAGCCAAGGTCCGGCTGGAGGTGTTGCGCACGCCGGTGCCGTCCGCCTACGGCGGGCGATGGGCGGTACAAATCGGCTCCTTCCCCGATGAAGCCGACGCGCGGACGGTTGCCAGCCAAGTTTCGCGTCGCTACAAGACCGCCAGGGTGCTGAGCTTCGGCAGCCCGGTGGGCGACTGGTGGGTGCGGGTCAGAGTATTGCAGGATGACCGCAAGCGAGCCGAGGAGGTCGCCCGCGACACCCGCACATCCGAAGGCAAGATATTTCTGGTCAGGCTGGATTGATTGTGGGGCGGACACTCCTGTCCGCCGCCTTTGACGTTGATTTTGATTTCGGAGTGCAACCGTGGAACCGAAGGTAGGCGGACCCGGAATCGCAAAATCGAAATCAAAGTCAAAGGCGGCGGACAGGAGTGTCCGCCCCACACCGGCTTCTACGGATTCTCTGCCGCTTCCCTGTAGGTGCCGAACTTCTTCGCCACCGGTTTCAGGGTGGGATAAAACTGCACGAAAGAATGTTCGACGGCAGCGTGATCTTCATGACACTGCCAGCAGGCGGCCTTGGGATTGGCCTGGGCTGATTTCGAGGTTTCGTCGAAATTGAAGTAGGCCCATTTGTCGGGGAAGCGGGATTCGTCCTTCACTTCCACGCCGTATCCCATGAGGTCGGTTTGAAAGTGTCCCACCTTGTTGATCGAGCCTTTGGTCTCTGAACCTCGCTCTTCCACCACAAATACGGTCTTGTCGGGCCACTTCCCGCTCTTGATGAATTCGGAATAGGCCCATCGCGGCACGAAAACGTTGGTGAACATCACGTGGTCTGAACTGCCGGCGCTGTAACTCATGCCCAGGCCGGAAGACAGAAAAATCCACTCGCGGAAATTCCTGGGAGGAAGCAATTGATTGTCGCTGGTGTACTCCGGCCTGCCCGAATCGGACTTCGGCGCCGCCGCCTGCAGACCTGCCAGACACATAACAATTGTTAAGCTCGACAGCAGGAGTCGCTTCATTGTGGTCTCTCCGTCAGCATGCGATTAGACGTCAGGCCGACGCAAAAAGACAGCAGATAGGTTCCAAGTAGCGCCGCCATCCTGGCGGCTGTCGTGGGGGCGTCTCGCCCGCACCGCTCCCCACCGCCGAGGGCGAGACGCCCTCGGGACAGCCGGCGAGACGCCGGCGCTACGAAGTTCCTAGCTTATTTCGGTGCGCTTGCGAAGGAACGCCGGGACGTCCAGGTCCTCTTTCTCGAAGTTGGCGATCATGGCGTCGCGCAAAGTGTCGACGGCCACACCTTCGGTGTGGGACGACGCCATCTGCCGGGTTGACGACTCTTCCATCACGATCGGCGGACGCGGCGGCTCGGGCCGGTACTCGGGTTCCGGTTCCTCCACAAACGAGGAAGAAACGAATCCGGTCTGCATCTCCGCCTGGCGGCGACGGATGTCGGAGTCCTTGAAGCCGGTCGCGATGACCGTGATTTTCACCGCGTCTTTGGCCTTCTCGTCCAGCACGGCGCCAAAGATGATGTTGGCATCTTCGTGCGCGGCCCCCTGGATGATGCTGCAGGCCTCCTGCACCTCGGCCAGTTTGAGCGAGGTGGAACCGGTGATGTTGATGAGAATGCCGCGCGCGCCATCGATCGCACCCGCTTCGAGCAGCGGGGAAGCAATGGCCTTTTGCGCCGCATCGACCGCCCGCCGCGCGCCGCTGGCCGTGGCCGTGCCCATGACGGCATATCCCATGCCCGCCATAATCGCTTTCACGTCGGCGAAGTCGCGATTGATGATCCCCGGAATGGTGATGATGTCCGAGATGCCTTGCACGCCCTGGCGCAGGATGTCGTCGGCGACGCGGAAGGATTCGAAGAAGCCCGCGTCCTGGGCCACCGCCAGCAGCTTTTCGTTGGGGATGACGATCGTGGTGTCGACCGAATCCATCAGCTCGGAGATGCCGCGTTCCGCCTGCTGCATGCGGCGCTTGCCTTCGAAAGCGAAAGGCTTGGTGACCACAGCGACGGTCAACGCTCCCATTTCGCTGGCCAGCGAGGCAATGATGGGCGCGGCCCCGGTTCCAGTGCCGCCGCCGAGGCCGGCGGTGACGAATACCATGTCAGCGCCTTCAAGTGCCTCGATGATCTTGTCGGAGTCCTCGAGAGCCGCTTTGCGTCCGACTTCGGGATTGGCGCCCGCGCCCAGCCCGTTGGTGAGCTTCACCCCGAGCTGGATTTTCATGGGGGCGCGCGACATGCGCAATGCCTGCAGGTCGGTATTGGCGACCACGAATTCGATCCCTTCCATGCCGGAATCGATCATGCGGTTGACCGCGTTGTTCCCGCCTCCGCCTACGCCGATGACTTTAATTTTGGCGTCGTTGCGGGTGTCTTCGTTAAAGCTGATGCGAATGTCGTTTTCTTTTTTCATGTACGCCGCCTTCAGTGGATTTTTATTGCTCGCTTCTGTCTTCGGATCTCGTCTCGTTCCTGACAAGTAGCGCCGGCGTCCCGCCCCCACCGGCCCCGGACCCAAACCCCGAGGGCGAGACGCCCTCGGGACCGCCGGCAAGATGCCGGCGCTACGAAACTACGCGCCCTTGCCCACGAACATGGCCTTCAGCTTGCTGCTCCAGCGCCCGTTCTGGATGCCGCGGGCGATGCGGGCGCGGTGCCCGTAAAAAACCATGCCCAGCACGGTGGCAAACTCGGGTTCGGCCAGAGTAGACGGCATTTTCGCCAGTGGCGCCGGCCAGGCCAGTCGCAGCGGGCGATGCAGCACGGATTCTGCGATTTCAAGAATGCCGGGCAACCGGCAGCCCCCGCCGGTCAGCACGATGCCTCCCACGCAGCGCTCGAACATGCCTGCGTGGCGCAAATTGTCGCGCAGCATCTCAAACAGTTCGCGGGCGCGAGGCTCGAGGATTTCGCCGACCATGCGCTGCGAAATCAGGCGCGACGCGCGATCGCCGACCGATGGCACTTCCACTTCATTTCCTTCCGGGATCAGGGTGACGATGGCATTGCCATACAGCCGCTTGATTTTTTCCGCCTCGGCGACCGGAGTGCAAAGTCCCACCGAGAGATCGCTGGTGAAGTGGTCTCCGCCAATCGGAATCACTGCGGTGTGGGCCACCGCGCCTTCCTGGAAGACGATGATGCTGGTTGATCCGGCGCCCAGGTCGGCCAGGCATACGCCCAGTTCGCGCTCGTCGGCGCGGAGCACGGCATCGGCGCAGGCCAGGGGCTCGAACACCGTGTCATCCACGTGGACGCCGGCGCGATTCACCGCCGTAACCACGTTCTGCAAGGCGCTCGAGGCAACCGTGACCATGTGCACTCTCACTTCGAGCCTGGCCGCCATCATGCCCAGCGGATCGTTGACGCCGGTCTGGTCGTCGAGAATGAACTCCTGCGGCAGCAGGTGAAGAATTTCACGATCGTCGGGCAAGGGGATGGCGCGGGCCTTGTCTACCGCCGCGCGCAGCTCCTCGCGGCCAATTTCACGCGCCCGGGCGCCGAAGCTCAGGCCGCCGTGGCTGTTGATGCCGCGGGCCTGGGCGCCGGCCATGCCCAGCAGGGCATGCTCGATGGGCGCACCGGCCACATCCTCGGCCTGCTCCACCGCCTTCTGAATCGATCCGACGGCTTTGTCCAGATCGACAATGACGCCCTTGCGCGAGCCGCGCGATTCCGCCACGCCGTGCCCGCGATAGCGCAAACCATTGTCGGTAATTTCCGCAACCAGCGCGCAGGTCTTGGCGCTGCCTACGTCGATTGCGGTCAGAAGGTGCTCGTGCTGGTTCGCCATTCCTATTGTGGTTCTCCCTTGGCAATTGCCGGGCTTGGTTTCGCCGTCGGCTTTACGGCCGCCACCGAAGGCGCGGGTTTCGTCTTGGCTGCCACAGTTTTTGCTTTCGCTTTGGCTTTGGCTGCGGACCGGGCCTGCCGGGCTCGCGGCTTGTGATGCACGGCCCTGGCGGTTTTCGCATTTGCCGCCGGCCCGGCCGCCGTGGGCTTGGCAGGGGCCGGCCCAACTGTTCTCACTGCCAAGGCCGGAGATGGCCTGGGTACCGACGGAATTCGAGTAATCAGCGCGGCCGGCTTTACCCCGGCCGCCATGGCCTTCCTGGCGGCTTCGGTCGAAAGCGGCGGCTGCTTCATCGGCCCCTGCAGATCCGGATTCACG
>DASQHA010000363.1:0-9778 GCA_035632335.1 Terriglobales bacterium
ACTCACGAAACCTTCCGGCTGGGTGGGCGCGAGCTCGGTCACATGCTTGTATTCCGCGATGGCGACGTCGAAGCGCTTCTGTTTCTCGGCTTCCGCGCCGGCCTGCATATGTTGCAGCGCTTCCGGTGACACCGCCTGCCACAGCAGCCAAAACGCCAAGAGGATTCGAATCACGGTTTCTCCGGTTCACGGACTTCCAGAAACTGGTCGGCATGAACGTCAGTAAACGTCTGGCGGGTCCCGGAAGGCCAGGCGATTTCAACATTCGCAGTTTCGGCCGATCCCAGTCCAAAATGCAGACGCTTGTCGCTCGATGAAACATAGCTTCCTGCTGAAGTGGCGAAGCGCGTCTGGCCGTTGACCCGGACGCGTGCTCCGAAGCCGTCCCGATTGCTGCGCGTGCCGCGCAACGAGATGACCAGCCAGTGCTGTTTGCCGCCGCGATTGAAAAAGACTTGTGGAGCACCGCCCAGGGTAGTCATGACGACGTCCTGCCACCCGTCGTTGTTCAGGTCGCCGAAAGCGGCCCCCCGGCCCGCGGCTGGAGCAAGGCTGCCCGAATCAGCACGCTCGAACCGGCCGGCGTGATTCATGGCGAACAGGGGCAGCTCCCAATAGTGAAGGGAAGGATCGATCTGTTCGACATTGTCCAGAACATGGCCCTGCGCGACGAAAAGGTCCTTCCATCCGTCGTTGCTGAAATCCTCCAGACCCACCCCCCAACCCGAGCTTCCACTCGAGAGCACGCCCAGGCCGGTCTCGAGACTGCCGTAACTGAACGTGCCGTTGCCCTCGTTATGATAGACGCCA
This sequence comes from Terriglobales bacterium, assembly GCA_035632335.1. GTDB lineage: Bacteria > Acidobacteriota > Terriglobia > Terriglobales > Acidobacteriaceae > JAIQFF01. The sequence goes on from DASQHA010000363.1 coordinate 811, forward strand.
TAAATTTCCCGGGGAAGTTCGGTCACGATCACGTCCGGCCGGCCGTCGTTATCGTAGTCCTGAAAAATCACTCCCATACCAGACAATCGACGTCCATCTTCAGAGAGCGCCGCCCCGGCTTCGAGCGCCCGCTCGGTAAACGTGCCGTCCCGGTTGTTGTGGTAAAGGTACTGTTGCATGCCGTCGTTGGCGACGAATATATCAGTGAAGCCGTCGTCATCGTAATCCGCGAAGGCCACGCCCAGCGCCCGGCCTTTCTTCGCCGCAATTCCCGATTTCTGGCTGACATCGGTAAACGTGCCGTCCCCGTTATTGTGATAAAGAATGCTGGTGGTGGCGGGAAACTCTTCGGGGGGACAGTAGGTGTGCCATTCGCCGCCGCAAGTCTTGCTGTGTTGCGTGTCCCACTCCATGTAACGGGTGACGAAGAGATCGAGCTTTCCATCGTTGTCGTAATCGAAGAAGCCCGCGGAAACTGACCAGCCTCCGGCCGCGACTCCGGCTTTTGCCGTCACATCCGTGAACGTGCCGTCGCCATTGTTGTGATAGAGAACATTCTTTCCGTAGCTGGTCACGTAGAGGTCGGGAAAGCCGTCATTGTCGTAGTCGCCCACGGCCACGCCCATGCCGTAATTTCCGTCTCCAGCATTCGCCAACCCGGATTTTTCGGTGACGTCAGTGAAGCCGCCGTCCTTGTTCTGCCGGTACAGGCGGTTCCAGTAGCGCGGATTCTTGCGATCGAAATTCTCCGGCAGGCGCATCGGGCTGGTAACCCGGCCGCCGTTCACCAGAAAAATATCGAGCAAGCCGTCGTTGTTGTAATCGAACAATGCGACCCCGCCGGGCATGGTCTCGATGAGGTATTTCTGCGGCGTGGGCGAATTCTGCAGGACGAAATCCAGTCCGCGCGGCGATCTGACTTCGAACAGGGACACCGGCACCGCCGCCATGCCCAGGGCGATGCAGCACAGCAGAAGCGGAATGAGTGCGATGCGCCGCGTGGCAATAGGCAACGTGGGAACCTTGCTGGTTAGCATATCGCGCCCGGCTGACGATTGCACAGCCGAGAGGGAGCGAATTCCGCAGCGCAAACCAGTGTGCCGAATCGCAGGTCCGCTCTAAGCGAACCGAGTCCACTGGAACCGCCAGCGTTAACGTAAACGCGATTCGTTCGCAACCCGCATTTTTCGCGCAGCAGCACCAGCGCTGCATTACTCCGGTTCTACGGAGACACGCGAAAAGGTCTGTAGGTAAGCGTTTACCGCGCCTTTAACTGTCTTTGTTCTTGACAACGATCTACGGGGTATGACAAAACGCGAACTGCAACCCTAAGTTGCGCCAGAATTCGACCCATGACGGTCGGATCACACAGGTTTCAACTCTGTGCACTTCGCGTGGGGGTGGGTAATGATTTCTCGCCGAGCGTCGTCGCTGCTTCTCTCACTTTTCGTTCTTGTCCTCTCAACCTCCATCTTCGTCCAGGGTCAGTCGACCTACGGCTCGATCACGGGGTTGGTGACCGACCCCTCGGGCGCCGCCATCAGCGATGCCCGGGTCACGTTGACCAACTTGGGGACAGCGGAAAAGCGGACTCAGCCCACTGGATCCGACGGGTTGTACTCCTTCGTGAACCTGATTCCGGGCAACTACCGCATTGAAGTTGAGAAGGCGGGGTTCAAGCGGATCACGCAAGAGCCGGTCGTGGTGCAAGTGCAGCAGACTTCGAAGATCGACGTGTCGTTGCCCATCGGCCAGGCCTCGGAAACGGTCGAAGTGACTTCCGAAACTCCGCTCCTGCAGTCGGAAACTTCGTCCCTCGGTCAGGTGGTCGAGCAGCGCAAGGCCAACGAACTGCCCTTGAACGGACGCAACATTTACAGCCTCGCGGCCGTCGCTCCCTCAGTGGTTCCGCAGGGAAGCACCACCGGCTCGCCCGTGGGCAAGAATCCTTTTGACTTTGCCAACTACCAGATTGGCGGTTCTTTCGCGAACCAGAGCGCGGAATATCTCGATGGCCAGCCGCTCAACATCGGCTACATCAATTTGCCGCTGTTGACCCCGACCCAGGACTCCATCGGCGAATTCAAGGTGCAATACAACAACCTGGGTCCGGAGTGGGGCAAGTTCTCCGGCGGTGTGATCAATCTGAGCACGAAGTCGGGAACCAACCGCTGGCACGGCTCAGCCTACGAGTATCTCCGCAACAAGGTTTTCAACTCCAACGAATATTTCCTGAAGGGATCGCAGATCGCGTCCGGCCTCAAGAATGAGCCGCCGCCGTTTACCCAGAACCAGTACGGAGCCACCCTGGGCGGCCCCGTGGTCAAAGACAAGACTTTCTTCTTCTTCAGCTGGGAAGCCTATCGCCTGCGCTCCGGCACAGTGTTTTCGACGATCGTGCCCACCGCCGCCGAACGGACTGGCGACTTTTCCGCCGCCGGCGTGCCCACCATCTTTGATCCGCTATCTGTCGATCCGGCTTGCCCCGCGAACAGCACTTGTCCCCGTACCGCGTTTGCCGGCAACGTGATTCCGGCGAATCGCATCAATCCCACGTCGGCTTTTCTGCTCGGATTCATTCCCCTTCCGACCAACCCCTCCGCCGCGCCGGGCACCAACAACTTTATTAAGGCCACCAGCACCGGCGGCAACGTGGACGAGTATGTGGGCCGCGTGGACCAGAACATCACCAACAACAACCGCATATTTGGACGCTTCTCCTACTGGAAGCTGCTGAGCCTGGCCCAGGATCCGTTCGGCACTGGACTTTGCAAGGACCGTTGCGCGGAGAACACTCGCAGTAAGAGCCTGGCCATCGGTTACACCCACACTTTCAGTCCGACCACCATCGCCGATTTCAACATCAGCATCAGCCGCTTCCACTACCTGCGGTTGCCCATCAACGCGGGCTTCGACATGACGCAGGAAGGATGGCCTGCTTCCTACAACGGCCTGGTGCCTGACACCGAGCGCACACCTCTGACGCCGTGCTTTGCAGTGTCTGACCCGACCGTTACCTGCAGTCAGGGGCAGAGCTCGATCAATGATTTCAATACCCAGTGGAACTTCTCGCCGCAGATCACCATGATTCGCGGACGCCACACCTTCGTGTGGGGCGGACAACTCGAGGAGGGCTACGACAATTACCTGCAAACCAATACGGGCGGCGGACTGATCTCTTTCGGCGGTTCGTGGACGTCCAGCCTGGCTAAGAACGCATCCGGCGCCACCGGCGGAATTGACTTCGCTGACTTCCTGCTGGGATACGGCCTGGGCCAGGGCGCTGCCTTTGGCAACCAGACCACTGGCTCACTCGTGATCTCGGGACCAGTTTCCGGCAAGCAGACCTATCGGGCGTTTTACTTTGGCGACAACTACCACCCCACCAGCAAGCTGACCATCAACATCGGCCTGCGCTACGAACTTCAGGGTCCGTGGTCGGAGCGTTTCGACCGGATGACTTATTTTGATCCGGCCGTGTCCAACTCCTCGGTGACCGGATGCAGCGGCGTAGCGGGCAGTGCGTGTCCCGGAGACCTCTTCCTGGTCAAGACGGGATCGAATACCAGCCGCAACAACCTGCCTCTGTCCTACAAGGAAATCCTGCCCAGGGTCGGGTTCGCTTACAGCTTCGACCAGAAGACGGTCATCCGGGGCGGCTACGGAATCTTCTTCATTCCGAACTATGTTTCGTTCGGGACCAATCCGTACATCGACCCGGTCAGCAGCGCGACTTCAAACTTCTTCGCCAGCAACAACCAGGGCTTGTTCCCGGCCAGCACGCTGGGGCCCACAGCGACCGACCCCAATTCGAGCAACTGCACACTGACCGCTCCCGGGGCTGCCAACTTTACCTGCGCTACGCCCGGCCCATTCGGCCCGAACCTCGTTGCGGTCGCGGGACGCAATCCTCAGCCTAATGTCTCGCAATACGCGGTCAACGCGTCAAATTTCTCGGCAACCGCATATAACCAGCAGAAGTACGGATACGTCGAGCAGTACAACTTCGGAATCCAGCGCGAGTTGCCCGGCGGTTTCTTTGCTGACGTGGCTTACGCGGGTTCGCACGGCGTCCATCTGGAGCAGTTCAACACCAATGTCAACCAGATACCAGACCACTTCATCACCCAGGCAGCCCAGGAGGCCGCTAACGCACTGCCGGTTACGATCGCGCAAAAAGTTTGCCCGCTGGGCAATCTGTGCGCCGCGTACCCCTTCAACCAGACTCTGCCCGGCAGCTTAAGTCCCGCCGGTCTCACCGTGGGTCAGCTTGATCGTCCCTTCCCTCAGTACTCCGGACTGAACTACAACGGGTTCGGGTGCTGCGGCAGTTCGTACAACTCACTGCAGGCGACGGTAACCAAGCGCTTCCAGGGCGGCGGCACCTTGCTGGTGGCCTACACCAACGCCAAACTGATGTCCAACACCGACACTCTCACCTCCTGGTTGGAAGGCGGAACCACGGGTGGCGTAGGCGGAGTCCAGGATTGGAACAACCTGGCCGGCGAGCGCTCGCTCTCCTCGCAGGATGTTTCGCAACGCCTGGTCGCCAGCTACGTCCTTGACCTGCCTTTTGGCAAGGGAAAGAAGTACTTCAACGGAGTCGGCGGCGTCGGCGGCAAACTGGTCTCGGGCTGGGGCATCGATGGTATTACAACCTTCCAGCGCGGGTTCCCGTTGAAGATCAGCTTCGGCAGCCAGGGCACGTCACTTTCCGGCGCGGGCGTTGGAATCGGAGGCCTCCGGCCTGACGTTGTCCCGGGTTGCGACAAGTCCACATCCGGAAGCCCCACCTCCAGGTTGGGCGGCTGGTTCAACATCGCTTGCTTCGTCGCCCCGCCGGACTGGGGTTTCGGTAACGAAACACGTGTGGATTCGAATCTGCGCCAGCAGGGCATCAACAACTTCGACTGGGCGGTCTTCAAGAAGACTTCCATCGGAGAATGGGGCAACATCGAATTCCGCACCGAGTTCTTCAACCTCTTCAATCATCCTCAGTTCGGACCTCCGAACACCACCTGCTGTTTTGACCCAGCAACCGGAAACGGAAACAAGAACTTCGGGGTTGTGACCAGCACGGTCGGCAACGCTCAAGCGCGCCTGATCCAGTTCGCGCTTAAATTCGAGTTCTAACCTGTAGTTATCCCGGACCGGGCATACGTTGCCCGGTCCGTTTTTTTTCGCGCGGCTCGTTCGCCTGAAAATTCGTGTTCCTGAAATCTGCCGTGTTGCTGGCCAGCGCTTGATTTACAATCCATTCCGCTCGCAGGCGTGGCAGGATCAGCCCGGAAGCATCCGCCAGCGAAGAAACCGCTCATGAAAACCACCCAGACCATGGACTATTCCGAGGCCAAAAAAATCATCGATCGGATCGTCGACCAGGCGTTGCATATGAAGAAAGCTGCAGTGATTGCCGTGGCCGACTCCCACGGCGAGCTGATCGCTTTCGCCCGCATGGACGGCGCTCCCGTCTCTTCCATCCGTATCGCCGCTAACAAGGCGTGGACAGCGGCCCGGGAGCGCAAGTCGACCCAGGATATTGGAGATCGGGCCCGGCACCCGGAAAAGGGCCATGACATCGCCTACTACGGCGACCCAAAGTTCGTAGGCTGGGGCGGCGGCATTCCCGTGTGGCGAGACGGCGAGGTGGTGGGCGCCGTGGCCGTAAGCGGCCTGTCATCGAGCGAGGACGTCGTCCTGGCGACACTCGGCATGGAACTGGTCGCGGGCAAAGAAAAGAAGCGTCGCTAGGCTAGCAGCAGCAACGAGAAACTACATACAAGGACCGAACCCAGGGACATGGCAAAGACGACTGTCACTTTTGGTGAAATCATGTTGAGGCTCGCGCCGCCGGGCTTCGAACGCATTTTGCAGACCGGCCAGTTTGTGGCCACCTTTGGCGGCGGCGAGGCCAACGTGGCGGTAGCGCTTGCGCAACTCGGCCTGCCCGCGGCTTTTGTGACTGTCCTGCCCGAAAAGAATCCGGTGGCCGATGCCGTGGTCGGCGAACTGCGCCGCTTCGGAGTGGATACCTCGCGGATCGTCCGCGGCAAGGGACGCATGGGCGTCTACTACGTCGAAGCTGGCGCCAACCAGCGTCCGTCGAAAGTGGTCTACGACCGCGAAAACAGTGCCATCGCCCTGGCCCGGCCCGGAGCCATCGACTGGGAGCGCGCCTTGCAGGATGCCGGCTGGTTCCACGTAACCGGCATTACTCCTGCCATCAGCAGCTCTGCCGCCGATCTGGCGCTCGAGGCGGTCAAGAAAGCGCGCGCCCAGGGAATCACGGTGTCCTGCGATTTGAACTATCGCAAGAACCTCTGGAAGTGGGGAAAGCCGGCCGCGGAAGTCATGCGCGAGCTGGTAAAGAATATAGATATCGCCATCGCCAATGAAGAAGACGTGCAGATGGCGCTGGGCATCGCCGCCGAAGTGGATGTGCACTCCGGCAAACTCGATCGCGCGCAATACGAGAAGCTGACCGCCAAAGTGCTGGCCGAATATCCCAACCTGAAGGCGATCGCCATCACCTTGCGCGAGTCTAAAAGCGCGTCGCACAACGGCTGGTCGGCCTGCCTCAACGACCGGCAGAAGTTCAGCGTCAGCCGCTCCTACGAAATCACTCATATTGTGGATCGAGTGGGTTCGGGCGATTCCTTCGCCGCGGGACTCATTTACGGTTTCCAGGTGCTGCCGTCACATCAGGAGGCTCTCGAATTTGCGGTGGCCACGAGCTGCCTCAAACACTCCCAGCAAGGCGACTTCAGCCGCTCCACCGCGGACGAAGTCAACGCCCTGCTCAAAGGCGACGGCTCGGGAAGAGTTCAGCGGTGAGCACTGTAAAAGGAGAGCCCAACATGATTCGCGCAGGTCAATGGATGCAAGCCCGATGGATGAAAATCTTTCGCGTGCAATGGATGGCGGCGGTCCTTCTGCTCTCGGTGTTGCCGATCCTGGGCCAGACGGCGCAACCTGCGCCGGCCGACATCGAAGCCCGAGTCGACTCGCTGCTTAAACAGCTTTCCCTCGAAGAGAAGGTGGACCTGATCGGCGGCGTGGATGGCTTCTACATTCGCGACATCGCCCACATCCATTTACCCCGGCTGAAAATGTCGGACGGTCCCATCGGGGTCCGAAATTATGGCGCGTCCACGGCCTTTGGCGGTGTCGGCATGGCGGCTGCATGGGACCCGGAACTGGCCCAGAAGATGGGGACCGTCGTCGGCCGGGACGCCCGCGCCCGGGGCGTGCATTTCATGCTGGGGCCGGGAGTGAACATTTATCGCTCGCCCCTGAATGGCCGGAATTTCGAGTACTTCGGCGAAGACCCTTTCCTGGCGGCTCGCACCGCAGTCGCCTACATCGAAGGAATGCAGAGCCAGGGAGTCAGCGCGACGGTCAAGCATTTCATGGGAAACAATTCCGAGTTTGACCGCCACAATACGGATTCGATCATCGATGAACGCACCATGCGCGAAATCTATCTCCCAGCCTTCGAGGCCGCGGTGAAGGAGGCCAGCGTGGGAGCGGTCATGGATTCCTATAACCTCACCAACGGCCTCCACCTGACGCAGAACGGATATCTCAACACCGATGTTGCCAAGAAGGAGTGGGGTTTCAAGGGCATCATCATGTCGGACTGGGACGCCACCTACGACGCTGTAGCAGCGGCGAACGGCGGTCTCGACCTCGAGATGCCATCCGGAAAATTCATGAATCGCGAACTGCTGTTGCCCGCGATTCGCGGCGGTAAAGTCAGCCAGGCCACGATCGACGACAAGGTGCGCCGCATCCTGAGAACCGCGATCGCATTCGGCTGGATGGATCGCGACCAGACCGAGACCTCCATTCCCCGGCTCAATGCCCAGGGAGATCAGGTGGCGCTCGAGGGCGCGCGGTCCGGCATGGTCCTGCTGAAGAACGACGGCAACCTGTTGCCCTTGGACAAGGGAAAGATCAAATCCATCGCCGTGATCGGGCCGGACGCCTACCCCGCCCAGCCGGTTGGCGGCGGGAGCGGCGCGGTTCAGCCCTTTGCGGCGGTGAGCTTCCTGGAGGGCATCGCTCATTACCTGGGTACGAGCGCCAAGGTCTACTACGCGGCCGGCGTCCCGACCCTCGATGAAATGGCCGAGCTGACCAAGTTCACTACCGAAGCCAGCGGAGGCAAGGCTGGCCTGAAAGCCGAGTTCTACGACAACGCGACTCTTTCCGGTAAGCCCGGCATCGAGCGAGTGGAGGAGAAGGCCAGCTACGATCCGGGAACTATCGGAGGCATGGCCGCAAACGACATCTCGATTCGTTGGACCGGCTATTTCACTCCGAGCACCCCCGGCCCGTACCTGGCTTTCGTTCAGGGCCCGGGAGAGAACGGCGCCTACCGCCTGTATATCGACAAAAAGCTAGTGGTTGACGACTGGACTCAGGCCTACGCGTTTCTAAGCCAGGTCAAGATTTTTCTGAACCCGGGTCCTCATCAGGTTCAGCTGGAATACTCGGTGCGAAAAGGCTGGGGCAAGACGAAACTGAATTTCGGAATCGTGCGGCCCGAGGACCTGGTCAGCGCCGAAGCCAAGGCCCTGGCCTCCCAGGCGGACGCGGTAGTGCTGGCGGTCGGTTTCAACCAGGACATTGAAGGCGAGAGCGCCGACCGCATGTTCGTTCTGCCCCCGGGGCAGGATGAGCTTATCAACCAGGTTGCGGCCGCGAATAAAAACACGATTGTCGTCGTGACTTCAGGCGGCGGCGTCGACATGACTCCCTGGGTCGATCACGTTCCCGCAATCTTTGAGGCTTGGTTTCCGGGCCAGGAAGGCGGCGCGGCGCTCGCGCAACTGCTGTTTGGAGAGTTCAGCCCGTCCGGCAAGTTGCCCATGACTTTCGACCGCCGCTGGGAAGACAACCCCGCCCACGACTCTTACTACCCGAAGAGTGGGGTTAAGAAGGTGGCCTACACCGAAGGTGTGTT
>DASQHA010000364.1:0-6122 GCA_035632335.1 Terriglobales bacterium
TCATCGGACCCAGACCTTGGGCTCGACCGACATACCCGGGCGCAGAATGTGTTCCTTGGTTTCTCCCGGATCAAAAGTGATTTTCACCGGAATGCGCTGCACCACTTTTACGTAGTTGCCGGTCGCATTTTCAGGGGGAAGCAAGCTGAAGAGGGCCCCGCTGGCTCCCGCGATGCTTTCCACGTGCCCGTTGTACTTCTTCCCATAAGCGTCCACCGAGATGGTGACTCTTTGTCCGGGCCGCATATAGCGGAGCTGGCTTTCCTTGAAGTTGGCAGTGACCCAGATGTCGTCCAGGTTGATGATCTTCATGAGTTCCTGGCCAACCTGGACATTCTGCCCAACCTCGACCGTTCGATTGCTCACGATCCCGCTGATGGGAGCGACCAGCCGGGTGTACCCCAGGTCCAGCAGGGCCTGGTCCAGTTCGGCTTTCTTCTGCTGCGCCTGGGCCTCGGCGGATTGGGCGCGAGCCCGAGTCGCCGCCATCTGTTGCGGCGCGGTCTGGGCGGCACGCAGATTGGCCTCCGCCTGCTGACGTTTGGCCTCCGCCTGCGACACCGCCTGCTCGGCAGCCGCGGCGTTGGCTCGAGCCGCGGCAACTCCCGCGGCACTCGAGCGGGCGGCGGCCACTGCCTGGTCGTACTGCTGGTGCGAAATCTCCTGCTTATCGACCAGCTGCTTGTAGCGCCCCACATCGTTCTGCGCCTTGATGTCATTGGCGATGGCCTGTTCCAACTCGGCCCGCGCGGCCTCCAGCTGCTGGCGCGACATGGCGACTCCCGCGCGCCCGCTCTCCACATCCGCCTGCGAAGCCGACAACTGGCTGTTGGTGTTCACCGAGGTGATCGGAACGTTGACCTGCAGGGAGTCGGCGGTGGCCTGCGCATCCTGGTAGGCAGCCCTGGCCTTGGCCACTGCCACCTGGTAGTCCTTGGGGTCGATCTCCACCAGCGGCGTGCCCGCCTCCACGAACTGGTTGTCGTTGACCAGCAGCTTGATGACGTGTCCGGACACCCGGGCGCTGATCGAATTCAGGTGGGCATCAATCTGCGCGTCATCGGTGGACTCGTAGCTGCCCAGGTAGCGCCAGAAGAAGAAGCCGGCCACCAGCAACACGATTCCGCCCACGATCAGGGCCAGGCGAAAACGGGGATTGCGGGAGGCTTGCTTCCAGCGCAGGTCCCTGTCCGAAGCCGGCAAGGGAGGATGTTCGCGGGTTTCAACGGCAGGCGTGTCGTGCACGGTCGTGGTGGTTGTCGGTTCCATATTACTTGCCCTTCAGATACTCCCGTACGCCCTGTTCGGCGTATCCCATGGCGCGGACCAGTTCGAGCTTGGCGATGTTGTGCGCATACAGGCTGGAAATATAACTCTCATGGGCCGCCGCCACCGTCTGTTGCGCCTGCACCACTTCCAGATTGTCGGTGACCCCGGCGGCAAATCGGTCGCGGGCCTGGGTGAGGGTCTGCTCCGCCAGATCGACGGAACTGCGCGCCACCTGCACCTGCTGGTTCGCCGCTTCGATATCCAGCAGCGCGGTACGCACCTCATATTCAATCTGGCCGCGCAGATTCTCCAGCTGGGCGCGGGCCTGGCGCAGCGTGGCCTCGGACTGCAGCACGTCGGCATGCACTTTGCCGCCCTGAAAGATAGGAATGTTCAGCCGGCCGGCCACCGCAAAAGTCCCATGCGAGTTCCCGAAATTGATCCCCAGATCGCCGTAGTCGGCGGTCATATCGAGGGTGGGGAAGTATTCCGCGGTCGCGCCTTTGCGATAGTACTCGGCGGCGCGGACCTGTTGCGCGGCCGCCAGGTAATCCGAGCGGGACGCATAGGCCCGCTGCAGGCTCTGCTCGATTCCAGCCGTGGCCAGGACATCATACGGCGCTTTTGAAATCAGCGCGATCTCCTGGCCTACCGGCAGTCCGATGGCGCGCACCAGGGCCAGCTTCTGTTTGGCAAACTCGTTTCGAGCGACGATCAATTGCTGCTGGCGGTTCTGGAACTCCACCTGGGCGCGAAGCGTGTCGATGGCCGGGCTGAGGCCGGCGTTCTGCTGATCGGTTGCCTTGCCGAAAAGTGCCTGCGCGGTTTCCAGTTGCGCCTGGGCGGTTTCGAGTCGCGCTGCCCCGGAAAGCGCCTGCAGGTAAGCATTGCCGGTCGCCAGCACCACCAGTTCGCGGGCATCCTTGTAGGTGAATTGCGCCGCCCGCTCATCCTCCCTGGCGCCGCGCTGCCGGTTCAGTGCCTTAAGGTTCAGAATCGACTGGCTGAGGTAGACCCGGGCATCAGAGTATCCGAAAGGCCCGACGATGGTCGGGAACCCGGGAAATCGCAGACCTTGGGCTGCCAGATTCTCCTGCACGACGTTCTCGCTGACCCTCGCCGTAACGTTGGGCAGGAGTTCGCTCAGTTCTTTCCATTTTTGTCCCCGGGCCGCGATGGTGTTGTAACTCTGCAGCAGCACGCCCAGGTTGTTTTTCAGGGCCAGGTCAATGGCGTCCTGGAAAGTGAGCGAGACCGCTTCCGGCTTGGCGGTTCCCTGGGGAATGCTGCCGCTGTAAGGGCTCTGATTCGAAGGAGAGGTAATTTGTATGCTGGCGGACGGAGTTGAATCCGAGGCGGAGTTCGAATATCCCCCCCCGCCTTGCGCCCGCGCTTCTCCGGTCAAGACCGCGAACAAACAGAGAAGGACGACAGCGGTAACCTTCTTTTGTGGTGACTCCTTTTCAGGATTCAGATCTTCCATATCAAAACAGGGGGCGGAACATAACCAACACAATAAGTTATCTTGATTCCCGGTGCCGCATTATAGATGCAAACGATTGCTGGCTGGTGGCTGATGGCAACCCGCCGCCCTGACTTTTTGGTCCCGGTGGGATTCCCCACGACCGGCTCCCCGCTTTACAAAACTTTTCGCTTTCTCCCGGCTGACCCGTTGCATCTAAAGCATATATCGTTCCGGAGGGCATCTTGAGAAAGCTAGGCTTGATCGCAGTACTGGTTCTTCCTTTCATTATTCACGGCAACGTTCATGCACAACAGTTCGACGTGGCCTTTGGCGTGGGCACGCTGACCGCGCCCTCGGCGTCGAGCGCCACCGGAAACCACAACCCGGTGTCGCTGACCGGCGGAGCGTACCCGGTGTTCAGCGCCGACCTGCTTTTGAAGCGGGATTTCGGCGTCGGCGGCGAACTGGCCTGGAGAGGCAGCCAGAATCTATACGGCGGCTTCCAGCCCTACCGTCCGCTTTTCTACGATTTTGGCGGGATCTACGCTCCGAAGCTGGGCAGCCACGCCAGAGGCGAACTCTCCGCCGGCATCGGATGGGAGAGCCTGCGCTTCTACCAGGGAACCCTTGTCTGCGGTTTCACCTGTACCGACTTCGTCAGCAGCAATCACTTCATGGGTCATTTCGGCGCCGGCCTGCGCTACTATTTTCGCGGCCACTTCTTTGTTCGCCCCGAAGCCGACCTTTACCTGGTCCGCAACAACCAGGAGTTCAGTTCTCCCCGAGCCACGCGATTCGGCGTGTCCCTGGGATATTCATTCACGCCGGGCTTCTAGCTTGCCGGTCGTGGTTCACGCCACAGACCAGGTAGGGGCAGATTTCCTCATCTGCCCGGCGGAGCAAGGCTCCGCTCGTTGTGGCCGCGGAAAAAGCGGTCGAGCTTCGCTCGACAGGACAGCCGCGGGCGGCTGTCCCCACGTGGTTCGTAGTGAAGACATGGCCGGGGAGAGATTTCACACCGAGCCACCATCACTGAATCGCTTTCATTGACTTGCCGCTTTCCTAACCAGTAACATCGTGCGCCAGTGATCGGCCGAACCATCTCGCATTACCGCATTATCGAACAGGTCGGTGGTGGCGGCATGGGCGTGGTGTACAAGGCCGAAGACACCCGGCTGCACCGTTTTGTCGCGCTCAAGTTTCTGCCCGATGACGTTGCCCGCGACCCGGGGTCGCTGGCCCGCTTCCAGCGTGAAGCCCAGGCCGCTTCTGCCCTGAACCATCCCAATATCTGCACAATCTATGACATCGGCGAGGAGGCCGGCCAGGCCTTCATCGCCATGGAGTATCTCGACGGCACCACTCTCAAACACAAAATTGAGGGCCGGCCGCTCAAGATCGAACAACTGCTCGAAATGGGTATCCAGATCGCCGACGCACTCGATGCCGCCCACTCCAGCGGTATTGTGCATCGCGACATCAAGCCCGCGAATGTTTTTGTCACCCAGCGCGGGCAAACCAAGATCCTCGACTTTGGCCTGGCGAAACTCACTCCCCAGGGGGGCCGCGCCGTCGATGCCTCCGAAGGCACGCGTTCGGCCATCAGCGTCGACCAGCTCACCACGCCGGGAACGGCGATGGGAACGATTTCCTACATGTCGCCCGAGCAGGCGCGCGGCGAAGCCCTGGACAACCGCACCGACCTGTTCTCATTCGGCGTCATGCTGTATGAAATGGCGACGGGCAAGCAGCCCTTCTCGGGGACAACCTCCGCGGTCATCTTCGAAGCCATCCTGAACAAAGTGCCGACGCCGTCGGTCCAGTTGAACCCTGGCCTGCCGCCCCAGCTGGAAACGATCCTGAACAAGGCCCTGGAGAAAGACCGCGAGTTGCGCTGCCAGAGCGCGGCCGAGTTGCGCGCCGATCTGAAGCGCCTGAAGCGGGACACCGATTCCTCGCGCGCCGGTATCAGCGGTGCCGCTGCATCCGCCCTGGCGGACAAGGCAAAGGCCGGCAGGGATAAAGGCGGCCCTGCGCAGGCGCAGCGCAGCCGCGGTCTTCTACCCGTGCTGGTCGGCCTCGGTCTGCTGCTCGCCCTCGCCTCCGGACTATTACTCGGCAAGCGGCTGTGGGGATCGTCGGGGGTCGGGGCGCCGCTTTATCACGAAATCACTTTCCGTCGAGGCGAAATTCGCTCGGCCCGGTTCGCGCCCGACGGGCAGACGATCCTGTACAGCGCCTCCTGGCAAGGCAATCCGGTGGAGATCTTCTCCGCGCGCCAGGGAACGGTCGAGTCGCGCTCCCTGGGGCTGGGGCGCGCCGAGCTTCTCGGAGTGTCGTCGACCGGCGAGATGGCGCTTTCTTTGGGCAGCCATCCGGTTGGAACCTGGGTGAATGTGGGCACGCTGGCCAGAGCGCCATTGGCGGGTGGCGCGCCCCGTCCGATTCTCGAGGACGTCGAGTCGGCGGATTGGTCTCCGGATGGGACCAACCTGGCCGTGGTCCGCAATGTGAATGGCCGCGAACGGCTGGAATATCCCATCGGCAAAGTTCTCTACGAAACCAGCGGCGGCTGGATCAGCTACCCCCGGGTTTCGCCCAAGGGAGATTACGTCGCGTTTATCGACCACTCCAACCAGGGAGACGACGGCGGTTCCGTCGCCGTGGTCGATCTCTCCGGCAACAAGAAAAAACTGACTCGCGACTGGTACGGCACCGGGGGACTGGCCTGGTCGGCCAACGGTGAGGAAGTCTGGTTCACCGCCAGTGAGTTGGGCGTCGATCATTATCTTTCCGCCGTCACCCTTGCCGGAAAAGAACGGTTAGTGGCTCGCATACCCGGCACGCTAGTGGTGTTCGACATCTGGCACGACGGGCGGGTGCTCTTGGCCCGCGTCGGCCGCCGGCGCGAGGTCATGGCGATCCAGGAAGGCGAGACCAAAGAGCGAGACCTTTCCTGGCTGGATTACTCCTATCCCGCCGATCTTTCACCCGACGGCAAAATCGTTCTTTTTGATGAGGAGGGAGTTGGCGGCGGAGTGCAATATGGCGATTCAAAAGAACTGACCTACGCGGTGTACATTCGCAGCACGGATGGTTCCCCGGCCATTCGCCTCGGTGAAGGGGTTGCCGACGCGTTGTCACCGGACCAGAAGTGGGTCATCGTTCAGAGTCCCGGCTCGCCCGAGCAACTCCGGCTGCTGCCCACCGGGGCCGGCGAAACCCAGCCGCTCACCAATGATTCAATCAACCATCAGTGGGCCCGCTGGTTCCCGGACGGCAAGCGCTTCGTGTTCTCGGGCAACGAACCGGGCAAAGGGGTTCGTCTCTATACTCAAGATCTTTCCGGAGGAACTCCGAAACCGATTTCTCCCGAAGGCGTCGACGC
>DASQHA010000365.1:0-6378 GCA_035632335.1 Terriglobales bacterium
CAAGGAGGTGCCGCTAGAACGCATGCTGATCGAAACCGATTCGCCATTTCTGGCGCCGGTGCCGCATCGCGGCAAGCGCAACGAGCCCGCATTTGTGAAGGAAGTGGCCCGGCAACTGGGCGAGCTCCGAGGGCTTTCGACGGAGGACGTGGGGAAACAGACCGCCGCCAACTTCTACGACTTTTTCAAACTCGCTGAATCCAACGAAAACTAAAGAACTGAGGCGTCGCAGCCGCTTCTTCTGATAACCTCAGAGGTTACATTTTCATAATTCCCAGAGAGCGCTACGGACATGCCCGAAAACACCTTTGATATCGTGAGCAAAATCGATCTGGAGGAGGTCTCCAACGCCATCCAGCAGGCCTCGAAGGAAGTCCACACCCGCTTCGATTTGAAGGACTCGAAATCCAAGATCGAACTCGAGAAAGACACGATCGTCCTGCACTCCGTCGACGAATACAAGCTGAAATCGGTGAGCGACATCCTGCAGCAAAAGCTGGCGAAGCGCGGCGTGCCGCTCAAAGGGCTGACCCACGGCGTCATCGAATCGGCCCTGGGAGGCACCGCCAAGCAGAAGATCACGCTTCAGCAGGGCATCCCGATGGAAAAGGCCAAGGAAATCGTAAAGCTGATCAAGACCTCGAAAAATAAGGTGCAGGCGTCGATTCAGGGCGACCTCATACGGGTAAGCGGTAAAGACCGCGATACCCTGCAGGAGGTCATTGCCCTGCTGAAACAGCACGATTTCGGGATCGACATGCAGTTTACAAATTACCGGACGAACTAGATTTCACCACGGAGACACTGAGACACGGAGAGCACCTTGGCAAGGAAAGGCGCAAATAACATGATTCTCTCCGCGTCTCCGTGCCTCCGTGGTTAATAAAACGACATGAGCATGCCGGTCGCCATCAACGGGAAGGAAATCTTCGAGCTGCTGCGCGAAGACCTGGCGGCCATCGAGCGGGAGTTCGGCCGGGACACGGTTTCGGGCGTCGAAGCCATCACCGAGATCGGCGAATATCTGCGGGGAGGCGGCGGCAAGCGCATTCGTCCCGCGCTGCTGCTGCTGGCGGCAAAATTGTTCGACTACCAGGGACGCGGCGCCATCCGCCTGGGCGCGGTGGTCGAGATCATCCACACCGCTACTCTGGTTCACGACGACATTATTGATGAAGCCCAGACGCG
Source organism: Terriglobales bacterium (assembly GCA_035632335.1). Lineage (GTDB taxonomy): Bacteria > Acidobacteriota > Terriglobia > Terriglobales > Acidobacteriaceae > JAIQFF01. The sequence goes on from DASQHA010000365.1 coordinate 1,189, forward strand.
GCGCGGCCGGCCTGCGGCCAATACCCAATGGGGCAACTCGAAGTGCGTGCTGGCCGGCGACTGGCTCTACATGCAGGCCTTCAAGGTCGCGGTGCAGGAGCGCAATTTCCGCATTCTTGACACGCTGATCGACCTGACCCAGCAGATGGTCGAAGGCGAACTCCTGCAGATGGAGAAGCTGGGCAAGCTCATTACGCTCGACGAGTATTTTGATTTGATCTTCCGCAAGACCGCCTGCCTGTTTTCGGTCTGCATGCGCATGGGCGCGATTCTGGGCGGCGCCAGTCCCGAACAGGAAGAAAATCTGGGGCAGTACGGGCGCGACCTGGGCATGGCATTCCAGATCGTGGACGATGTGCTCGACCTCACCGCCTCAGAAAGCGTCCTGGGAAAGCCCGTGGCCAGCGACTTGCGAGAAGGCAAAGTCACGATGGCCGTAATTCATGCCCTGGAGCGCTGCACGCCTCGCGAACGGGAAATGATCGAGACCGTGGTGCGGGAGCGCGCCTTCGACCGGGTCACACATCGCGAAATCATCGCGATTCTGGAGCGCTATGGATCGCTCGAAGCCGCCACCGCGCGCGCCCTCCAGTACGCCACTCTGGCGCGTAACGCGATCTGCAGTTTCCCCGACAGCGAATTCAAGCGCGCCCTGTTGTGGGCGCCGGATTTTGTGGTGGCGCGAGAGAAGTAAGCATCAGGCCCGCCGCCGGAAGCAGCAGCGTCCACGTAGGGACAAATGTCCCACCCACCCAGCCGAGCCCAGCTCGGCAGACGCGTCGAGCATCACGGAGTTCGCGTTGATTCTGCCTCATCGAGCTTGCATGGCCGCAACACTTTGTTCGCCCGGGCTCCGAATTAGATCATCCGCCGTCCCGATATGAATCCATTCCTTCGCCGGCGACCGTCCATGCCACGGGCAGAGCGCGGCGGGATCCGGCATTTTTCTTTATACTAACGTAGCCGGATAGCGCTCACGGATGCAGCCTTTACTCTCTTTAATCGGACACCACGGGTATCTCCTGGTATTTTTCATTGTCCTCGCCGAGGCCGTAGGATTGCCCGTTCCCGCCGCCGTAGCCCTGGTGGCGGGCGGCGCAGCCGCGGCCGCCGGGATGCTGGGCGTATTCCGGCTGTTACTGCTGGCGGTCCTGGCCATGATGACGGGCGATATTCTGCTCTTCGTTGCGGGACGATACATGGGCTGGGGTCTGCTGGGCTTCCTCTGCAAACTCTCGGTGAACCCGGAAACCTGCATCCTGCGATCGGCGGAATCGTTTTACAAGCGCGGCAAGGCGACCCTCCTGTTCGCCAAATTCCTTCCCGGAATCAACACCATGGCGCCGCCGCTGGCGGGCAGCATGCGAATGCCGCTGGACGATTTTCTGCGGCTCGATGTCGCCGGCGCCTCCTTATACGCCACGGTGTATGTGGCGGTCGGCTTCCTGTTTCGCGATTTTCTGGTGTCTCTGATACGCGGCTTTCAAACCGCGGGACGGGCGGTCGAAGCAGCGACCGTGCTCGCGCTCGTCGGTTATGCCCTGTACCGGGTCTGGCTCTATCGCAAGCACGCCGTGTACCGCGTCGTACCGCGGATACAGGTGGAGGAAGTGACCCGCATGCTGGCGTCCGAGGAAAGAGACAAGGTCCTCCTCATGGACGTCCGCAGCCACGGCTACTACGACGCGCAGACAGCGCGCATCAAGGGATCCATCCGGCTCGAGCCCAACAACCTGAAGGAAGAACTCAAAAACATACCCAAGGACAAAGACATTTACGTCTACTGTACTTGAGCGCGCGAAGCGACCAGCGCCCGGGTGGCGCATATGCTGCGGGAAGAAGGATTCAACGCGTTCGTGATCGTGGGCGGACTGGCGGCCTGGCGCAAGGCGGGTAACCCGCTCGAACCCGTCCCGCGCGATGACCTGGTGAAGCTGCCCACTTTCTCGTAAGGGCACAAGCCACTTAGGGACAGATGTCCTCATCTGTCCGGCGGAGCGAATCCGCTGTTTTGGCTCTCAAAAAGATCGTCGAGCTTCGCTCGACCGGACAGAGGAGGACACTTGTCCCTAAGTGGTTCGTCCGAAGTCCGACGTCCGAAGCCGCTTTTATGCCTAAGGAAATCGAGATCAAATTCCGCGTAAGTGATGCCCGCGAGCTCACGCGGCGGCTACGGGCGGCGCAGTTTCGTCAAGTGACGCCGCGGACGCATGAAAGCGACACACTTTTCGACCTTCCCGGCCAAATCCTGCGGAAACGTGGCGAACTATTGCGTCTGCGCAAGTACGGGACCGGCTGGCTCCTGACCCACAAGGCACGAAGCAAGATAACCCGGCATAAGACCCGGGTAGAGATTCAAACCGAGATCGCGGATGGCAAGCAGCTGGAAAAGATCCTTCTCGCGTTGGGCTACGTTCCGTCCTTCCGATATGAAAAGTTTCGCGCCGAATGGAGCGATGGCAAGGGCCAAGTAGTCCTGGATGAAACCCCCATCGGTTCCTTCGGCGAAATTGAAGGGCCGGCGCGCTGGATCGACCGGACGGCTCGCAAGCTCGGAATCGACCGCCAGTCATACATCACGGACAGCTACGCAGAACTCTTCTTCGCATGGAAACGACAAACCCGAAACTCCGCGAATGAGATGACATTCCGCGCTGTGCGGGACTCCACCCGGTAGCGCTATCGGTTCACAATATTTTACGTCGTGGGGAAGCGCGTCCCTCATAACCTCGCGTGCTCGCCCGCGTCTAAAAAGACAACATTCGCATCAACGGAGGCGGATTTGAGGTGGGCGTGGCGAGGCCTGTTCTGCGCGGCGGCGACCATTTTCTCAGGGTTGTCGGGAGCGCTCTTTGCCGCCCCGCCATCGAGCTTTGGCCACGTCACCATCCCCCGGGTCAGCAGTCCTCCCCGGCTGGAGGACTTCCTGCAGATGAAACCGAGCCCGGCCTGGCAGGGCAAGATGGCCCAGATCGACCAGTTCGTCCAGCACACCCCGAGCGACGGAGAGCCGGTCTCTCAGCGTACCCGGGCCTACCTTGGCTATGACAGCAAGAACCTGTATGTCATCTTTATCTGCTTCGACAGTCAGCCCGCCAGGATTCGCGCCCATCTCGCGCCACGCGAGGAAATATTTGACGACGACAATGTCGAAGTGATGTTGGACACATTCCACGATCACCGCCGGGCGTATGCCTTTTTCGCCAATCCGCTGGGCGTTCAATCCGACGCACTCTGGACCGAGGGCCAGGACTTTGATTTTTCCTTCGACACCGTCTTCAGCACCGAGGGAAAGCTCACGAAAGACGGTTTCGTGATCCGGATGGCCATCCCCTTTCGCAGCCTGCGTTTTGCCTCCAACGACCCGCGAACCTGGGGCATCCTGTTGAACCGGTACATCCAGCGTGACAATGAGGGCGCATTCTGGCCCCATTTGTCGAGTCGCATCGAGGGCCGTCTGAATCAAGAAGGCGATGCCACGGGTCTGGAGAACATTTCTCCCGGGCACAATTTTCAGCTCATACCGTATGGACTATTTCGTTCCTACCGTAACCTTGACCTGCGCGATCCCGACCATCCCAGGTTCACTCAGCGCGATGCTTTTGGCCAGATCGGTCTGGATGCCAAGGCCGTCCTGAAAGACAAGTTCGTGCTGGATGCGACCGCAAATCCTGATTTCAGCCAGATCGAATCTGACGAGCCGCAAGTGACGGTAAACCAGCGCTTCGAAGTCCAGTTCCCGGAGACACGTCCGTTTTTTCTGGAAAATTCAAACTTTTTCCAGACTCCGATTCCTCTCCTCTTTACCCGTCGTATTGTTGATCCCCAATGGGGTGTCCGGCTTACGGGAAAGGACGGCCCATGGGCTGTAGGCCTGCTGGCGGCCGACGATGCCTCTCCCGGCGCGGAGGTCGCTCCCGACAACGCGTTGTTCGGTAAGCACGCGTACTTTACCGTAGGCCGGGTCAGCCGTGATATTGGAAGCCAGTCTTCCATCGGCGTAATGTTCACCGACCGCGAAGTGGGTCCCTACTTCAACCGGGTCGGCGGAATTGACGGCCGTCTTAAACTCAACGCCAACTGGGTGGCCAGCTTTCAAGGGGTAGTAAGCTCAACCTTGTGCAGCGACACGCGAAACGACACCTGCACATTCGGGACCTATCTTGCCGGACCGGCGGCGGAGTACAACTTAAAACGCGATGGGCGAAAGCTCAATTACTTCCTGGACTACACGGACCGCAGCGACGGGTTTCGCACCTTCGCCGGTTTTGATCCGCAGCCCGACATTCACAATCTCTATCAACGGTTGCTATACAGTTTCCGTCCCGAAGGCAAGCACCTCATTTCATGGGGACCGGGGATGGAGGTTTACCACACCTACGATCACGCCGGGAATTACCTGAATTCAGGCTATCTCCCCTCGCTGAGAGCTGAATTCGTAGGCCAGACTTTTCTCACTGTCTACTACGCGAAGGAGATGGAATTGTTGCGGCCCAGGGATTTCAGCGCTCTGACCAGCAATCAGAAGTATGTTCGCCACACCACGGAAGTTGAGTTCAAGACCGGCCTCTATCGGCCCATCCTTCTCGACGTCGACTATCGGCTGGGCAGCCGGGTCAACTACGACTCGCCCGATGGTGTAGCGCCGTTTCTGGCCGGCCGAAGCAGCGTCACTGCCAGCCTGGTGGTAAGACCCACGAAGTCGATGCGCGTGGACAATACCTACCTGCTGTTCCGCCTGCACAACCGGCTGGGACCAACCGGCAGCATGAACAATCACATCATCCGTTCCCGTTGGAATTATCAGTACACCAAAAGGTTGTCGTTCCGCTTTATCGGACAATACAACGCCGTTCTGGCCAATCCGGCCTTCACGTATCTGGAGACGACCAGAAACTTCAATGCCGATTTTCTGATCACCTATCTGGTGCATCCCAGCACGGCCGTTTACGTGGGCTACAACAGCAACCTGGAAAATGTGCAATTGCCTCTAGGGAATGACGTGGATGGGGACCTTCTGCATAGCGGACGCATGAAGAACGACTCGCGGGGGCTGTTCGTGAAGTTGTCTTATCTATTTCGCTTCTAATCTTCGCGAACCACGTAGGCCCGGATGTCCTCATCCGGGCGGGTGAGCAAAGCTCGTCCACGGTTGTGTCCGTGTGGGGCGGACACTCTTGTCCGCCGCCT
>DASQHA010000366.1:0-6623 GCA_035632335.1 Terriglobales bacterium
GGATTTTGTCCTGTCCAAGACCGGAGAAAAACTCAAAGTGCTGGTGGCGCGATTGATCAATCAGCAATTGGGAGAAGAACTGGTGACGCTGGCGTAAGCCGGCTAGCCGGTTCCCGAAAGACTCAACCTCAAATGGGCGGCAATCTGCCGGCCGTGAAACCTTCCGTTTTCGATGAAGATTTCGTTGGTCCGTGACCCGGCCACGATCACGCCGGCCACGTAAATCCCCGGCACATTGCTCTCCAGGGTCAGCGGATCGCACACCGGACGGCACTGTTCGGCGGAGAGCTCGATGCCCATCGAACGCAGGAAATCGTAGTCGGGATGGTAGCCGGTCATGGCGAAGACAAAATCGTTCTTCAACTGGACCGGGCCCTCGGGAGTCTGCAGATTGACGTAGTCGGCTCCGATTTCGACCACCGAACTGCCAAAATAAGCCGCAATCTCACGATTTTTGATGCGGTTTTCGATGTCCGGCAAAATCCAGTACTTCACATGGTTGTGCAATTTTGACCCGCGATGCACCAGGGTCACGCGCGCCCCGTGGCGCCATAGATCGAGAGCGGAGATGGCGGCCGAGTTCTTGCCCCCGATAACCACGACATCCATATCGAAAAACGGATGCGGTTCACGATAGTAATGGAAGACCTTGGGCAGGTCCTCGCCGGGAATGTTCAGCGGATTGGACAAATCATAGTACCCGGTCGAGACGATCAGCTTGCGGGTGCGGTAGTCATAAATGCGGCCAAGGGTGTCGGTCGCCGTGATTTGAAAATCGTTGTCGCTTCCGGTCACGGTCTTGACCCACTGGTACTGGCGGACATCGAGATGATAGTGCTCGGTTACTTTGCGGTAGTACTCGAGCGCCTCCTCGCGGGTGGGCTTCTGGTGGGCGGTGCTGAAGGGGATATCGCCGATTTCCAGGAGCTCGGGCGTGGTGAAGAACGACATGTTGGCGGGATAGTGGAAGTTGGAATTGACCACGCATCCCTTGTCGATGGCCATGGTCTTGAAGCCGGCGCGCTGGGCCTCGATGGCGCAGGCCAGTCCGGTGGGTCCGGCGCCGATCACGACCACATCGGCAGACGTGTCCGGTTCCCCTTTGGTCTGGGGACGCGGCAGGGTGTCGGGAATCTGCTGGGTGGGGCCGGAGATTTGTCTGGTCACCAAATCGTCGTCTCGATCAACAAAATAACTGTGCCCGGGGCAGCACGGAAACCATCACCTCCGCCCCGAAAAGTAACGATTCTAGCATGCGGCGAATGGGTGGCCGGGTTGGGGGCTGTGGCTCAGTTTTAAAATTCTCCTCTTACCGAGGCGTCATCCTGAACCGTCTTCAGACCGTGAAGGATCTGGCGTGGAGCCGATACTCGGCTTCGGCCCTGCTTTTGTGCCGATGCGCGCCAGAGCCTTCGGGACTGAAGTCCCTCAGGATGACGTCCGGCTAAAGAAATGGTTTCGAATTGAGCGGCTTGGGCCGCGGACACTGTTGCGAAAACCTCAAGAGTTTTGCGCAAAGGACTCAATGCCTCCGGCCGCAGTCCGTTCGCACGCGTATAATTCTCGGTTACTGTAATCCCCATTAATATATTGGGAACGCACATGGCAGCGCCTTCGAAGCCGAAGACTCGCACCGAATCCGACAGCATGGGACAGATCGAGGTCCCGGCGCACGTCTACTGGGGGGCGCAGACGCAGCGTTCGCTCCTGCATTTCAATATTGGCCGCGACACCATGCCGCCGGAATTGATCCGCGCGTTTGGCATCCTCAAGAAGGCGTGCGCCCTGGTGAACCAGGACCTGGGCAAACTTTCTGCCGAAAAAGCGAAGCTCATCGTGCAGGCCGCGGATGAAGTCATCGCCGGCAAGCTTGACGACCAGTTTCCCCTGCGCATCTGGCAGACCGGCAGCGGCACCCAGACCAACATGAACGTCAATGAAGTCATCGCCAACCGCGCCATCGAACTGGGGGGCGGCGAGCTGGGATCGAAGAAGCTGATTCATCCCAATGATGACGTCAACATGTCGCAGTCGTCGAACGACACGTTTCCGACGGCGATGCATATTGCAGCCGCGGAGCGGGTGAAGAACGCGCTGATTCCGGCCATCCAGACCGTGCACGACGCGATTGCGGAAAAGGCGAAGGAATTCAGCGATGTGGTCAAGATCGGGCGCACCCACCTGCAGGACGCCGTTCCCCTGACCTTCGGACAGGAATTCGGCGGCTGGGCCAGCCTCCTGGAGCGCGATATCAAGCGCCTGGAACTGGCCCTGGACGGGCTCTACGACCTTGCCATCGGCGGGACCGCGGTGGGCACGGGTTTGAACGCGCACCCGGAATTTGCGGAACGCGCGGCCCGGAAGATTGCCGAACTTACCCACCTTCCCTTCCGCTCCCATCCCAATAAATTCGCGGCGCTTTCGGCGCACGACGAAATCGTATTTGCCCAGGGCGCGATGGAAACGCTGGCCGCCTCGCTGATGAAGATTTCGAACGATATACGCTGGCTGGCTTCCGGTCCGCGATCCGGCCTGGGTGAACTCATCATCCCGGAAAACGAGCCGGGATCGTCGATCATGCCCGGCAAGGTCAATCCCACGCAGTGCGAAGCCATGACCATGGTGTGCGTGCAGGTCCATGGCGCTACCGCGGCGGTCGGCTTCGCCGGCTCGCAGGGAAATTTCCAGCTGAATGTCTACAAGCCGGTGATCATCTACAACTTCCTGCACTCGGTCACCTTGATCACGGACGCCTGCCACGGTTATGTCAAATACATGCTGAAAGGCATCGAGGTGGATCGCGCCAAAGTGGATGCGAACCTGAAGAACTCACTGATGCTGGTGACCGCGCTGACCCCGAAAATTGGATACGACAAGGCTGCGAAGATCGCCCACACTGCCCACGTCGAGCACAGCAGCCTGCGCGAGGCGGCGCTGAAGCTTGGGTATCTTACGGGCGAGGAGTTCGATCAGCTGATGAAGCCGGAGAGGATGACGCGACCGTAACCGGCTAGGGCTCAGCCAGACCAAGAAGTGCCATCAGGCGCTCTTGCACCGCCTTCATAACGTCTGCTGGGGCCGTGTCGGTATATTTGGCGTTGCGCGCTCGCCAGTCCACGTTCTTGATCGCGTCGGACAGAACTACTCCCGTGGTTTTGAGATGGACCGGAAGTTGAACTTCGAAGGGGTAGCCTTTCGCACGATTGGTAATTGGAACTACGACTGCCAGTCCAGTTTTTGCATTGTAAATCTTGGGGGACAGCACAAGTGCCGGACGCCAGCCACCCTGCTCGTGACCGGTCTGGGGATCCAAATCTATTTTGATGATGTCGCCTGCGTCGGGAACGTAGGCAGCCACTACCAGACTTCCTTGCCGACCCGTTTCGACCAATCCTGCTCCGGGTGGCGATTTTTCGGAGTGATGCCCGCTACCAGTGACTGCAGCGTCACCTTCGGGCTCAGCGGCTCAATCGTGATGCGGCCGCCCAGAACCTGAATCTTGAGTTCGTCACCCTCTTGCAGACGCGCCTGCTCGACCACGGTCTTGGGAATGCGAACCGCCTGACTGTTACCCCACTTGACGAGCTGTGCGCGAATGGTTGGCATCTGGATGTCGACTTGATTTTCTTTATGAAGTATATACCTATGTATATACATTTCAAATAGATTGTTCGCCCGCGTTTTCAATCAGTTGGCTGGGAGTCGAGGTTTCCACCCGTCCCTCGCTATTTTTCTTTGTCGTGGTGATTGTGATTACGCTCGCCAAAACCAGCAAGGTCCCCAGCAGCGTGCGCGCGCCCACCGCTTCGCCGCCAAAGAAATATCCCAGGCACACCGCGACAACCGGATTCACGTAGGCATAGGTGCCCACCTTGGTTGGCGATTCGTAGTGCAGCAACCAGACATAGGCGGTGAAGCCCACAATCGAACCCGCGATGATCAGGTAAATCAGTGCGAACCAGGCGTTGCGGGAGACCGCCAGCACGCGAAACCCGGTGAACTCGTGGGAAACTGCCGCGAGGACGAAGAGCATGGCTCCTCCCGTGAGCATCTGCGCGGCCGCGCTCATCGCCTTCGACGCCGGCAACGGAACGCGGCGAGTCAGAATGGTCGCAATCGACCAGGTTGCGGAGGCCACCAGCAAGGCGAGCGCGCCCGCGCGATCGATGGGAGTCTCGCCCAGGGAAAACGACCGGTTCATCAGGACGGCCACGCCCAGGATGCCGATGGCCAGCGCGAGCCCGAGCCTGACCGTGAGCTTCTGGGTGCGCAGAAAAACAATTTCCAGCAGCGCGATGAACACCGGGATGGTCGCGAGCACCACCGCCGTCACTCCGGAAGGCACGCGCTGCTCAGCCCAGAACAGGCAGCCGTAGTCGAGCAGGAAAATGAGCGCCCCCAGTCCCGACGCCGAGACCCATTCCCGCCGGCTGGGCCCTGGAGTGCCCTTGAGGCGCAACCAGGCGTAGAGGACAAGACCGGCGGTAAAAAAGCGGATAGCCGCCAGCAGAAATGGCGGCACTTCATGGACGCCGATGCGGATCGCCAGAAACGTCGATCCCCAGACGAAATAAATGATGGCGAAAGCCAGCAGGATTTTCCATGAAGCAGGTCGGGCCTCGCCTTTCATTTCTTCCTTCTCCAATCCATCCACGGTTCTGCCAAGTGTTTCATAGATGTTCCGACCCAGCGTCCCGACCCACATTTGCGGTATGAAAGATTCTTGTGCAGGGGAGAAGTTCTGCTCATGCCATTAGAGCCGGCTCTTGGCGAACGACAAGCCGCTCAATCCTTCAACCCGCGCCGGAGCCAGGCCTTTTGACGCTACCAACACGTGGAAAGTCTCGCCCATGCCGGCGGGAGTGACCAGGTGTTTGAGCTGCAGGGCGACTTTGGCGCGCTCCTGGGGCAGGACGCAGTCCTCGAAAGCGTCCGCAAACTGATTGGCCTCTCCGATTCCCATCAGGAATTGCGACTGGGTGACAAGAGGTTGCGCCTGCATGCCGTTCTCTTCCGCGGCTGCCGACAGAGCGGTGAAGTTTACGTGCGCGGTGAGGTCCTGTTCCCCCGGAGCGTCGTAAGGATTCAGCAGGGCGGAGTGCTGACGATAGGCCATAAGGGTGCCGCGATGGCGCCCCGAAAGCTGCTCCTGGCGAGTGTAGCCATAATCCACAGCGATGATCATGCCGGCGCGCAGCGATGCGGCCAGGCCCGCCATGTAGCGATGCGCGAGCAGGGGAACTTCGATGTGTTCTCCCGCCTCGGGATGCACGCCGTAGCGGTCGAGAAAATCCAATTCTTCCGGGCAGGGCGGAACCCAGGTTTCGACGAAGCGACCGTTTTCAACCGAGACGCGCAGCGCTCCCTGCGGGCTGAGAATTTCTACCGGAAGCGCGTCGAACAATTCGTTGGCGAAAACGATGACGGGGACCTCGGCGGCCAACTCTCGCTGCTCTAGCGGATTGCCCGGCACGGTCGCGGTTGCGGCCTTGGCTGTGTCAGCGTAGAAACTGCCGGCTGCGTTGCGCGAGATCGCGGCCTCAGCCGCGCCGCCGGAGGCATCCGAGAACCAGGGCATCAATCTCCGATGGTCGCGCTTCTCGACGGCATTCTCGGAAACCGAAGACGCTTTGCCGCTCTCGAGAAACCCGGCGAGCACCCCTCTTAGCCGGTCCCGCAATTTGGGGGACTGTTCCGCCAGGGAATAATGCAGGGCGCGGAAGAATTCCGGAAACTTCTTTTCCGACCAGGCGAGAACGTCCTGGGCAAAGAGCCCGCGGCCGGGGCCGAGTTCCAGAATTTCAATCTCGGCGGGCGAGTCCAGGGCCCTCCATATTTCTTCGAACTGGCGAGCCAGAAGGCGGCCAAAGACGGCGTGCACGTCACTCGAAGTGTAAAAATCTCCGGCCTTGCCAAACTGCTCGGCGCGGCGAGAGTAGTAGCCCAGTTCGGGATGGTACAGACACAGCTCCATGTAACGCGAAAACGGGATGGGTCCGTGCGCGCGTATATCCTGTTCGATGATGGAGCGCAGGCTCACAAGCCTTTCCGTTGACGCTCCGCCCGGTCCTGCGGCGTGCGGATAAACATTTCGACCATGTAATCGTGCAGACAGTCGTAGAGCTGGCGCTGGAATCCCCACTCGAATTGGGGATGATCGAGGTCCCGGGGATGAAGCTCGAAATAATACGTGTGCACCGGGACCGGGGGATGCTTGAAGTCGATGATGACCTCAACGCCTTCGCCCCGGGCGCGGGCGGAAAAATTCAGCAAAGGATGCTCGTAAAGTTTCAATTGCGCCAGAACGCGCTCCAGCCTGGGGTTGGTTTCGTCGGTCACAACCTGATTCTATCTGAGGTCTGAGGTCCGACGTCCGACGTCTGAGGTCCGGTTCCAGATCTCAGTTCTTAGTTTTATTCGTAGCGCAGGGCTTCGATCGGGTCCAGCTTGGCGGCTTTGATAGCGGGTAGCATGCCGCTGATGATTCCCACGAAGCTGAGAATGCCGGTGGACCAGATCAGGGTGGCGGCGTCAATGGTCAGGTGAATGTCGCCTTCGTCGGCGCCTTCCTGAAATGCGCTCCACAAGGTCAGCGAGGGGACGGACCAGGAAACCAGGTAAGC
>DASQHA010000367.1:0-5234 GCA_035632335.1 Terriglobales bacterium
CAGAACTATTCGGGACTCTGTCCCTTTCATAACGAGAAGACGCCGTCATTCTCGGTCCATGCCGCGAAGCAAGTCCTCTCGCAGAATCCTGCCGACGCCTTCGCCCGTTATGGCCTGGCCATGGAGTACTCGAATGCCGGCGAAGTCGAACGGGCCCTGGAAGAGTTTGGCCGGTTGTTGGCCGCTCATCCTGACTACACCGCCGGCTACTTCATGGCGGCCCAGACTCTGGCGAAAGCCGATCGCATGGAAGAAGCCCGGAAGATGCTGGCGGACGGGATTGCCTCGGCAAAGAAGACCGGAAACGGTCATGCCCAGTCGGAGATGGAAGGCATGCTGGCTGAACTGGGTAAGTAACTGTGTGGGTCGGACACTCTTGTCCGACGCCTCTGATTTTGATTTTAGGAAGAACAAAAAACAAAGTCAGAAGCGTCGGACAAGAGTGTCCGACCCACACCGGAAGTCTTATTCCACCCGGCGCGACATTTTTACCATCGTCCGCTCCACCAGGCCGGGAAACAGTTGGTAGACCTTGATCGCCGGATGCATGGTCCAGGGCACCACCACTTCCCGCTTCTTCTTCAGGTAGCCGCGAAGCACGGCACGGGCCACGCGCTGGGCGCTGATTCCGCGGACCGAGGATGGCCGCACCGTTTTCGCTTCGCTTCCCTTGATGGCGTTGGCGCTGAAATCGGTTTTCACGTAACCCGGGCACACTGTCGTTACGTGGATGCCCGAGCCTTTCAGTTCCACGTTGGCCGCCTTGCCGAAAGCGTTCATGGCGAATTTGGTGGCGCTGTAGACGGCGTGAAAGGGGAGCGGAATGTGACCGGCGACGCTCGAAATATTGATAATCGCTCCCGACCCTTGCTGCTTCATCACCGCCAGCGCAGCCTGCATGCCGGCGACGGTCCCGAAGAAATTGGTGTCGAAGGTTTCGCGGCAGGCGGTCATGTCGACATGAGCGACCGTATCCATGAGCCCGTGTCCGGCGTTGTTGATCCATATATCGATGCGTTGGAAGTGGTGCAGGGTCAGGCTTACCACCCGGTCGATCTCTTCACGATTGCGCACGTCGCAGGAAAGCGCCAGGGTGTTTTCGCCATGGTCAATGCGGCCGCGGGCGGCTTCGGCGCGTCCCGCATCGCGCGAGAGCAGGACGACCTTCGCGCCTTCATCCGCAAACAATTTGGCGATCGCTTCTCCGATGCCCATTGAAGCGCCGGTGATTACCACAACTTTCCCAGAAACGCTGACCTTGCTGGAGTTCATGTCTCAATTTTCCGAGTTGCTTAAGCGCCGATAATTTCGGGCCCAGGCCGATTTCCAGAATCCCACTGAGCGCCGGCGTACAATCGAGGAATTCTACCCGCATTCGCGGGGCTGCATCGGAGTTTCTGAGTGAGCCTTCTCCCCCTGTTTCCGCTCGACCTGGTTCTGTTCCCGGGCGCTTCCCTGCCTCTGCACATTTTCGAACCGCGCTACCGAGAGATGATCTCCGAATGTCTGGACCGGAAGAAGTCGTTCGGCGTCGTCCGGGCCAAAGAAGAGGGAGTCGCTGAGATCGGCTGCACAGCAGAGGTTATCACCGTTGCCCGAAAATATCCTGACGGCCGAATGGACATCGTGACCGAAGGCCGCGAGCGCTTCGAGGTCATCCGGGTCAACCAGGAGCGGTCGTTTCTGCAGGCGGACGTCCTCTACCTGCAGGATGAACCCGACCGCGCCTCCGCCGAAGAGATCGCGCGGGCGATCGAACTGCAAGCCGAGATTGCCGGGTTGGCCAACTCACCCTCCGCCGGCCCTCCCGATCCCGAAGGCCCGCAACTGGCTTTCAATCTGGTCGGACCGCTGCCCCTCGATCTCGATTTCAAGCAGACCCTGCTGGGATTGAAATCAGAAGCCGAACGCATCCGGGCAGTCATTTCCTATTTCGAAGCCGTCCTGCCGAATTTGCGGCGCAGCGTGCGGGCGCGACAGAAGGCCGGCGGCAACGGCCATGTTCACTAACCGAATCGCCTCAGAAATCATAAAACCACAAAGGATACAAAAGTGCGCGAAGGAAGCCGCCTTCTGTTCCTTCGTGCATTCGTGGGTAGTGGCTGAATTTGCAATGCGATCTCGAAGTGGCGTCATCCTGAGGGGCTTTAGTCCCGAAGGATCTTGCGCGCAGCTGCGCAATTGCTGGTTTTGTTTCATGTGAGCTCCACGCCAGATGCTTCGCAAGGTCAGCATGACGCCTTCGCTGAAGAAGAAAGGGTACAAACAACGCGGTCCGTCAACGGCGTATAATCCGGGCAGAAGCTGTTCCCATTGGGGGTTTTCCATCATGAGTCTGCCGCGGACGCTCGGCGAATTGCGCCAAAGTCCATTTAGCGAACAACGGCTGAATACCCGGCGCGTGAAAGACGAGATGCGCGACAACCTGATCGCGAAGCTCCGTCAGGGCGGACCCATCTTCCCCGGCATCGTGGGATACGACGACACGGTCGTGCCGCAGATCGTCAACGCGATTCTTTCGCGTCACAATTTCATCCTGCTGGGGCTGCGTGGCCAGGCGAAAAGCCGCATCCTGCGAGCCTTGACCTCGTTGCTCGATCCCCAGGCGCCTTATGTGGCCGGGTGCGAGATCCATGACAACCCGTATGCCCCGATTTGCCGTCCCTGCCAGGAAAAGATCGCAAAGCTCGGCGACAGTACTGCCATCGCATATCTCGCGCCCGAACAGCGTTACGTAGAGAAGCTAGCCACGCCCGATGTCACCATCGCCGACCTGATCGGCGACATCGACCCCATCAAGGCGGCGCGCGGCGGACACGAACTGAGCAGCGAATACACCGTGCACTACGGGTTGTTGCCCCGCGCCAATCACGGCATCTTCGCCATCAACGAACTGCCCGACCTGGCGGGAAAGATTCAGGTTGGCCTGTTCAACATCATGCAGGAAGGCGACGTGCAGATTAAGGGATATCCCATTCGCCTGCCGCTCGATATCGCCCTGGTGTTCAGCGCCAATCCGGAGGACTATACCGCCCGAGGCAAGATCATTACGCCGCTCAAAGACCGCATCGGGTCGGAAATCCGCACCCATTATCCCGCCACCGTCGAAGAGGGCATTACCATCACAGCCCAGGAATCATGGACGCAGCGCAACGGCCACAAGCTGCACTTGCCGAAATTTGTGCAGGAAGTGATCGAACGCATCGCCTTTGCCGCCCGCGAAGACAAGAAGATCGACAAGCGCTCCGGGGTGAGCCAGCGCTTGCCCATTTCCGCCATGGAGAACGTAATTTCGAATGCCGAGCGCCGGGCCATCCAGCAGAAGGAAGCCTTGGTGGTGCCGCGCATCGCGGACGTCTACGCCGCCATGCCCGCCATCACCGGCAAGCTGGAACTGGAGTACGAAGGCGAAATGAAAGGCGCCGACCACGTCAGCCGCGAATTGATTCGCGCCGCGGTGGCGAAAACTCACGACGCGTATTTCAAAGGCGTGGACATGCAGCAGATCGTGCAATGGTTCGACCTGGGAGGAGAGATTCAGCTCTCTGACACCGCCAGCGCGTCCGAAGCCCTGCCGTCATTGCGGGGCATTCAGGGCTTGATGGAAAAGACGGTGAAAGTCGGCGTCGGCCCCAAGGACAGCGCGGAAATCCAGGTCTCAGCCGCCGAATTTATTCTCGAAGGCCTGCACGCGCACAAGCGCATCGGCCGCAATGAAGAGCGTGTCTTCACCGCCGGAGAGAAGCAGCCTAAGCCGGCGGAAAAGCCCTTCGAGCGCGAAGATGCGCCGTTTCGCGGCCGCAGGCCGTATAACTAGTCGTCCGTCGTCGGCCTTCAGTCGTCGGCAAGACCGAGCGAATGTTTAGCTGACGACGGAAGACGGACGACTGAAGACTGTTTCTATGAAACGCATCCGCTACAGCAAGTACGTTCCCGATCCGGCGGGCGAAATGAGCATGGAAGAACTGCTCAGCGCGCTCTCTGACTATTTGCTGCAGAGCGGCTTCCAGAACTACATGTTCTATGACATGCCGGAGGGCGAACAGACGCTCGACGATCTGCGCCGCGCCATCGAGCAGGCATTGCTCGACGGGAATCTCCTGGACGACGAAATGCAGGAGCGGCTGCGCGAGATGCAGATGGATGGAACTCTCGATGAACTGATCGAACAACTCATCCAGCGCATGGAGCAGGAAGACTACATCAGCCTCGATCAACCCCATGACCCTTCGAAACAATCGAGCGTCGGCGGGCAGGCCGGCGAGGCCCAGCAGGCCAAGTTTGAAATCACCGACAAAAGCCTGGACTTTCTCGGCTTCAAGACCCTGCGCGATCTGATGGGATCGCTGGGAAAATCCAGCTTCGGCCGCCATGATACCCGCGATATGGCGACCGGCATCGAGGCCAGCGGCGCCTCCCGGCCGTACGAGTTCGGGGACACCCTCAACCTCGACATTACCGCCACGCTTTCCAGCGCCATCCAGCGCGAAGGCTTGCAGCTGCCTCTGAACATTGAGTATTCCGACCTGCAGGTGCACCAGTGCGAGTACCAGTCCTCCTGCGCCACCGTGCTGATGCTCGATTGCTCGCACTCGATGATTCTTTATGGCGAGGACCGTTTCACTCCGGCCAAAAAAGTCGCCATGGCGCTCTCGCACCTCATCCGGACCCAATATCCCGGCGACTCGCTTTCCCTGGTTCTATTTCATGATTCCGCCGAGGAAGTTCCCCTGTCACAACTGGCGCGGGTGAAAGTCGGCCCTTACTACACCAACACGCGGGAAGGCCTGCGCCTGGCGCAGCGCGTGCTGCAGCGGCAGCGCAAAGACATGAAGCAGATCGTCATGATCACCGACGGCAAACCTTCCGCTCTGACCCTCGAAGATGGCCGCATCTACAAGAACGCCTTCGGCCTCGATCCCATGGTGGTCAGCCAGACGCTGGAGGAAGTTTCCAAATGCAAGCGCGCCGGAGTGATGATCAATACCTTCATGCTGGCATCAGACTATGGGCTGGTTCAGTTCGTGCAGAAGGTGACTGAGATGTGCCGCGGCAAGGCCTACTTCACGACTCCCTACACCCTGGGACAATATCTTCTCATGGATTACATGTCGCGCAAGACCAAGACGATTCACTGACGCACGATTCGGGGACCAATAAACGGCACCCCAGTTGACCGGTTTTCAGTTCTCGGATCTCAGTTCTTGGGCGCTTTAAACTTTTGGTAATCTCCC
>DASQHA010000368.1:0-1706 GCA_035632335.1 Terriglobales bacterium
ATATTGAGTGCCGGGCCTTCAGTGAAGGGCCAGCCCGTGCGAGTCTGCCAGATCGGGTCGCGCTGGGTCAGCGTGCCCGTCAGCGCTTCTCCGTATTACATGCCGGAAGCCGACGGCATCATCAAACGAACTGGCAAGACGGCTGGCCGCGCGGACCTGGTGGTATTCGCCAAAGAAGAAGCCTCGCAGAGACGGCTGGTGCTGGCTGGTTGCGACCCTGCCACCGGTCTTCTCGCGCACATGGTGGAAAAGATCAGCGGCGTGGAGATTGTCTCCGCCGCGGCTTCCAGCAAGCTCGCGCTCACCTGGCTGACCGAAGGGAAAGTTCACATCGCCGGCTCGCATCTGGAAGATCCGAAAACCGGGGAATTCAATTTGCCCTACCTCCGCAAGCAGTTCCCGAATGAGGATTTCAGTGTCATCACCTTTGCGCGATGGGAGGAAGGCTTCGTGGTCGCGCCCGGAAATCCGAAGCGCGTGCGAACGATTGACGATCTGGCGCGTAAGAACGTCCGCTTCGTGAATCGCGAGCCTGGCTCGGGGAGTCGTGGGCTGCTGGACCGGCTTATGGAAAAGGCCAAGATGGATGCGGAGAAGGTCCAGGGATACGATCGGATCGCCCACGGTCACCTGGCCGCTGCCTACTGCGTGCTTTCGCGGGAAGCCGATGTTTGCCTGGCGACGCGTTCCGCGGCGCAGACGTTTGGGCTCGATTTCATTCCCCTGCACAGCGAGCGCTACGATCTGGTGATGCGCAAACGTACGGCCGAACTGCCCGCGGTGAAAGCTTTCCTCGACGTGCTGCAGCGGGCTACGCTGCGTCGGAAACTCGAAATGCTGGCCGGCTACGATACGTCGCAGACCGGGACTCTAGTCGCCTGAGAGATTTATCTGGTAGGCGCGGCTGGACTCGAACCAGCGACCCTCAGCTTAGAAGGCTGATGCTCTATCCACCTGAGCTACGCGCCCGAAATTCGCCCGTATTTCGATGGTACACCGGGAGTGGAACCGGAAGGTCTAGCAGGTCGAGATGCTACCTCACGCCCCGCGAGGTGTAGCGGCCATCGCCTTCGGCTCTCTTCCAACCTAAGGTTCGCACCCTAGATCGGCAACGGGCGAAGGCCCCAGAAACGCTTCGGGAAAGGCCGATATCCCAGCTAAGATTCCGGCTAAGTATATGGTGAACTTGGCCGCGACACGTCAGGAATGTTACTGTTGTGAGCTTGGAGGGCACCATGACCGTAGCAACCCCGCGGGTCTCGCTGATTCTCCTGATCCTGCTGAGCCTGTTTCGCGCACCCGCCTGGGCGCAAGCTCCCACCGGGCTCAGTATCACCATCGTCGAGGGAGAAGGCGCCATCAACAACGTCCGCCAGCGGGTGAACCGCGAGCCGATTGTGCAGGTGGAGGACCAGAATCACAAACCTGTGGCCGGCGCCGTGGTGATCTTTCTTCTTCCCGATCAGGGCGCCACCGGAACCTTTCCGGACGGATCCCACATGCTCATGACGGTGACCGAAAATCAACGCCGCGCGGTACCTCGCGGCATTCGTCCGAATAATCAGAGCGGGCCGCTGCAGATTCGCGTGACTGCTTCGTTTCAGGGTTTGGTCGCCAGTTCCGTGATCACGCAGACCAACTTGGCAGGCGCTGCCTCCGCATCCGGATTCGCGGGTCTCAGCACCACTGCCAAATTGGTGATTATC
>DASQHA010000369.1:0-5722 GCA_035632335.1 Terriglobales bacterium
AGCAGCAGAATGCGGCGGCTGTAGATGCGGCCAAAGCTGGTCTCGAAAAAATGGACAAGCGGCATCCGAACTTCGCGCAGTGTGATGGTCTCGATCTTCATAGTGCTTCAGGCAGAATGCTGCCAGGTTTCTCCCCACCGCTCTTCCCATCGCCCGAGCAGGAATTTGCCGGAGCCCTGCGGATCGCGTTCGTAACCCAAGACCGCCAGCCCCGCGGAAAACGCCTGCAAAAAATCCTTCCGGTTGCGCTCCTGAACTTCGCGGGCGCGTTCCCGGGTGGAGGGCGCCGCCTTCCATTCATAAATTTGAGCAGGAACCGAAATTGTCTTGAGGACCTCAAACTCCGGCCGGCGCGCCTCCCGCAACAGACTCTCAACCCGATTCGATTTCAGCCACCATTCCGCGACCAGCCGGTCAGAAGGCAAGCCGCCCTGCAGCGGCGAAGAGGTGATGCCGTACTGATTGACGTGGTAACGGCGCGCGATGGCGCCCAGGCGCTCGATGTTCAAATAGGCATTCTTGATTTCCAGGGGATCAAATGTCCACTCGATCAATTCGAATCCCCGGGCCAGCGCATCCTCCCGCTGAAAAAGCTTGATCCGGCGCCCTAGGCCGGCGTTCCGGTACGGGCTGCGCACCGCCAGCATTTGCGAATGGAGATAGGAGTGTCCGTCGCGCCAGGCGGGCAGAGACAATGCGAATGCCACCATTTTCCCATCGTCAAAGGCTCCCATGACCTGTCCGCCGATCTTTTCGGCCACTACGAACATGCGCAGCGGCACCAGTTCGGGGTCGGTGAAATTCCACACTTCCTTTTGCAGGCTCACGCAGGCGGACATTTCATCCAGGGCATGACAATTGCGGATCAGCATGGCGCTCCCGTTCATCCCGCCTCGCGCTCACTGCCCCGGTGGTTTTCCGCAGAGCGGAGTTTGGCCTGCTGCCACAACGACTCCAGTTCCGCCAGCGATGCCTGCTGCGGGCCGCGCCCGGAAGCGCGCAACTGCTCTTCGATCCACTTAAATCGGCGCTTGAATTTTCGATTCGTCTTTCTCAGGGCCGACTCGGGATCGAGTGACAGATAGCGCGCGATATTCACCAGCACAAAAAAAAGATCTCCGACTTCCTCTTCGAGATGCTGGCGGAGATCTTCGGGAACCTGCGGTGCACCGGACCCGGCAACGCCACGGCCGTGGGGTCGCGGACCCGGCGCCGGATATTCTTCCAGACCCTGCTGCAATTCCGCTGTTTCCTCCTGCAGCTTTTCAAACAGACCGCCGATGTCCGGCCAGTCGAAGCCGACTTGCGCCGCCCGTGAGCTGAGTTTATAGGCTTCCATCAACGCCGGCATCGCCGTGGAGACGCCGGCCAGGACCGACTCAGGGAGGTCCGCGTCTTTCCTCTCATCGCCCGTCTCTGCTGCTTTTTTCTTTTTCTCTTCCGCTTTCAGGGCCTGCCAGTTCCGCAGCACCTGGGATGAAGTTTCAGCTTTCACCTCGCCGAAAACATGCGGGTGGCGGTCAACCAGCTTGCTGCACAGGCGATCCAGGACTTCATCGATCGAGAATGTGCCCTGGTCCTTGGCCATCTGGGCGTAGAACAAAACCTGTAGCAGCAGGTCGCCGAGCTCGCCAGGGAGCTCATCCCAGTCCCGATTGTCGATGGCTTCCAGGACCTCGTAGGTTTCCTCGAGAGTGTAGGGCTTGATCGAATCGAAGGTCTGTTCGCGGTCCCACGGACACCCCCCGGGGGCGCGCAGCCGGGCCATGATCGACACGGCGCGTTCGAAACGTTCTCCAGTGGTGGGCATGAGGCCCACACACTGTAAACGACCGGCGTGGGAATGGGCAATGAATGCGGGGCTCTGTCGTACATCAGTGGAATCATGGGCAGCGGAGTCGAAGGATTCCGAGGAGCGCAACTGCCCGGTTCGGCCGCACCCGGCAAGCGTAGAGGGGTCCTTCGACTCCGCCCTGCGATTCGCGAGCGAATCGCGGGGCTGCGCTCAGGATGACAACGATCTAATTACTGTTATGTAACTTGCTCTAATACAGTCATTTACGCGGAATTACTCACCTTGCGCTAAAGGTTGAGGATGTCTGCTGGA
The DNA here is from genome assembly GCA_035632335.1 of Terriglobales bacterium. Lineage (GTDB taxonomy): Bacteria > Acidobacteriota > Terriglobia > Terriglobales > Acidobacteriaceae > JAIQFF01. The sequence continues at coordinate 2,108 of DASQHA010000369.1, forward strand.
ACCGGGCCGCGAGGTTACCGTGCTGACCAATGTTATCTTTTCCAAATCGCTAGACGCGGGCAGGTTATTCTAGAAGGTTCCAGGAGACTCGCGTCCTGGCGTCGATATGAAATACGCTCCCCCAATCCGGCGGCCACTTGAAGGCGAGCGCTTTCAGGTCATCGTCATTGGCGGCGGGATTAACGGAGTGGCCATCGCCCGGGAATGCGCCCGGGCCGGCCGCCGCACCCTGCTGGTGGAGCAACACGACTTCGCGGCCGGCACCACCAGCCGGGCTACACGCATCATTCACGGAGGCCTGCGCTACCTGGAGCATGCCGAGCTTGGACTGGTGCGCGAGTCGCTGCTCGAACGCCGGCGCTTGCTGCAGGAGCGGCCGCACCTGGTGCATCCCATCCATTTCCTGCTGGCGCTCGACCAGAACAGCGGTCGCAGCGCACTCGCGATACGCACAGGTCTTTGGCTGTATCGGCGGCTGGGCGGGGGCAGATTGCAGGCCGGCTCGAGCCGCGTGGACCAGCAGAAGCTGGAGCGCCTGCTCGACTCCGGCCGGCGCTGGTCGGTGTTCAGCTATGAAGATGCGCAATGCGAATTCCCGGAGCGCCTGGTGGCGGAGTGGCTGGTCGAAGCCATGGAGGCGGGCGCGGAAGCGCGCAATCACACGGAAGTGCTGGCCGTGGACGTACGCCATCGCCGGGTGGCCGGGGTTCTCCTGAGAGATCGCTTGAGCCGGAAGGAAGAACGCGTGGAAGCCACCTGGATCATCAATGCGACCGGTCCCTGGGCAGACCGGCTGTGCCAGCGCTCCCGGGTGGAGACTTCCCAGCCCATGGTGGGCGGAGTCCGGGGCTCGCACATCGTTCTGCCCCGCTTCGCGGGCGCGCCCGATGCAGCGGTGTATACCGAAGCGATCGACAAGCGCCCAATTTTTGTGATCCCGTGGAATGAGCAGGTGCTGGTGGGCACAACCGAGGTTGCGGACCAGGGAGATCCGGGCAAGGTCCAACCTTCGCCGGAAGAGATCGAATATCTGGTGCGCTCCTTCGCCCACCTTTTTCCACAGGTCAAGCTTTCGGCTGCGGACATCCGCTATACCTTCGCTGGGGTCCGGCCCCTGCCTTTTGCGCCCCGGGAAAACGCTTCGGCGGTAACCCGCAAACACTACCTGCACGATCACGCGCAGGACGGCGCCGAGCACCTGATTTCCGTGATTGGCGGCAAGCTGACCACGGCGGCGGAACTGGCGCGCCAGTGCGCGGCCAAAATCGGGGTGTCGCCGAAGTCCGCGAAAACCATGGCAATCGCCTCGGCGGAAAGCGCCGCTTTGCTGCTGGACCAGTGGGTGATTGAGATTGGCAACACGGGGGGAATCGGCGAAGACACAGCCCGCGGCATTGTCGAATGGCATGGCAAGCGCGCGTTGGACATCTCGCGCATGGCACAGCGCCACCCGGACCTCCGCGCCCCGCTTTGTTCTCACAGCGAGCACATTGTCGCCGAAGCTGTCGATGCCTTTGCGGGCGAATGCGCCGCCACCCTGGGCGATGCCCTGCTGCGGCGCGTGCCGGTGGCGCTGGGGGGCTGCTGGTCCCCGGCGTGCAGCCGCGAAGCCGCAGCGCGGATCGGCGCCGCGATGGGATGGAGCGACGCGGAATCGGCGGCACAGCTGGAGGCATTCGAAATCGAGCGAGCCGCCTTCCTGCGCAAGCCGGCGCGCATGGACTCCGTCTTGCAGACCGCCGCTGACTGATCCAGCCCGGGAATCGTCACGAACCACGCGGGGACAGCAGTCCTCAGCTGTCCAGTCCCAGCGCAGCTCGGCCGGTCTTGGCCGGTTCCCAACTAAAGATGAAATGGCCAAACCAACGCAGCGGAGCTTCGCTCCGCCGGACAGCTGAGGACCGCTGTCCCTACGTAGTTTGTGGTGGCGATTTTGGTGAGCCGAGGGTACGCGCCAGCAGTTCGGTGTCATCCGAGATGATGCCGTCGACTCCCCAGTCCGCCAGGCGCAGCATGGCTTCCTTTTCATTCACCGTCCACACCAGAATCTGAAGCCCGGCGGCCTGAATCTGCTGCACCAGTAATCGGCTCACCAGGGGCAGCTGCGGGATCACGTAGTCCACCGGCAGCTTGCGCCAGCGGGACAGTTGCGCCGGCGTCTCACAGATAATTCCGATCGCGACCGACGAGCTGCGAGCTTCGAGGTCCATGACAACGTCGGGAATGAAAGTGGAAACCACATAGCCCTGTCTGGGCGGAAATTCGTCCAAGGCATTCAAGACCTTCGATTCCAGATCTTTGACTTTAAGCTCGATGTCGAGGAATGCGCGCTGGCCATAGCGCTGGATCACATCAGGGAGCCGGGGCAATTTTGGCAACTGCCTGGCGCGGGTGCTGGCGATCTTGAGCTTTCCAACCCTGGGGTCGTGGCAGACTACCGCCGTCCCGCAGGCGGCGCGACGAACGTCAAACTCGAAACCGTCGCAGCCCTGCTCGAGCGCGAGATCGAACGAGGCAAACGTATTCTCCGGGATTGCGGTGGAAGCGCGTGCGCCGCGATGGCCGAGCAGCAGAGGAGGGCGGGCCATGCGGCATTGTACGTCTGTGTCGATTTAACGGCTGTGCATTACCGGTGACAAACTAGTCTAAATCGAAGTCCCGAATCGGCTTTCCCGTATCCGGAGATTCCTTGGCCTTCTTGACCGCCTCCTGGAACTTCTTCTCCAGCAGGTCGGAAGCATGCTTCTGCGCCTCCACCGACTGCCGGAAAATAGAGTCGCGACGGGTATCCTGCTCTTTCATGGCCCGGGCGGCCTCTTCGATGTCGGCAAACATCTTGGGCTTGACAGCGGCAGTGTGGGCGATCACGCCCTTGATTTCGGCGTCTACCTTGAGGACAGCGTTGCAGCAGGGACAGGTCACCTCGAACGGGGGGACGTTCTTCGGCATGACCGAATCATACCGCAAAACCGCTAGTCGTGACGCTGCAGCTTGATGGGGAAAATCTTAAACAGGGTGAGCATCTCCCAGCCCAGGAGCACGATGGAGACAATCACGACCATGATGGCAATGGTCTCTCCGAAATTCAGGCGGTTGCGGTTGGGCTCAAAACGCCGCGCCACCAGGCCAAGAATATTCAGGGTGGCGAAACCGAAAACCAGAGCCCACAGGATGTTGAAAATGTCGCCCTTTTTACCAAACTCCTCAAACAAGAACAGCGCCAGCAGCTGCAATCGGAAAACTGAATTCAGCCGCGTCAGGGATACGGGAAGAGAAGCCAGCAGCGAGGTCAGGGACACGGGCATGGGTGCGGTGTTTGGACGCCAAAGGACGGAAACCCGATGGCTCACCAAAGGGAAAGATATTACGCTTTTCTGGGCCCGAAGTCAGCCGGGCGGCTAAAACCTGATTTGCTAAGTGAAGCAGAGACGCCATCAAAGGACCTGATGAGGTGAACCATAGCTGCGCTCGCAGGATTTTCGCCCCGGACCGTGTGGGGACGGGTCTTCGACCCGTCCAAGTCGAGCGAAGCTCGACAATCTTTCTCACCGCTTACCCCAATCCAAGGAATCATCAAAAGGCAAGCCGAGCTGCGCTCGGCCCGGACGGGTCGAA
>DASQHA010000370.1:0-9673 GCA_035632335.1 Terriglobales bacterium
GGCATCGATGGTGCGGGCACGCGGCGCGCCGGTCAGGTTTCCGATAGCGGCGATTTTGCCGGCGCGAATACCGACGTCGCCGGAGTACCACGGGGAGCCGGTGCCGTCGATGATGTGGCCGTCGGTGATGACGATATCGAATGCCGGGTTTGAGGCCTGCGCCCGCGAAAAATGCGCGACGGTCAGAAGAAAGATGGCGATGATCAGGAACTTTTTCGTCGGCCTGCCGCTTCTCATGATTTCTCCGTTCTTAACATTAAACAAGTGGGGTACCGGGACGGCGAGACGCCGGCGCTACGCTTTTACTCGCCGGGCTGAGATCGCCCCCAATGCCACCCAGATTCCGAAGGCCAGCCATTCGTAGGAGCTGAAATGTCCGGGCACGAATGGCACCACTTTCATCAGGATCATCAGCAGTCCGATGAGGGCTCCCAGGGCCGCGACCAGGCGCTGACCGCGAGCCGGCGCCATCCGATAATACGCGGCGCAGGCCGCCAGCCAACCCGCGGCCGAGGCCAGCGAACCCACCTCCGAAATTGGCACCAGGATGGCGTCCCCGAGAAACATGCACGCCGCGGTACCGAATCCCACGCAGATCACGGCCACGGATGGGGTCTGGTTCTGGGGATGCACATGGGCGACGCGGGCGTCCACCAGCCCGCGGCGTCCCATGGCGAACACCAGCCGGCTGGCTGCGACCAGGTTTCCATTGAACACCTTGAACAGCGAAAGCAAGGCCGCGGCCAGGATCACGCTGACGATCCAGCGCGCGCCCACCGCGTGCTCGAACGCGACCGCGGTCATGAATCTTTCGCCGGTGAGTTCGCGCCACGGCGCGACGTAACCTACCGCGGCGATCACGACGGTGTAGAACAGAATGCCCACCAGGATGGCCATCCAGATGGCCTTGAAGAACCCGCCGCTGCGGAATTCCGGGCTGGATTCCTCCGCCCCCTTCACCACCGACTCAAAGCCGGTCATGTAATACGGCACGATTTGAATGACCAGCAGGACAGAGACGAATCCGCTGTGGGTGAACAGGGGCGGAAAATTCTGCGGCGCGCCCCGGCTTACCCCGACCGCGACGAACACGATGAAGAGACCGAGGGTCCCGAAGGTCGTCCAGTTCTGAAAGATCGCGCTCAGCCGGATGCCGCGATAGTTGAGCACGGTCAGAAGGCCGGTGAGTGCGAGCCCGATGATGACGTGGGGCAGATAGACGGGCCGTCCGGCGATGCGGTAGAGCTCCATCGAATCCAGGCCGGGAAAGATGTAGCCCGCGATCTTCCCCACGGCCACCGCTTCCCACGGGCAGACGATGAAATATGCCAGGATCATCATCCACCCGGTGGCAAAGCTGACCGAGCGGGGAAAAACCTTCGCAGTGTAGGCGACCTCGCCGGCGGCGTCGGGCATGGCCATCACCAGCTGGCCGTAGACGTAGCCAATCGGCAACAGGAGCGAGCCGCCAATGGCAAATCCCAGAACGCCGCCCAGCGTTCCCCCGCGCAGCAGCCAATCGTCCATGACGACCAGCCAGCCGACACCCACCATGGTGCCCCAGCCCAAAGTGAAGTAGTCGACGACGCGAAGTTTGCGGGCAAGAGTAGTCATGGCAGGTGCAACAGCAATTGGCAATTATCCAAACATCGAGAACGGCTTCATTGGTATTTACTAGCTGCTAATTGCCAAGTGCCAATTGCTGATTCCCTAGAACAGGCACAGCAACTCAAAAAGCAAATTGGCCGCCAGCAGCGACGTGATCTCACCGTTATCGTAAGGCGGCGAAACCTCCACCAGATCGCATCCCACCAGCTTCAGCCCCTTGAGACTACGCACCAGGTCAAGAATCTGCGGACTGGAAAGCCCGCCCACCTGCGGCGTGCCCGTGCCGGGGGCATAAGCCGGGTCTACGACGTCGATATCCAGCGTGAGATAGACGGGGCGGCCCTGCAACTTTTTCAGGTGACGCTTGACCACTTCAACGCCTCCGTGATGAAACTCTTCCGAGGTCACAATCCTGATGCCGTGTTTGTGGGCGAAATCAAAGTCGCCCTCGGAATAAACCTGCCCCCGCAAACCGACTTGCAGGGCATGGCCTTTTTCAATCAGGCCTTCCTCGATGGCATACTTCACCGGCGTGCCGTGCGAGTGCGGACTTCCAAAGTACCCGCTCCAGGTGTCTCCGTGGGCATCGAGCTGAATAAACGCGACCGGCCCGAAGTGGCGATGAATGGCGCGAAGTATTGGCAGGAGAATGGAATGATCGCCGCCGACGCAGACCGAGCGCGCGCCGGCGCGGAAGACGTCGCCCAGTTGCTCGGTGATTCGCTGGTAAGTGTCTTCAATCGACAGCGGGTTGATCGAGAGATCGCCAAAATCACCGATGCGCCATTTCTCAAACGGATTGGTCTTCAGCACCGGATTCCACGGACGTATCATCGCCGACTGCACGCGAATGTTGCGCGGGCCGAAACGGGCACCCGGCCGGTAGGTGGTGCCTCCATCGAAGGGAACGCCAATCAATGCCAGGTCGAGATCGCCCGCCCGGGGAATATGCGGCAACCGCATGAACGTGGGCACGCCGGAGAAGCGGGGATAGACCAGCGCGTCCACCGGCATGGGATGGGGTTTTGCGGCTTTTCTCGATTTCATAGGCGCGCGCATTATAGAACATCGCACAGTGTGGGACGGACACTCTTGTCCGCCGATTTTGAAGTTGCGGTTGGACTCCAGGTGGTGGAGAGAGAGCGCGGTCAGCAGGCTCCTGGCAGAAAACAAGTCAAAGGCGGCGGACAAGAGTGTCCGCCCCACACTCCCGCAGCAGAGGACTCGATCCGTCCTTCTACAGCCGGTATGTTATGTTTTAGCTTCTTCGTTTAAATCAGCGAGGCAACTATGCCCCGATACGAATATCGAGTCCTGAAGCCTGTTCCGGCGGCAGAAGAGGCGTTTCTGGAATGGATCGAGAGACTCGATCGTGAGTTCGCGAATCGCGACCCTGAGCATCGCAGCAACGTCGTCCGCGAAGAACTGCACCAGCTTTATCTGGGATGTCCGTATGCCGCGCCCGATCCGGCAGCGCCGCTGGCCATGCAGACTCTCGTGCACTCGCTTGATCCGCGCAACGCCACACTGGAGCCCGAGACCTACGGCGATGCCGATGCCGCGAAATATGGAGAACGCAAGCCGCTCATCTGGTTCTGGATGATGTATGACCGCTCGCCGGTCGGCCTGAATCACTGGCTCGGACACAAAGTACGCGCCATGCTGGCCCGCCATGTTTTCAAGCATTGCGGCAACAACGTTAAAATCTTTCACGGCGTGGAGTTTTCCTTCGGCTACAACCTGACGGTCGAAGACAATTGCACCATCCATAAGTACGTGCTGCTCGATGACCGTGGGGAGATCATCATTCATGAAGGTTCTTCCGTCTCCGACTATGCCAACATCTACTCGCACGCCCACGATCTAAATGACGGCATGGTTGTCAGCAATCACAAGACCGAGATCGGTCCCAAGGCACGCATTACCTATCACGCAACCGTGCTGAGCGGGGTCAAGGTCGGGGAGCACGGGATGGTGGGTTCGATGGGTGTTGCGTCGAAAGATGTCGATCCGTTTACCGTAGTGGGCGGCATTCCCGCCAAGCCGATCAAGATAAAGTCCATCGCGCCGGAAGAACTGCGGAAGTCATTGGAGAAACTTTAGCCGTTCCGTTAGCCTGCGGCGAACGCCGGGACCACGCGGAATCGCGGGTCCGCGTGTTAGTATCGAAACCAATCTCGCATGACCCTGCAGCATATCGACATAGTGTTTCAGCTGATCGCGTTCCTGTTTGCCATCAGCGTCCACGAATCAGCACACGCCTGGATGGCCAACCTGCGCGGCGATCCCACCGCGCGCATGCTGGGGCGCATTTCGCTCAATCCCATCAAGCACATTGATCCGGTTGGAACCGTGCTGTTGCCCGCGGTTGCGCTGTATTTTCACGCTCCGGTCATCGGCTGGGCCAAACCCACTCCGGTTGATCCGCGAAATTTCAAGAATCCGGTCTTGGATGACATCCTCACCTCGGTGGTGGGGCCGATCAGCAACTTCGTGGTGGCAACCGGCGCCGTGCTCGTCCTGGCGGTACTGAAGCTGGTCTTTCCTCTGGCGCAACAAATCTTGTTGCAGGGCTTTGCTACGGATACCGATTCCTTTCTGCTGCCTTTGTGCCTGCTGTTGTATGAAGTGATGGTAATCAACGTCTTGCTGGGAGTGTTCAACCTCATACCAGTTCCGCCGCTGGACGGCAGCCACGTCGTCCGCCATCTTCTGCCGGCCGGAGCGCTTCGTATTTACGACATGGTCGGCATGTTTGGCCTGTTTATTCTGGTCTTTTGGGGCGGTCGATTTCTGAATATGCTGATCTCACCCGCGATAGGTTTCTTTAACTACGTCCTCCTGAGAATCTGATGACCTCGCGCACAAACCAACGCAAACGCGTGCTCAGCGGTATGCGGTCCACCGGCCGGCTGCATCTGGGAAATTTCGTCGGGGCACTGGACAACTGGGTGCGCATGCAGGACCAGTACGATTGTTTTTTCTTCGTGGCCGACTGGCATGCGCTTACGACCGACTACGCCGATACTTCGCGCATCAAGGAGAACTCCCTGGAGGTCTTGCTGGACTGGCTGGCCGCCGGGCTCGACCCCGAACGCTGCACCATGTTCATTCAGTCGCACGTCCCGCAGCACGCGGAATTGCATCTGCTGTTTTCCATGATCACTCCACTGGGCTGGCTGGAGCGCGTCCCCACCTACAAGGAGCAGCGCGAAAACATCGCGGAGAAAGACCTGGCCACCTACGGATTTCTGGGCTATCCCGTGCTGCAGGCGGCAGACATCCTGATTTACAAAGGTGATTTCGTCCCGGTGGGCGAAGACCAGGTGCCGCATGTTGAGCTGACGCGCGAGATCGCGCGCCGCTTCAACATGTTCTATACCCGGAAGGGCATGTACGTTTTTCCCGAGCCGCAGCCGCTTCTGACTCCGGCTGCCAAACTGCCGGGGACCGACGGCCGGAAAATGTCGAAGTCGTACGGTAACACCATCCTGCTGACCGATCCCGAACCGGTAGTGCGGCAGAAGCTGAAAACCATGGTCACCGACCCGGCCCGCGTACGCCGCACCGATCCCGGTAATCCCGACGTTTGTCCGGTCGGCGACCTGCACAAGATCTTCAGCGATCGACAGACTATCGCCAAAGTGGACGAAGGCTGCCGCTCCGCCGGCATCGGCTGCATCGAGTGCAAGGGGTGGGCTGCGGACGCCCTGGTCAGCATCCTCAATCCCATGCAAGAGCGGCGAAAGAAATATGAGGACAATCCACGCCTCGCGTGGGATATTCTGGAGACAGGCTCTTCCCGTGCCAGCAAGGTAGCCAGCGCGACCATGGAAGAAGTCCGCGAGGCTATGGGCATGTCGCTCGATTACGATGAGAAGCATGGCTGAGAATCTAAAACTCGCGTCCGCGAACATCACTGCGGCGGAAGGCGGAAGCACGCTCGCCCCGGTTGTCCAGATGCCGGCTGCCGACAAGCCGAAGCCGGAAAGCGACTTCCCTTTCTCCGTGACCGTGGGAGATGTTTACGAGGGGCCGCTCGACCTGCTGCTCGACCTGATCCGCAAGCAGGACATTGACATTTACGACATTCCGATCGGGCGCATCACCGCGCAATACCTGGCCTACGTGGAAAAACTGCGGGAACTGGATGTGAACGTTGCGGCTGAGTTTATCTACATGGCGGCCGTGCTGATTCACATCAAGTCGAAGATGCTGCTGCCCCGCGACCCGGCGGCGGCCTCAGATGCGCAGGACGATCCCCGGGCGGAACTGGTGAACCGCCTGATCGAGCACGAGAAGTTCAAGTCTGCGGCGCAGATGCTGATGCAGAAGCAGCAGATCGAAGACGCCGTGAGGTCGAATCCGGCCATCCGGGAATTCATGGAGGCCGAGGGCACCGAGCCCGAAATCGCGGCCGATGTGATTGACCTGGTGAAAACGTTCCAGCAGATTCTGGAGCGCGCCCGTTCACGCCCGCTGCTTCAGGTGGACGAAGAGACCGTCACAGTCGGGCAGATGATCGATTATCTGCAGCGGCGGCTGGCGCTCGAAGACCGTCCGCTTCGCCTGAAGCAGATCCTGCGCAACGTGAATTCGCACCAGGCCCTGGTCTGCATGTTTCTGGCGCTTCTCGAGATGGTGCGGCTGCAGGCCATTCAGCTGCGGCAGGACCGAATTTTCGGCGAGATCCTGTTGCGCAAGCACACTGGATTTGACGCCATCATCGCGGAACAGGCGGCGGTACGCGACGATTGGCGCTAGCAACAGCCGTCGGTCGTCAGTCGTCGGTCGTGGACATATAGATCAGAAAACACCCTAGGGCACTTAAACATGAGTCTTAAAGCTAAACTTGAAGCCATTATTTACGCGGCGGAAACGCCAATCACGCTGGATCACATTGTCGAGTTGCTGAGCGAATCTGCGATTGCCGAAGGCGCAACCGAAGATGAGGTCAAGTCACGCGTCCGCGTCGCGCTTGAGGAACTGATCGATGACTACGCTGCTGCCGACCGTGGCATTGAGATCCGCCAGATCGCGGGCGGATACCGCATGTCCACCAAGCCCGAGCAGCACGACGTGGTGCGCGATTTTGCCAAGAGTTTGAAGCCACCCATCCGGCTCTCTCTTCCCGCCCTTGAGACTCTGGCGGTCATCGCCTACAAGCAACCGGTCACGGTGCCGGAAATCAGCGAAATCCGCGGCGTGGATTCGAGCGGCGTCATCGCCACTTTGCTGGACCGGAAGCTGATCACCACCGCGGGCCGGAAGGCGGTCATTGGCCGGCCCATTCTCTACAAGTCCACAAGGGAATTTCTGCTGCGCTTTGGCCTGAAGGACGTAAGCGAACTTCCCAGCATGGAAGAGTTCGAAAAGCTGGTGGCGGAATCCTTCCAGAACGAATTGCTGCCCTTGTCCGACAACGGCGTGGAAGCGGCTACTGTCAGCGCCGGCGATCCGCAACCAGAGCCTGGGCTTCCGGCCGCCGATGGAGAAACGGCTCCAGATGGGTCGCATGCCGGCGAGAATGATCCTGCTGCTTAGATCCGTGTTGGCTGCTTTCCGTCCAAAGAGCTTGAGCGTAGTGTCTGGTCCGAGAAGTCTCTAATGCCCGCCCAACGTCTGCAAAAAATTATCGCCGCTGCCGGTATCGCATCGCGCCGCAAGGCGGAACAGCTTATTGCCGGCGGACTGGTGTCACTCAATGGGCAGGTGGTGACCGAGCCCGGCACCAAGGCCGACCCTGAGCACGATCACATCCGAGTTAACGGCAAATTGCTGCGGGGCGCGCAGAAAAACGTTTATCTCCTGATGAACAAGCCCAAGGGATACATCACGGCTGTGACCGATCCGGAAAAGCGGCCGACTGTGATGGACCTGCTTCGGGGCGTAGGCGTGCGCGTGTATCCGGTCGGGCGGCTGGATTACGCCAGCGAAGGCCTGCTCCTGCTCAGCAATGACGGGGAGCTCGCCGCCGCGCTCATGAAGGCTTCCTCCCACGTTCCCAAGACCTACCTGGTCAAGGTGGCGGGGACGCCGTCGGTCGACGGTCTGGCCAAGTTGAGGTCCGGAGTTTACATTCAGGGCAAAGGCGGACGGCGGCAGAAGACGGCGCCCGCCAAGATCAAGCCCATTCGCGAGGCCGACAATCCCTGGTACGAAGTTACCCTGATCGAGGGCAAGAACCGCCAGATCCGGCAGATGTTCGAGAGCGTCGGCCATCATGTGGAGAAAATAAAGCGGGTGCGTTACGGACCGTTGCAGCTCGATGTTCCTCCCGGGAAATTCCGGCATCTGACGGCGCAAGAGGTGACCCGCTTGAAATCGGCTGCGAAGGTTGGGAGCGCAGGACGGCTCTAAAGAGCCTGGGCCTTGCCGGGAGCCGGACGGGCGGGACGCCCGCGCCTACATCGAAACACTGGATGTTCGAAACACTGGATGTCTACACTCATCAAGCTCGACTCCAACGAAAATCCATTTGGACCGTCGCCCTTGGCACTCAGGGCCATGCAATCCGCGCTCGCGGAATGCAGCGAGTATCCGGACGATGATGCGTCCGCATTGCGCCTCAAGCTTGCTGAACATCACGGTGTGCAGGTGCAGCAAGTCCTGGTGGCCGGCGGCCTGACCGAGTTTCTGGGAATGGTGGCACGGGCGTTCCTGGCGCCAGGCCTTAACGCGGTGACCAGCCAGCGCTCATTCATCGTCTACCGTCTGGCAACAGAAGCCGCAGGCGCACAACTGATCGAAGTGCCGGTGCGCCAGAACGGTTTCGACCTGGAGGGGATCGCGGCAGCCGCGAATCCCAGGACGCGAATCATCTTTCTGGCAAATCCCAACAACCCCACCGGAACCCTGGTCGACGCCGACCAAGTGGATCATTTCCTGCGCCGCATCCCGGAACCCGTTGTCGTGCTGGACGAGGCCTACTACGACTTCGCCGAACACTTTGCGGGCCGGCGCGGGATCAAATATTCGGACTCTTTAGATTATGTACGGGAAGGACGCAATGTTGTCGTGCTTCGAACCTTCTCCAAAGTGCACGGACTGGCCGGCGCACGAGTCGGGTACGGGATTGCATCCGCGGAGTTGATCGCCAGCATTTCACGCCAGCGTTCGATGTACTGCGTCTCCTCGCTGGCCCAGGCGGGGGCGCTGGCGGCCCTCGAGGATTCAGCCCACATCCACAAGACGGTCGAAAACAATGCGGATCAGGCCGAACGATTGTTCGGGGCCATGGCAGAGGATGGGTATGCGGTCACTTCGACCTGGGGAAATTTTCTCTATTGCGACCTCGGCCGGAACGCGAGGAGCTTTGCGGAAAATCTGCGGCGGGAGGGGATTTTGGTCCGGCCCCTCGATCAATGGGGCGCTCCCGAATGCATCCGCATCACGATCGGCACGCCCGAGCAGAACGACGCTCTCCTGCGATCGCTCAAGAAGTTGAAGATCGCTTAGTTGTTCGTCATCGGCAGTTGCGCCGCGCCGTAGAGTCCGGCGTCGCTGCCCAGCAAAGCGCGGGTAATAATCGTCTTGGTTGAGACATCCGTCCCCCCTGGCGCGGAAGCAGCAGCCCCGCCAGAGCTTGCGGGGTCGGGAGTGGTTGCGGCATACACCAGCGAGCGCCGCCGCAGCTCTTCGAAGATGAAAGGCGAAAATGCTTCCCACGCGCTCGACGCTCCTCCTCCGATCACATACATGTTGAGATTGAAAGCGTTGACCAGGTTTGCCAGACAAATGCCCAGTGCTCGTCCCACCCGGCCAAAGATTTTTTTGGCTTCTTCGTCGCCCTGGATGGCGAGGTTATAGATCGCCTTGGAGCTGAATTCAGGATCCGTGCTGGCGGCCTTCGCCAATCCCGGCGCGCGGCCGGAGGCAATCGCCTCCTTCGCCATTCTGACCACCGCCGTGGCCGAGGCATATTGTTCGACGCATCCGCGGTTGCCGCAGCCACATGGAGGTCCCTCGGGCTCGACCGTCATGTGACCAAACTCGCCGGCCATTCCCGTCATGCCGTGCCAGATCCGCCCCTGAAGCACGATGCCTCCGCCCACGCCGGTACCGA
>DASQHA010000371.1:0-3036 GCA_035632335.1 Terriglobales bacterium
TCATTACGACCAACTGGGTCGGTCAGACCGGCTTCCTCGATCGCTACCAGATCCGCGATTTGCGACGGCGTGGACACGTGATTGGGAGCCACTCCTGTTCTCACCCCGCACGGATGTCAGGCCTATCGAAAAACGATCTTAATAGGGAATGGGTGGATAGTTGCAGCTTGCTCAGCGACATTGTGGGTGAACCGGTGAGAACAGCCTCCGTACCCGGTGGTTACTACTCGCGCAACGTCGCCGAAGCCGCTGCTCAGGCCGGTATTGAAGTGTTGTTTACATCCGAGCCGACGTCGACAGTTTCGGCGGTTGAGGGCTGCCTCGTAATGGGCCGCTACTGCATTCGGAGAGGTTCGGTCGCCTCGGTCTCCGGTGCGATCGCCCAAGGAGATGTCTGGCAGCGCTGGCGCCAAACTGTTTTATGGACTGCAAAAAAAACTGCCAAGGTACTGACTGGAGATCTGTACCTGGTGGTCCGAAGTCAGGCGATACGAGGAAGTCGATCCTTCCGCTACCTAGCAGGCTGCTGAAAAACTAGCGACGGGCGTAATTCTCTTCTACCTCTTTCATTGTTTTCATCATTTCTATGTCGGAAAAGTCGATTCTCGGTACTTTTCTAACCCCCAGCGCTATCTTTTTGCGCTGCGGGACACACTTCGGCCTCGACTTACACCGCCGGAACTGCGGCCGCGAGGTTTCGCATGCGCACCAGATTGTAGGCCGCGCAGGCGAAGGTGAAGATCCAGTCCACCTTGCAAACTCCACGATGCCGCAGCTTACGCATCAGTGCAATTGTCTTCAGCCAGCCGAAGCATTCTTCGATTCTCTTCCTCTTTCTTTGGCTGATGGCATAGCCGGGGTGCCGCGTCGTGCGTCCATCGATCGCGCTCCCCCCAGGCCGTTTGTGGTTCTGTGCCACATGCGGCGTCACCCGAATATTCCGGCACTCGGCCACGAATCCCCGCGTGTCGAATCCTTTATCTCCGCCTACCGTCACCGGCTGCGTTCCCGGCAGCTTCTCCAACATGACCAGCGCCGCGTCGCGTTCTGCCGTCCCATTGGCCTGGAAAACTTCTGCAGCTACGATCAGACCGTTGCGGTTCTCCACCAACAAATTCCCGCAGTAACTCAACTTCGACTCTTTGCCCGGTCCTTTGCGCGCCAACTGCGCCTCCGGATCCGTGTTCGACTCATGCGTCTCGTTCGATCGCCGCTCGCCGTGAAAGTCCACCGTCGGGTTGCCGGGATCATCCGGCGGAGTGTCCGACTTCCCTTCTTTGGCTTGAAAACTCTTGGCTCCTGCCCAGGCTTCCAGCAGCGTCCCGTCTACCGTGAAATGCTCATCCGAGGTCAGGTCTTGGGCGCTCGCTTGCGCCACCACCTTCGCCAACAGTTCTTTGGCTACGTCAGCTTGCAGCAACCGATCGCGATTCTTCGTAAAGGTGGTTGCATCCCATACCTCGTCATCCGCGTTCAGACCTACGAACCAGCGAAACAGCAAGTTGTAGTCCATCTCTTCCATCAGCAAACGCTCACTGCGAATGGTGTACAGCATCTGCAGCAACTGCGCCCGCAACAGCTTCTCCGGCGGAATCGACGGCCGCCCCACAGTGGCATACATGCGGTCAAACCGTCGCGACAATTGGGCGAGCACCTGGTCAACCATGACCCGGATGGCGCGCAGCGGATGATCCTTGCGGACACGGGTTTCGGGTGATAGGTAACTGAACATGTGATTCTGCTGCTGATCTGTTCCGCGCATGCTCTCTCGTAACATACTCGGCTGTGGATTAGCAGTACTTTTTCAGCAGCCTGCTAGGCAACTCCTGCGCTTGTCTTGCCTCGGCAAGAGGAAATCGCTGCGCGATTAGCGGCTTGATCTTTTGCTGTTGAAGGAGGTCAAACAGGGCGATCAAATCCCGTCGAAACGATTCCGGTCTAAGCCGTTTGAGCGTCTGGATGCTGTAGGGGACGATCCGAATACTTCTTGACGTGGCTCTTTTCTGCGGTCACTTCAAATGGTTCGTCGCGCTCCTCACGCTTCCGGCTGTAGTGGTGCTATTCACCGTCGCGGTATTCACCGGCGATTCGAGAGCAAGCGAGACGGCAAGGCCGACGCCACCGCCAACCGGTCGGCCACCTGCTCTTTGGAATCCGAAGGCGGCAGCGTATTGGAGTTTGCTATTTTCTCCGGCATTCGGAGCATTTCTACACGCTCGAAACGCAGACGCGATTGGGCGCGTGGACGAGGCGAAGGCCAACAGAGTGTGGTTCTACGTCTTGATCGCCTATCTTGGGCTCGCTTTCGTGACCATTTTCATTCCCATCCCTCAAGGATTGTTCACATTGGCTTCCATCGGTCTTCTGTTCGGGTGGTATTTAAGCCTCGGGAAGAAGCAGGTAACGTATGTCAAAGAAACTTAGGGGGATGGTTATGAGCGGAAGCCTTGGAAGGAGCGGTTGCTCATCGCCTTCGGCTTTTTGATTGGCACATCCATTGTGCTTGCAGTGGCAGAGGATTTAATGTTTGGCTCGCAATGAATCTGGGACCTAACGCTCAGTTGGCGAAAAATCCTAGTGCCCTATCGACAAGTGCACCGGCGCCGAGCGTCCGCGTGGACCCGAGGGTTTGCCGCCGGGGCACTTGGGGTTGGGGGGTTTGGAGGAAGCCGCTGGCGTTTGCGGCGGACGCGGGCCCGTCACATCTTTAATTTATGGGTATTCAATGGCCGTTTCGCCATTTGATCGCCTCAGGAGTGACCGGAGCCGGATTGTTAGCTAGACTGCAACACGGCGCCTTCTCAGGATTTCGTCGACCTCTCCGATGGCTGCATCCACCTCTGCGTCCGTATTGTAGAAATGCGGCGAAAACCGCACTCCCGCTTTTGGCCGCCAGTCGACAACAATACCGCGGGCAAGCAGTTCGCGGCTGACCTGCTGCGAGTCAGGCATGTCTACGAAAACCGTACCGCCGCGCTTCTCCGCGTCGCGCGGCGTGTTCACCCGCCAGCCGTGCTGGTCGGCGACTTCGATCAG
>DASQHA010000372.1:0-11336 GCA_035632335.1 Terriglobales bacterium
CAGAATCCCCAACTTTCTTTGTAGTAAGACGTCCGATACGGAATCCAGTCGGGATGGTCCGGCAGCGTGAATAAATGAGGCTTGAGTTCTTCCAGCGACATCGTGCGCTGCACCGGAACGCTGTAATTGACGACGTGGAGGTTGGAGCGCTTGAAATCCACCACCCTCTTGCCGCTGGAATCTTTGATGTAAGCGTCGCGAATGTTCCATTCCTGCGGAACCGTCCAGTCGAACACCAGGGTGCCGCTGGCCACTTCATGGACCTTCAGAGGAATAAGCTGGCCGAGAAACCGCAGAGTTTCGCGCACGCCGTCGCCGGTAATGCTGCGGCATATCGGATAGAGTTCGGCGATCAACTGGTGCATATCGCGCCCAGCTTCTCCCGCTGCGAGCTCTATTTTGATGTCTGCGACCCTCATATTCTGGGAATCCGTGGCAACCGGCTTCATCGCCTGCCGCCTTCCGCGCCGCGCAACTTCGCTTCTTGTTCCGGTCCGTCGCGAGTTACCGGGATCTCGATACCGGGCTTGAAACGGCGGATTCGAACCGTGGACAAGCGGGTGAACGCACCAATGAACTGTTCTTTAACGAAGGCGGTCATCACAAAATCGGTTCTGCCCTTCGGGGGAGGGCAATTTCTCGCGATGTCCTGGTGGTCTGAACGGTGATCGCGAACGCCAACAACACCCAGGCGAACCAGAATGCTTTGTCCCAGAGGAAATTTCCGAAGACGCAAACCACCAACATGCCGCAAAATGCGGCCTCACAGCAGACCAGCATGATCGGACTACCCACGATTTGTGCTCTACACTTGGAAACCGCTTTAAATTGTGCCTTGATTGCCATCAGAAACAAGAGCAGCCCCACAAGACCTTCTTCCACCGAAATAGCGAGATAGACATTGTGAGCATCAGCACCTTCGCTGGAATACAGCTTTGAAGCATACCCAGCGTATTTTGTATAAACGACCGGAAAATTATTAAGTCCGGCCCCGGCAATCGGATAGTGCGTAAACATGACCAAGCCGGCTGTCCAGATGTCGAGTCTGCCCGAACCTCGGTCAGAGGCGGACTTTTGAAAACGCTCGAAAAGGCTGGCTGGCATGACTGCAGCCAGACTGATGACCAGCACAACACTCAGTACCAGAAGGCGGCGGACCTTTGGTCTTAGTGACCCCAATCTCAGGGAATTTAGTCGATAGAAAAAGACCAGGCCCATAACAATGGCAGCAAGCGTGACACCGCGGGACATGGTAAGCAGCAACCCCAGTCCGGTGATCCCCAAAAGAAGAAGAGCGAAAATTCGTGTCCACCGAGCGCGAGCAGTCAGGAAACGAGCCATCGCGAACGCCATCGGGATTAACAGGCAACTGCCGAATCGATTCGGATTTACGTATCCGCCGCCTGCTGCCAACGTGGCCCGGGTGGCATGTTGGGCGAAACCCGCGCCGAAGTAGAAACCGTACACGCTCAGGAGCGCAGCCATCGCTCCTCCCAGAATGGTCAGCCAAACAATCCGGTCAAATTCTTTTTCGGTAATCCGGAATGAGCTTGCCGCAAGATAGAAAAGAAACAGAGCAATAGCCGAAGGCAGATAGTTCAGGGACATCTGGGGCTCGACTGCCCATCCGGTTGATGCCGCTGCCCAGGCTATGAACAACAGCCACCACACCACCGTCGCAGAAGGCTGCTGCAGGCGGCGTCCCACCACTCCGGCACCCACGAGAACGCAGAACGCAAGCACAATTGCCAGCGACATCAGGGTTCGGTCGCCGCCGCCGCTGCTGGTTCCCAGCAACGTAACGTATTCAAAGGGCAATAGCAGGACCGCTGCCCCCATGGCGACTTCCACCGGCCAAAACCAGAGCAATGGCAACACGGCTACCGCTGGTAAAAAGAACCATCCTCCCCGCCCCACCACAACCCCAATCAAGACCGCAACCCCTCCGATGGCCAGAGGGGCTGCCCAGTGTCCGAACGCCGGACCTTTACGAACTAGGACATCGTCGTGGATGTGGTTTATATAGACCGAATTACGGACCGTCGTGAAGTGGCAAGGAGCGCAGTCATTTTATCGCGGAGCGACCCGGACTAGGAACGTTACCTAAGTTATCGAAACAGGGTGAGAAAAGTCCCTCCCAGAATGGCAAGATCACCCAGAAATGTGGCACGTTCCGCATAGGCCATATCCAGCTGCGCCTTCTGCGGCAGAATGGTTTCGCGATAATAAGATACGAGTTGCTCTTTCGGGACCGCAGCCAGCAACTGTTCCTCGTTGCGAAAGTGCAGTGTCGCCCAGCCCGTGAGGCCCGGCCGCAGCGTAAGCACCAACCGATGTTCGGGACCGAGCGCCTGGCAAAATTCCTCAAGGTCCGGACGCGGCCCCACCAGGCTCATATCTCCCCGCAGGACGTTCAGCAACTGCGGCAGTTCATCCAGTTTGCAACGGCGGAGGAAGCGTCCGATGGGCGTAATCCGGGGATCGCCACTGCGCGTCACACCTGGTCCGGCACTGCCCAGGTTGTGCAGCATCGTCCTGAACTTCAACAATTCGATGGCCCGCTCGTTCTCGCCCACGCGCCTTTGGCGAAACAGCACCGGACCGCGCGAAGTCACCGCCACCGCCGCCGCAATCAGCGCCATCAGGGGCAGGCACGGCAGCAGGACGACACCGGCCGCGACAAAGTCGAACATGCGCTTGCCCCGGGAATGGTTCCAGGGGCTCAGGCTCTGAGGAACGCCGGCTTCCGACATGACCATAGAGGCAGGGTCGTCCGATTTATGATCCAGAATTACCCGCATGGCCGATTCCCCAGGCTCGCGCTTCCGCCCGATTTCCAAAAATCCGAGTTCGAACCGGAGCCGTTCTTTCATGATCCAGAAGCTTTCATGATCCCGAATGCGCGCCGGGCGCGGTGATCGTCCCGGTCGCAGCACCCTCGCCCCGGCCAGCAAACATTCCCGCCGCGGTTCCCGCCGCGTAGCAGAAATGCATCAACCAGAATATGACCGCCACCCGCCAGAAGCCCCCGGACGGCGAAGACTGAAAAGCCGCCACCAGCGAGACGCAGAAATATAAGGTCAGCAGCGCGCCCAGCAGAATCCTGGCGGGGAAAAAGCCGGCCAGGCTGAAACCCGCGAGCAGCGCCAGCGTCAGATAGAACGCAAACGGAACCAGGTGCCGGGTCCCGAAGGGAAAGCTGCGCTTGCGCAGAATGGTCGCTGACACCCACCAGCCATTGTGAAACATCTGCGAGGCCAGCCCCGACAACGTGGTGCGGGGATGATAGACGGCGACTACATCCGGAATGAAATACAGCTTGTATCCTTGCCATCGCATCTGGGCATGAAGGTAGTTGTCTTCGCTCCGGCCCAGGGACTCGTCGAAGAGTCCCACCTGAAACAGTATGTTGCGGTCGTACAGCGGAACGCCCAGCGTATCCTTGAAGCCCGCCTCCGTATCCATCCGATAAGCCGCGCCTCCCACCCCGAAGCGGCTGCATTGAGCCGCGGCAATGGCCGTCGACCACGCGGTCTGGGCGCGATCGACCGACAGCCGGCGGCCTCCGGTGGCGGCCACGCTGGGATCGCCCTGCTGCAGGGCGAGAAGCTTCTCCAGGCAGCAGTGGATGTAGCTGGGCTGCAAACGGCAGTGCACGGCGTCGATCCGAAGCACGTACTTGCCGCGCGCGGCGCGAATGCCCACATTCCAGCCGGTAGCCTGAATCCGGCCGGGATTGTCCAGCAGGCGAATGGAAAACTCCGGATCGCCGGTGGCCTGTTGTTCGACCAGGGCCCGGGTGCCGTCGTCCGACATGCCGTCCACGATCAGGACTTCGAGCGGCCGATAGTCTTGCTCACGGATGGAATCGAGAACTCCCGGAATATCCCCGGCGCCGTTCCGCACCACCACCAGCACGCTGACCAGGGGACAGCTGGAGCTGGCTTTCTCCTGACCGCCGCGCTCGCTCTTCACTTCGGACTCAGTCGACAGCATGGGTTATCTTGTCGCACCCGGTTACAGCGACGCTTTCGCGGCCATCTCGGAAGGCTGGGGCCTGTGGGCCACCGCGTTCAGTACGTCGGCGAACTCCCGCGCCATCCGAAGATGCGTATAGCGGTCAATCGCGGATTCCTTGCCTTTGTAGGAAACGCAGCCTTGGGCCTTGAATTCGCCATATGCCGTGATCAGGAAGTCTCGTACCTGTTCTTTGGCCAGGGCATGCACCCCAGCATGCGTTTCCTCCAGGGCCTCGGTCAGGACACCACGCCCGCCGCCGATCGCCAGGATCGGCCTGGCGGCGCCGAAGTATTCGAAGAGCTTGCCGCTATGCTGGCCAGTTTCGCGAGGATCAGCCCAACCCAACAGAAGCAGAACCTGGGACTCCGCCTGGCGCTGTAAAGATTCGTGGCGCGTAACCAGGCCGCACAGCTCAACCACTTCTTCCAGTCGATACTGCTGCACCAGCGCGCTGAGCCAGGGCTCGACCTCGCCGTAAAATCGAACCCGCGTATCTTTGGGACTGACCATATTCTCATCCAACAGATCGCGAAGCACCTCGAACAGCACTTTGGGATTTCGCCCGCCTTGATAGAGCCGCCCGGCATAAGTAATCGTAAATTTCTCGGTCAGCCTCTTCGGAATATCCGCAAAGTCATCAGGATCGAAACCATTGGTGATGGTTGCGACGGTCTGAGAAGAATACTTTTCCCGCAGGCGCGCCGCCCAGGGGGCCGAAACCGTCACTAAAGCGTCCGCTGCCCGCAGTGTTCTTTTCTCCAGTCCCGCCTGCAAACGGTTCAAGAGCCGGTTCGAACTGGCGAAATTCTGGGTCCATAGATCACGCAGGTCGGCAATCCAGGGGCAGCACAGGATGCTTTTCGCCTGGTTTCCGATGAGATGGGTCGAAATGGGGGGAGAGGTGGTGATGATCGCATCGATTTTCTGGCCCTGCTCGCGGATCGCTTGGATCGCCTGCACGGCGAACGGCGTCCACCCCTTGGTCGCATCGGGATAGCTCACCACATACTTGCCTATTTCGAGCGCCCGCGAGTGCAGGAAACCCGCACCCGGCTTTGACGATATAGGAAGCCGGAGTTGCTCGTGCACGCTCCGTTTGTGGTCCAGTCCCAGTCGGGCTTTCCAACCCGAAATTACGTCGCGGTAGTCGGTCTCGATGATCCTTGAATCCAAACGCGGTTGCCTCACGCGCGGCGTCAAAACCATGGCCTCCCAGCCGAACCGCGGCAAGTACTTGGCCAGCGCGGCCGGTCGCACCGCCCCGATCACTTCGGTGGGCGGATAGCAAAAGGTGATGAGCAGGACTCGGGGCATCAAAATGACCAGCCGGGAATCTTCTTCAGGATCACAAACGCCTCAGAAAACCATCGCAGCCAAGCCACTTCAACCCGAGACCTTAGACGGGGTTCCAGGCCGAACCTCGGAAATTGTGAACCGATGTTTGCCCGTGGGGGAAAGTGGAATGGTATCAGTTTCGCGCACTTCCACGCTGATCCGGTTGTAGGGATCGAGTTTCCTTATCTTCTCGACAACCGTTCGGAGGGACTCACGCCGGGCGGCTTGGTCCCCCAAGCTGGGGACGATAAACAAGATAATGGACTCCGGTGAAGTCTGGCGAAATTGATAGTTGGCTACACCCTCGGTCGGCTCCATCACGCGGGTAAAGAAATGTCCGTGCACATAGCGGCCATCGGGCATGATGAAGTTGTCGTACACGCGCGCAATGTTGAGCTCCATGAGGGGAAATTGGTTCCCGCAATCGCACCCGCCATCGAGCAGTTCTCCGCAGTCTTCGTTCTGATAGCGAATGAACGGCATCACCTCGTTCCAGAGCGAGGTCACGATAAACGGTGGTGGCAGGCCGGGAAGGGCCTGCTTTCGGTCCACTTCCAGCACCACGCAGTCCGCGCTTACATGCATTTTTCCCAGGCGGCAGGTGCACGCGATGTTGTTCACCTCTGAACTGCCGTACATGTTGTAAACCTGGCAGCCGAACACCCTCGCAATCACCTCGCGCTGGGTTGAATATAACTTCTCCGCCGTGGTAAAAGCCCCCAGCATCGGCTCTACGCGCTGCCCCGTACTTTCAACATGCTCGGCAAACCTGGCCACGGCCGAGGCATAGCCAATCACCACCCGAGGCCGGATCTGTTTCCACTTTTTTACCCAGCGATCCATCTGCTCCGCACTTGAATGGAAGGGGTCAAACTGGTACATACGGCGCAGATGTTGGCGAAGTTCGAATTCCCACGCCGGCATGTCCCACAACTGCTGGTTGAATCCCCAGATGAACGCCACCATGTCGCCCGGCTTCCAGCCCGCCTGTAGACAGTTGCGAAAAGTGCCGGCATCGCACGCATCCAAATCGGCACGAGAGCGATAGAAAGTTAAAGGCACACCGGTGGAGCCGCCGCTATGGCCAACCATGAGTTTGCTCTTGGGCACATCCTCGCGCAGGAGATCGTCCTGCCGTTCCCGGATGATATCTTTGGTCAGCACGGGCAGTGCGGCGAAGTCTTCGAGGTTCCGAATATCGCGACTCTGAATTCCCAACGAGCGGAACATCTCGCGGTAATACGGGACGTGAGCCTCCGCGGTCGCCAGCAACCGGGAAAGCCGCGAAAACTGCCGTTCGAGTATTTGGGCCCGAGGCCGGTCTGGTTCCGGCCGGATGGCCTGAAGTATGTCCAGCGTGCCCGATCGGCGCAGCCTCTGCGTCACCTGAAATAGAAATCGTCCGTAATAGCTCATGTTTCTTTCTGCATGGGTTTGGTATGGGTCACATCATGACTGCGGAAGTACTGTGCTATTTGTAATCATTGCATCGCCGCGACCGACTTGCTCTTCCGATTCTTCTGCACCACGCCCTGGACGCTGGCAATCACCCGCTGCACTTCCTGCTCGCTCATATCAGGATAAATCGGCAGCGAGAGGCAGCGCGAAAAGGCGTCGTTGGCATTCGGAAAGTCCTTTTCGTGGTAGCCATAGGTGCGAGCGTAATAGGGATGAAGGTGCAGCGGGATGAAATGCACGCTGGTGCCGATGCCCAGTTTCTTCAACTCCTCGATAAACTGGTTCCGGTTTACTTCCAGCAGTTCGGGACGGATGCGAAGAATGTAGAGATGCCAGGCATGCACATCGCCGGCATCGGCCGGCGGCAGCTGCAATTCCGGCATCGACCGGAAGGCAGCGTCGTATTTCGCCCGGATCTGGCAGCGCTCCCGCCAGAATTGATCGACCTTCTTCAGCTGGGCCCTGCCCAGCGCGGAAAGAATGTCGCACAGGTTCATCTTGTATCCCGCGTCCTGCACCTCGTAATACCACGAACCGGTGGCGGAATAGCGCTTCCAGGCATCTCCGCCGATACCGTGCAGGCGCATGAGCGAGACCCGCTTGATGTAGCCCTCGTCGTTGCTGGTCAGCATCCCGCCTTCCGCCGTGGTCAGCGTCTTGGTGGCATAAAAACTGAACGCGGTAAGGTCAGAAATCGTTCCCACTTTCTTGCCGCGATAGGTTGTCGGCAGCGCGTGGGCCGCATCCTCGACGATGTGCAGGCGGTGCTCGTCCGCGATCGCCCGCAGTTCGTCCATGGCGCAACACTGCCCGGCGATGTGCACCGGAATCAGCGCCCGGGTTTTGCTGGTGATCTTCCTGCGTACGTCGGCCGGGTCCATATTGAACCCGCCGGGGAGGCTGTCACAGAGGACCGGCCGCGCCCCGAAATAGGTCACGACTTCGCCGGTGGCGGTGAAGGTGTTGGTGGGGACAATGACTTCGTCTCCGGCTTTGAGGCCGATGGCATCGAGCGCCAGCTGCAGCGCGGCCGTTCCGGAATTCACCGCGAGGGCATGCTTCACGCCCAGGTAAGCGGCGAACTCGCGTTCGAACTCCAGCGTGACCGGCCCCGTAGTCAGCCACTTGGACTGGAGAACCCGCATGACCGCATCGGTTTCTTCGGTCCCGATGGAGGGACGGTGAAAAGGGATGAAAGAATTGTCTGCCATAGGATTCCTATCTGGGGGAGGAAAAATGTTGAACCTTCCGCCGCTGCGGGCCCAGGGCCGCGCCCGCCTTATTCCGGAGTATGCGTCGGACTATGCAGTCGCGCCCCGATGGCTACCTTGCGTTCTTTCGAAGCGCCCATTGAAGCCAGCATCATGGCAATCGCATAAAACCGCGCCAGAAACCAGAGGTGGTACAGCAACATCGATCGAAACGGCGCATAAAGGCGTTTCACCCGCGCCGCATAAAAAAGAATGGTAAAGGCCGGAGCCAGGTTGACCAGCACCAGCGAAACCAGCATGCGCGCGGGCAGGGACGCGTACCCGAGGAAAAGGTTGGCCAGGGCCGCGGCCACCAGAACGAAATGGGCCAGCGTAATCACCAGCGGCTTGTTCATCCAGGAATGCTTCATCATCTGGAACATGCCCATGCTGCGCCATGCCGTCTTGCGGAAAAAAACGCGCAAGCTCTGCTCCCCGCCGGGATGCAGGGCGCGGATGGCGTGCGCCTGGTAGACCTTGAATCCGGCCCGGTTCAGCCGCAGTCCTAAATCGTTGTCCTCGCAACTGACCATCTTCTCGTCAAAGCCGCCCACCGCGAGCAAGGCCTGGCGTTTGATCACCAGGTTGCCGGACACGATGTAGTTCACGATGCCGTCCTTCGCCGGAACGTGCAGCCTGTACCAGACTTTCTGGATCCAGTGACAAGGTTCTTCGAGCGCGTATTCGGACCCGGTGGCATCGGCACGCTGGCGCAATACCGGCAAAGCCTGTTCGAAGTAGTCCGGGCCGATCAGGCAATCGGAATCGATAAACGCAATGAACTCGCCAGTCGACAGCTCGGCCCCGCGGTTCCGCAGCGCGCTCACGGTCACGCTTCGTATCTGCTCGATTCGGGCGCGCCCGGCGTATTCCTTACACAGGATTTCATACGAGCCGTCATCCGACCCGTTGTCCAGCACGATCAGCTCGGCGTTGCCGTAACGATCCATGGCAGCCAGAATGGAGTTCAGGCAGCCGCGTATATGCTCTTTGGAGTTGAGCATGGGGACCACCACGGAAAATCTGTCTTTGATCTCAGCCATTCCGCTCACCCGATGCTGGCTGCGGTTCGGTCTGGTTCCCCACGGAGGTCCCGCTCCGGCGTCCATTTTGTGACTGCCATTTCGCCAGCACGTTCCGGTAGAGTCCGGCCAGCCACAGGGCGCGTTGCTCAGGCGAGTATTTCGTGGCCGCCAGGCGGCGTGCCGCCTCCGCCAGGCGATGGGCTGTAGCGCGATCAGAAAGCAGCCGAGCAATGGCCCGCGCCATCGCCTCCGGATCGCGCGGCGGCACCAGCAACGCCTGCTCTCCGTCTGTGGCGATCTCCGGAATGCCCCCTACGGCAGTTGCCACCACCGGCACTCCCGCCGCCATGGCTTCCAAAAGCACGTTGGGGGAGCCTTCACTTACCGACGAAATCGCCATCAGATCGGCCATTTCGTAGTACTCAGTTACGTCATTCACGTGGCCGGGCATTTTTACCACGGCCTGAAGTCCCGCCGCCCGTACCGCTTCTTCCAGGTTGACCCGCTCCGGCCCTTCGCCAAGGATCACCAGTTGCACCCGCAGGTCAGGCCTTTGCCGCAGCAGGCTGGCCAGCGCGGCCACCAGGTCGGCGTGGGCTTTCTCTTTCGAAAGGCGCCCAACGACGAGTACGACCCGGTCTGCAGGCGCGATGCCCAGGCGGGATCGCGTGGCCTGAACCCGCGCGGCGTCGGCGCCGCTCGCGGCGCTGGGCAACTCGACCGAGTTGTGCAAGACCGCAATTCTTTCCCGCCGGATGCCCTGCGCGACAAGTTGTCCGGCAAAGGCCTGGCTGACCGCGGTGATCTGGTCGGGAAAACGCAGCGACCAGCGATCGAGGCCATGATAAATACGCAAACGAAATGCGGAGCGGGTATGCCCGTGGTGAAACGCAATCCAGGGACGGCCTCGCCCCACCCCGGAAAGCCACACCAGGAAATGCGATTTCGAGAAATGGGTCTGAATGATGTCGGGATTCAAGCGCTTGACCAGCCTGCGCAGCCGCCAGATCACCCGCAGGTCAAAGGCAAAGCTTTCCGGAATGCAGTCGACCTGGATGCCCGCCTTCGATGCCGCTTCCATGAACTCGTTCGGGCGTTGCGTCCCGTCCGCGGATCCTGCCCGCAGCCGCTCAAACGCGGCCAGGGACAGCTCGACCCCGCAGGGCGCTTCCATTTCCTGGCAGGAGCGATAAAAACTGAGCAGGTTCTTGACCGGACCATTCACCGTTTCCGCCTCGACCAGGGCAAGGACACGGATGGGCCGCTGCCCGGAACCCACCGGGCTCCAGGTCGACTCCTTCGGAGCATCTAAGGTTTGGATCGCTGTGTTCAAGATAATTGCAGACCCGGGCAGCAGGATGAGTTTATGCGGTACCTACTGAGTGATTGTATAACCTAGAGGTTGTAGAACCAACGTGACGTACCGGTCGCCAAAGTGTTTTGCGACAATCGAGACTAAGGTCCCAAGTACCCATACCCTAATTCGAGGTCTCAAATGCCGGAAAACTCTCCCCCGACCGGGCGCGTAGTACGTTCGAACGCCTGGGCGATTACAACGTTCTTATTTCTCCTGCTCGTTACCGCCAGGGTCCAAGCTCAATACAACATCTTATCCCAGCACCCGGTTTCGAACCGTCCTTATCCGTCGGCCTACTACAACCAGCAGTTGCCCAATGCCGGCGCCGGCGGTCCGCTTAATCATTTGATGCCCAACTCCCCCAACATCGTCAACACGGTCATGAAGAACGGGGGTAGCTCGCTGGTGACAGGTGCTGGTGCTTGGAATAGTCCTGGCTCGGATGATGGGCAGCACAAGCCGCTTTACTATGGGCAGGCTAGCGATCCGGTGTATCAGTTAGCAGGATGCGCCAGTCCTATGTCCGGGCTCAACGGGATTAAATTCCACGCGCCGAGCGGAGCGCAGTTCAATCAAGGTTCTTTTGACAAGGAAATCGTCATTTGGGATCAGACGACCAATCGGACGATTGGCTTATTTGGTGGTACTTGTACATCTTCGTCCTGCTATGCCTTGCCCCCCAGTTCCGGCACCTTGGCCTCGCCTACCTCGTTTACCGTCAACGGCGGTTATTGTTCTGCTGATAACTGGACGAGCGGGCAGGGAGTGGGTGGCGGAGACGCAGTGTCTACGGCCGGCATTTCTCCCTTCGGCAACATCATCCGGCTTACCGAGATCTTGACTGTCGGGCACATCATTCATGGCCTGCGCGGGGACACCACCTGCGTCGAT
>DASQHA010000373.1:0-7857 GCA_035632335.1 Terriglobales bacterium
GATCAACGTGCATCGCACCGCTCATCAGCTGGGCATGCGGACCACCGCCACCATGATGTTCGGCGTAGGAGAGAACATCGAAAACCGCGTCAACCACTTCCAGCGGCTCTACGAATTGCAGGAGGAAACCGGCGGCTTCACTGCCTTCATCCCGTGGAGCTTCCAGCCCCACAACACGGCGCTGGGTGGCCGGCACTGGGATGAGGCCACGGCGGTCGAATACCTGAAAGTGCTGGCCATTTCCCGGCTGTACCTTTCAAACTTCCTGAATGTTCAATCCAGCTGGGTCACCCAGGGATTGAAAGTCTGCCAGATGGGTCTGCGCTTCGGCGGCAACGACGTCGGGTCCGTCATGCTCGAAGAAAACGTCGTGCGCGCCGCCGGAGTCACCAACTGCACCACGGAAGAGGAGCTGCGCCGGATCATCCGGGACGCCGGTTTCAGGCCGGCCCAGCGGGACACGCTGTATCGCACCTACTTCCTGAACTAATAAGGCGCGCTCGTCCGTGCAACTCTTCGGTCGGGGTACGACCTCCAAAGCTAAATGCCTTGCCGCATCGAAGATTACGCGCTGATCGGCGATTGCGAGACTGCGGGCCTGTGCAAGAACGACGGATCGATCGACTGGCTTTGCTGGCCGCGGTTTGATTCCGGGGCCTGCTTCGCATCCCTGCTGGGAACGCCTGACAATGGACGCTGGAAACTATCGCCCGCGGTAGGCACAGCGCGGGTCGCCAGGCATTATCGCGATCGGACTCTGATTCTGGAAACAGATTTCCAGACCCACGAAGGCGCCTTCACGCTGGTCGATTTCATGCCGCTGCGCGGGAAGCACTCTCACCTTGTCCGCCTGGTGCAGGGGAAACATGGCAGGGTGCGGGTGAAGATGGAACTGACGATACGGTTCGACTATGGTCGAACCATCCCGTGGGTCACACGGCTGGAAGACGGAACCATGCGCGCCATTGCCGGGCCTAACATGATCGCGCTTCGCACTCCGGCAACCCTTCGAGGCGAAAATCTCACAACTGTCAGCGAATTTACCGTTAATGAAGGAGAGACGGTGCCGTTCGTTCTCTCCTACGGCGCATCCCACGGACCCGTTCCTCCCGCGCTCAATGCCGAACGAGCACTCGAACAAACCGAGGCGTACTGGCGAAAATGGGCGGACCGTTGCACCTATGAGGGGCCGTGGCAGGAGGCGGTATGCCGATCTCTCATCATCCTGAAGGCGCTCACCTATCTCCCGACCGGAGGGATTGTGGCGGCTCCCACCACTTCCCTTCCGGAAGAGTCGCAGGGCGTCCGCAACTGGGACTATCGCTTCTGTTGGCTGCGAGACGCGACTTTCACGTTGCTGGCCCTGATGCATGCCGGCTACTACCGCGAGGCGGAAGCGTGGCAGAACTGGCTTCTGCGCGCCATTGCCGGCAGTGCAGCGCAGGTGCAGATCATGTACGGGGTCGCCGGAGAGAGGCACCTGGCGGAATGGGAAGTGCCGTGGTTAGCCGGCTATCAGGGGGCGTCACCAGTCCGCATAGGAAATGCCGCGTTTGGGCAACAGCAGCTGGATATCTACGGCGAACTTGCCGACGCTCTGCATCAGGCGCGCAAGGGCAAGTTGCCGAAGAATGAGCCGGCCATCGAACTCCAGCGAACGCTTTTGGAACATCTGGAGCAGGTCTGGCAGGAACCTGATCAAGGTATCTGGGAAGTGCGGGGCCCGAAACGACACTTCACCCACTCCAAGGTCATGGCATGGGTGGCGTTTGATCGCACCATCAAGAGCGCTGAAGCGTTCGGCCTCAAGGCGCCACTCGAGCATTGGCGCAAGGTGCGAGACCAGATCCACAACGACGTTTGCCGCCACGGTTTCGACGAGGATCTCGGCAGTTTCGTGCAATCGTACGGGTCCAAGAATCTGGATGCGAGCCTGTTGCTGGTCCCGCTCGTCGGATTCCTTCCGCCCTCGGACCGCCGGGTGCGCGGCACGATTGAAAAGATAGCGCGCGATCTGGTGCGCGATGGTTTCGTCCAGCGCTACAACACCAGTACGGCTGCAGACGGACTCCCGCCCGGAGAAGGCGTGTTCCTGCCTTGCAGTTTCTGGCTGGCCGACAATTATGTGTTGCTCGGCCAAAAGCAGGCAGCCCGTAAGCTTTTTGAAAAACTTCTGAGGTTGCGCAACGATGTGGGACTATTGGCCGAGGAATATTCGCCTGAGAACAGGCGCTTGCTGGGGAATTTCCCCCAGGCGTTTTCGCATGTGGCATTGATCAACACCGCATTGAACATCAGCCGGCAACATGGACCCGCGGGCCAGCGTGCGAAGCGGGATGGTTCCGGCAAGGATTCCCAGCGCTAGATAATCATCCTCACCTGACGAGGATGGTATGGAACTAGATTATGAGTCACGTCATCTCCGACGCACTGGTATTTTTCGGGGCAACCGGCGACCTGGCCCACAAGATGATCTTCCCTGCGCTGCAGCAGTTGGCCAAGCGCGATGAACTGAATATGCCGGTCATCGGAGTGGCCAAGTCCGGCTGGACGCTGGAACAGCTCAAGAAGCGCGCCCAGGACAGCGTCGAGCACCACGGCGGCCTGGACCCGGAGGCATTTGCCAAGCTCTGTACCGTGCTGAAGTACATTGACGGCGATTACGCCGATCCGGCAACTTTCCGCGAGTTGCGCCAGCAGTTGGGATCGGCCGCGCATCCGCTGCATTATCTCGCCATCCCCCCGAACCTTTTCGGCGCGGTGGTGCAGCAGCTCAAATCGTCCGGATGCTCGGAAGGCGCCCGGGTGGTGGTGGAAAAACCCTTCGGACACGATCTGGAATCCGCCCGCCGGCTGAACCGCACTCTGCACACCGCGTTCTCGGAGCAGAATATTTTTCGCATCGACCACTACCTGGGTAAGAACGCTGTCCAGAACGTTCTCTTTTTTCGTTTTGCGAATACCTTTATGGAACCCATCTGGAACCGTCACTACGTGGAAAACGTTCAGATCACGATGGCGGAGAACTTCGGGGTCGCGGGGCGAGGAGCGTTCTACGAGCAAGCCGGCGCGATCCGGGACGTAGTGCAGAACCACCTTTTCCAGTTGCTCACCAACATTGCCATGGAGCCCCCCGTGGCCATGACCAATCCCAGTCTGCCCGACGAAAAAGTCAAAGTGCTCCGGGCAATCAGGACGCTTGCCCCCGGCGACGTGGTGCGAGGGCAATTCAACGGGTACCGCAGCGAACCAGGCGTGAAGCCGGATTCAACCGTCGAAACCTACGTGGCCGTGCGCCTGCAGATTGATTCCTGGCGCTGGCAAGGTGTGCCATTTTTTATTCGGGCAGGAAAATCGTTGCCAGTGACCATTACCGAGGTCAACGTCACTTTGCGGCAACCTCCCGGAATCTTTGCGGACAATTCCCCAACTCGCAATTATCTGCGATTCCGCGTCACGCCCGATCTCGCCATCGCAATCGGAGCACTGACCAAGAAGCCCGGGGACGAGATGACCGGAGATCACGTCGAACTTCTGGCGACCCAGGGTTCCGACCCGGTCGAGGTGTCTGCCTACGCGGAACTGCTGGATGATGCCCTGCATGGCGACCCCACACGCTTCGCCCGTGAAGACTATGTGGAAGAAGCCTGGCGGATTGTACAGCCGGTTCTCGACAACGCGACTCCAGTTCGAGCCTATGAACCCGGCAGCTGGGGCCCGGCGGAGGCCGAAAAGCTCACCGCGGCAAACGGAGGCTGGAGGAATCCAGAGTAGGCGGCGCGGGTCGGACACTCTGTCGCCTTGGAATTTCACTCGCTTCTGACCTGGTGTCAGCTTCTGAGGTTTGAGTCCGCCGCGGTCAGGCCGCTGGTAAGTGCTTCTCTGCAAACTGTTTACTGGTCGGGACGTTCAAGTCTATGGCCCGCGTTAAGGTAGAATACAAAACTACTGGAGACGATCCCTGGGCACCGCATCGATTTCGATTCAAACTCTGGGCGCTTTCGTGGCCTCGCGGGGCATCGGCCAGTACATTCGCCAGCATTTTCTCGATACCACTTTCAGGGGCCTCTATCACGCCAACGCCTTTGACATGGCGTTGCTGGTCCCCTACTTCGTTGTGCTCATACTGCTGGCCTCGTACGGTATGCACCGCTATGTGCTGGTTTACCTTTATTACAAGCACAGGAAGAATCGCACCGTCGAGCCGGCCGGGAACTTTCCAGATCTGCCGCGGGTGACGGTGCAGCTTCCGATTTTCAACGAGCAGTTCGTCGTCGAACGCTTGCTGGATGCGGTTTGCCGCCTCCAGTATCCCCTGGACAAGCTGGACGTGCAGGTGCTCGACGATTCGACCGACGAGACCCAGGCCGTCGCCCAAAGCCTGGTCGAACAGCATGCGGCTCGCGGCTTTCCCGTTACCTATCATCACCGCATGAATCGTGAAGGGTTTAAGGCAGGTGCATTGGGGGAGGGCATGAAAACGGCGAAAGGCGAGTTCATCGCCATCTTCGACGCCGACTTTGTTCCGCCAGAAGACTTCCTGATGCGGACCATCCATCATTTGACCGATCCAAAAATCGGCATGGTGCAGACCCGCTGGACGCACATTAATCGCAACTATTCTTTTCTCACCGAGGTGGAGGCCATCCTGCTGGACGGGCATTTCGTGCTGGAACATTCTGGACGCGCCCGCAGCAACGTCTTCTTCAATTTCAACGGCACGGCGGGAGTTTGGCGGCGCAGCGCAATCGAGGAAGCCGGTGGCTGGCAGCACGACACACTCACCGAAGATACCGACCTTTCTTATCGGGCCCAGCTTAAAGGATGGAAATTTATTTACTTGCAGGATGTGGAGTGTCCCGCCGAGCTGCCGGTAGAAATGACGGCGTTCAAGACCCAGCAGGCACGCTGGGCCAAGGGGCTTATCCAGACCGCAAAGAAGATTCTGCCCAGCGTAATGAAAAGCGATCAGCCGTTCCGGGTCAAGCTGGAAGCCTGGTATCACCTGACCGCGAACCTCAGCTATCCCTTGATGGTCGTGCTTTCGGTGCTGCTGTTGCCGGCCATGATCATCCGCTTTTACCAGGGATGGTTCCAGATGCTGTACATCGACCTGCCGCTGTTTATGGCGTCCACTTTTTCGATTTCCAGCTTCTATCTGGTTTCGCAGCGCGAGCTGTTTCCTCGGACTTGGCCGCGGGCACTCCTTTATCTTCCCTTCCTGATGGCGCTCGGCATCGGCCTGACCATCACCAACACCCGTGCGGTGCTGGAGGCGCTGGTAGGCCAGAAGTCGGCCTTTGCGCGCACTCCGAAGTATCGGGTGGAATCGAAAAAGGATCGGATCAACGCCACCAAATACCGGCGCCGCCTGGGCTGGGTTCCCTGGATCGAACTTTTGATCGGCAGTTACTTCGCCCTCACGGTCTACTACGCCATCGCCAACGAGAATTACATTACTGTGCCTTTTCTGGTCTTGTTTGTGCTGGGATACTGGTACACGGGATTGATGTCTTTGTTGCAAGGCCGTTTCTCGGGCTTGTCCCTCAGCGCTGAGACCCACACTAAGCCGTTTCCTGTGGGTGTGTGAGAAGGGTTCCTGAAGTACCTAAACTGCGCACAGGCGCCGAACAATGGTCTTAAAATATAGATCCGGCGAAAAGATTAGGAAGGGTGACCGCGTCTTGTTCCACGGCAATCCAGCGGAAATCGCGCTTGTGGCCTCCGACCCCGATGGCGCGGAAGCAAGTTGGTACCTGCAGGAGTTTGGCGGGGGCGTAGTAGTCCTGGACCCAGCGGTTTCCGGTCGCAACTTTATTCGTGCCGCTTCCATCCCCGAGTACGAAGACTTGGTGTTTGTGTCCAGAGCTGAAAGCGGATAAGCACCCCGCGCGAGCTCCCTCGGGTCGTCGATTCAAGTCCTTCCCTTTCTTTGCGCGTAGGTTTAGAATCCGTACCGTTTCGCGTCCGGATGGGCGCGGTCACGTCTGTTCGGAAGGAGGATCCGATGCGCCACCTCACGGTACCTTCCCGAGTCGCTCTCGGCATGCTGCTGGTTTTCCTGGTCAGCTGTGGGACCGGGCACGATGCCGACGAAAAATATTATCTGATTTCCACCAACGTCAAGATTCCTTACTGGCAGGCCGGCTCCGGCGGCTTGTTTCAGGCGGCCCAGCAACTCAAGGTGCGTTCCGAATTTGCGGGTCCGGATAGCTACGATCCCAAGGCGGAGCAGCAGGCGCTGCAACAAGCGGTGCAAAGCAAGGCCAGCGGAATCCTCATCTCCGTGGCCGATCCGGCACTGTTGAAAGACGACATCGACCGCGCCATTGCCGCCGGCATTCCCGTAATCACGGTGGACTCCGATGCACCCGCCAGCAAGCGGCTTTTCTTCATTGGCACCGACAACTACCATGCCGGACAGATTGGCGGCCAGCGGCTGGCGAAGGAATTGAATGGCAAGGGTAATGTCGTGGTGTTTACCATCCCCGAGCAGGCGAATCTGAAGGAGCGACTGCGCGGCTATCGCGATGCCATCGAGGCCACGCCGGGAATAAAGATCACGCGCGTGGTGGATATGAAGGGCGATTCCCGCGTGGCTTTCGACACTGCCACTGAAATTCTGGGCAACGACAAGAAGGAACATACCGACGCGTTCGTGTGCCTGGAAGCGCTCGCGGGCAAGGAAGTCGCCACTGTACTGAGCCAGCATGACGTCAAGGACAAGATCATCATCGCCATGGATACGGACGACAAAACGTTGGAGTGGATCCAGAAGGGGGTAATCGCGGCCACGATTTCGCAGAAGCCCTACACCATGAGCTTCGTCGGGCTGAAGATGCTGGACGACCTCTACCATCACAAATTGTCCACGCTGAGCAACGACTGGGCCAAAGACAGCTTTGCCCCCATCCCGGCGTTTGTGGATACGGGTTCGTCGCTGGTGGACAAAACCAACGTCGACGCGTTGATTGCGGCAAGCAAAAATGTGACCAGCAACACCAAGTAAAATTTCGCCGTCGAACAAAGGGACTCTGAATGCGCAAGGTCTGGCTGGTTTTTTTTCTTCTTTCCCAACTTACATGGGCTCTGGATCGACAACCTAATTCCGATTTCCGTAGCCGCCGGCAGGCCGTGGCCAGCAAGGCCAATGGCGGTGCGGTCCTCCTGTTTGCTTCGAACGAAGCTGAGGGCCCCAACGATCTTTACGGCTACCGCCCCGACGACAATTTTTTCTATCTCTCTGGCTGGAGCGAGCCGGGAGCGGCGCTGCTGATCGTGGGCGGCGCCGGCGATCACTCCTACACCGAGATCCTCTTTCTCCCCAATCACAATCCTTCGCAGGAAAAGTGGACCGGACCGAAACTGGGGGCGGACAGCCCTGACGCCGGCAAGGTCACCGGGTTCGACCACGTCGAAGTTCTCGACAACCTGCGCTCCGATCTGGTCCGGTTGCTGCCTCTGAAGAGAGCTGTCATCTTCACCGACATAGTCGCCGGAGATGAGGTTTCGAATTCCGCCGTGCCGCTGGATTGGTTGAAACGCGCCAACGCCTTCCCCGTTGGCGTGTCATTCCAGGATGTGCGGCCCATGCTGGCGTCGCTTAGAACCTATAAGGACTCCGGGGAAATCGAGCGCATCCGTCGCGCCACCGACGCTTCGATCGCCGCGCATTTTGCTGCGATGCACGCGGTGAAGCCGGGCATCACCGAGCGCGAGATCTCCGCTCTGATGCAATACGAGTGGGGTAAGCGCGGCTGCGAGCGTCCCGCCTACGCCCCGATTGTGGGCTCGGGTTTCGATTCCACGGTGCTGCACTATTCCGAGGACTCGGGGACGATGCAGTCGGGCGACCTG
>DASQHA010000374.1:0-2314 GCA_035632335.1 Terriglobales bacterium
ATCCGGGAAACCGCTCGTCGATCACCGCCTGTGTGGCGGCGGCCCGCGAAAACGCTCGCCAGGTGCGGGAAGAGATCAGCTCCGACCAGTGGCAGCGGCTTAACCATCTGTTTCACCAGGTGACGCGGCACAAACCAAATGAGACCGATGACGTTTTGCCCTCCGATTTTCTGCTGGCTGTCATTGAAGGGGTGCACCTCATCCAGGGCGTGACCGATTCCACCATGAGCCATGGCGAAGGCTGGCATTTTATCCAGGTGGGACGTTACATGGAGCGCGCTTGCGCCACGGTCACCCTGCTCGGCCTGTATCATCGTGAGTTCTGGGGGCATCCCGATCAGACCCCCGAGGCGGCCGAGTATCTGGAATGGATTGGGCTGCTGCGGTCGTGCACCGCCTTCGAAGCCTACTGCAAGGTTTATACCGCCGACATCAGTCCCGACCGCATCATCGAATTTCTGCTGCTGAACCCGGAGTTTCCACATTCGGTGCGTTATTCCATCGATCGCCTGCAACGCGCCCTCGAAGCGGTTCACGGCGAAGGCGGGAAGCGCCGGGGAGCGCAGTTGACCCGGCTGGCGGGGCGATTGCAGGCTTCGCTCAGCTTTGGGCAGATCTCCGAGATTCTCTCCCAGGATGTGGGCGCATATTTGCACGACATCCTGCGGCAGTGCCGGGACATTCACGAAACCATCTACGAACTGTACGTGAACTACGCGATCCAGACCGCTTTGGCCGGATAGGAGACCGAGGTTTCATGTTCTATTCCATTCAGCATCTGACGAAATTCCACTACGCCGATCCGGTCAGTGAGAGCGTGATGGAAGCGCGGATGCATCCCCGCAGCGAGGGCAACCAGCGTTGTCTTACTTTTCATCTTGCGGTCAGCCCGCGGTGCCGGGTGTTTGCCTATCGCGATCACGTCGGCAATAACATCCACCATTTCGATATTCCGGGACAGCATTCTTATCTGGTAATCGTGGCGGAATCGCTGCTGGATATGCAGCCTTCTCCCGAGATTCCGGCTTCTTTGCCGGCCGACGCCTGGGCCGAAGCCGATGCGCAGGTCAAAATGGGGGACTACTGGGAAATGCTCCTGCCCAGCGAGTTTGCCCAGCCCACGCCGGGTTTGCTCGATCTTGCCCGTCGACTGGAAGTTCGCCGCCGCGACGACCCTCTGAGCTTGTTGCGCGAACTGAATCAGAGGCTTTACGACTGGTTCGAGTACGCTCCTAAAAGCACAAAAGTGGATTCGCCCATCGACGAAGCCATCGCCAGCCGTCAGGGCGTATGCCAGGATTTTGCCCACATCATGATTGCGCTGGTGCGGAGGTTGAAAATCCCCTGCCGGTATGTCAGCGGATATCTTTATCGCCGCGCCCAGGACCACGACCGCTCGGTGGTCGATGCCACCCACGCCTGGGTGGAAGCTTTTCTGCCGCCGCTCGGCTGGGTCGGGTTTGATCCCACCAACTGCCTGCTGGCGGGCGACCGCCACATTCGCACGGCCATCGGACGTGACTACGCCGACGTCCCGCCCACCCGAGGAATTTTTCGCGGGCATACTCCCAGCGAGTTGTCGGTGGCCGTGCGCGTGACCGCCTCCGTGGAACCGCCTGAACTCGAGCAAGGCCTCCCGGTCCCTGAAGAGTGGTCCCTGCTGGTCGAACGGGCGCAGGAGCCGCCGCCCGCTCCCCCCAAGAGCCTGCAACAGGAACAACAACAGCAACAACAGTGAGTTCCAGGGCCGACGTTCGTGCCTCAGCTGCACGAGCGAGCCTGCCCTGAGCGAAGTCGAAGGGTCTGCGCCCGCATTTTAATAGCATCCTGCCGGCGTTTCTGACATCTCAAGTACGGACATACGGCTAGAATCAAGGGTGTTGACCAACCTATGATTTTCTTCGTGCAAGGATGTAAGAAGCCCTGCCAGGAGAGCTGCCGGTGAAGGCGCAGTGTCTGCCATTTCGCCAGATTCCGCATACCACACGGCTTTTCACCGATTTTCTTTCGTGGTCTCCTTCCCTCCAGCCCTTTTATTCCCGTCCCCCTCATTTTTCTGAATGGTTGAAAGACGAAACAGCGGCGGTGAGTTATGACTCCGCCCGGCGGGCGCGGGTGGCCGACATTCTCGAGCGGCAGAACCGGGCGTGGGACGCCTCGCCCAAGACTTTGGAAAACATCGCCCGTTTTCGCGCCGGCGCCTTTGCTCTGGTCACCGGGCAACAAGTCGGGCTTTTCGGGGGGCCGCTGTTCTCCATGTTCAAGGCGCTGAGCACGGTGAGGCTGGCGCGCGAAGCCACTGACGCGGGCTCTG
>DASQHA010000375.1:0-2232 GCA_035632335.1 Terriglobales bacterium
GCCCAGTCGAGCGCAGCTCGACAGGATTTGTTTGCGCGCAGAGTAGCGGAGCCGCGCTCCGCCGGGCAGATGAGGACATCTGCCCCTACGTTTAATCCGATCTGCCGGGATCGATCTGCACCAGGTCAGCCATGGCATGCGGTCGCGCAGGCAGCGCGTGCCAGCGCGCCGGCATTACCGAGCCGGACCGCAAGCGATTCATCAGCGAACCCACCGCGGTGGAACCTCGGACCAGGTGGCCGATGCTCAGCGGGCCCACCAGCTTTCGCTGCTGCACATGATGCAGGCCGCTTGAAACCACGCATCCGCACTGGCTGCAGTCCGGCGTCCCGCCAAAAATGCAGGGCTCGACGCGGGTCGTCAGGTCGGCCGAGAAGTTCGTCGACATCTTCGAGAAAAGGCATTCCTGCGGGTTCTTCGGCGGCTCCAGCAGAGCCTGCGCGATCCCGGGATTCATCAGCAGCTTGGGATAAGCTTCCCGCAGCGCGGGCAATTCGCGCGCCAGGCGCTGGCGCTCTTCCCGGGTCAGCATCTCCGGCGTGTGTTCGTCCAGCTGCGGACTGTACACGCTCACCCAGACACGCTTTACTTCCGGCTGCGCCTGCCAGAATGCCAAATATTCTTCGAGATATCCGGCACGCTTCATCATCGGGCCGGTGATGGTCCAATGAATGTTGACCTCGCGGCCGTGGATATTTTCCAGAATGCGATCATAAGTGGCCGGCTTGCGGCGTGGGTCGTGGTGCTCCGGAAGCCCATCGATTGAAACCGCAACCCGGTTCCGCCGCAGTCCCATCCATTCCATCGGAATGGGAATGATTCCGCTGGTCACCACCATGCTGAAAATATTCAGCCGGCTGAGTTCGGGAAGAATGCGGCTGAGTTCGCGATGCCGGATCATGGGCTCGCCGCCCACCAGCGAAACGTGCAGCGGCCGGTGTTTCCTGACCAGCCCGAGAACTCCCTCGACCAGCGCGTCCCCGCGCAAGTCAGAGAGTTCAGTCAATTTCTTTTCGCTGCCCAGGTGAGAATCGCCGTAGGCGTAACATCCGGGACAGCTTAGCGGGCACTCGCGAGTAATTTCGATCGACAACATGGGAGCCCGGCCGTTGAGGATGCTTCCCCAGGCGGCAAACAGCTCTCCCACGGTCATGCCAGGACGTGATTGAGACATATGGTTTTAAGAGTTAGATGCGGCAGAATCGCCCTGTTGCTGAGGAAAAGACCAGAGCCGACGCGGAAGTACATCTTGCGGAACGGAACCAGAGCCGCCAACCCGCTTTACCTGGAACGTAAGCCTAATGATTGCAGTTTTTTAGACGTCGTTGTATCTGAAAATGTAAGCCCCCCGAAGGACACCAAGGTCCACCAAGCTCGAGTGCCAGGTCCTTCGTGGACCTTGATGTCCTTGGTGGTTCGTGGTTTAGGAAACTGGCCCACTGTCCGATTGCACCGCAAGCATTTCAGCCACATCTCTGGCAAAATGGAAGGTTCGACTAACGTACATAATGGCTATGAAGACTGCACGATCCCGCGGGCCGCTCACGCGCAATATACATCTCGTCAAATGGGTCGAAAAAACCGCCGAGCTGACCAAGCCCAAAGACATTCATTGGGTGGACGGTTCGCAGGCGGAGTATGACAAGCTGTGCCGGGAAATGGTGGCCGGCGGCTCCTTCATCAAGCTGAATGAAGACTTGTGGCCGGGCTGTTTCCTGGCCCGCTCCGATCCCAGCGATGTGGCCCGGGTGGAAGACCGCACCTTTATATGCTCACTCTCGAAGGACAACGCCGGTCCTACGAACAACTGGGAAAATCCCTACACCATGCGCCGCAAGCTGAAGGAGAAATTCAACGGCGCCATGCAGGGACGCACCATGTACGTGCTGCCCTTCAGCATGGGCCCGGTGGGCGGCCCCATGTCGCA
The DNA here is from genome assembly GCA_035632335.1 of Terriglobales bacterium. Taxonomy (GTDB): domain Bacteria; phylum Acidobacteriota; class Terriglobia; order Terriglobales; family Acidobacteriaceae; genus JAIQFF01. Next base: position 1,928 of record DASQHA010000375.1, read on the forward strand.
GATCGGCGTCGAGCTTACGGATTCCCCTTATGTAGTCGTGAATATGCGCATCATGGCGCGCATTGGGACCGACGTCTTCAAGGAAATTGATAAAGACGAGCAACGCGTCGTGCCCTGCATCCACAGCGTAGGCGCGCCGCTCGCTCCCGGGCAGCAAGACGTTCCCTGGCCCCGCAATCCCGACAAATACATTGTCCAGTTCCCCGAGACCCGCGAGATCTGGTCGTACGGGTCGGGCTACGGCGGCAACGCGCTGCTGGGCAAGAAGTGCCACTCGCTGCGGATCGCCTCGGTCAAGGCGCGCG
>DASQHA010000376.1:0-31878 GCA_035632335.1 Terriglobales bacterium
GAGCCTGTGTGGGACCGGGTCTCCGACCCGGTCAGGCGGCGTGAAAGGCCGCGACGCTTCTTGCAGCTAGAGAACCGGAACAGTACGTCTCCACAGCCAGCATTCTCACCTCGACCAACCTCTCCCGCGCCGGATGCTGGCAGATGTAATCAGTGTGCTTCAGCTGCATCACCAGCGGCCCTCTGGGCCGCATGACCGGGTCGGAGACCCGGTCCCACACAGCCAGGCCCCACATGGCCAGGGATAACCGCAGGCAAATCCACGCGGTCAGTACCTTCCGTTACGTCAGGCTTTCGCCTGGACCTCGGTAACATGTTGATACCGGCGCCGAGGTTCGCGTATGAAGAAATGGAAACTTGATCGCATTATCAGCGTGGCCACTCTGGTGACCTCGCTGCTCGCTCTCGTCCTGGTTCTGAAGAAGCCGGCGCCGGTGGCGCAACCACAGCCGGCTGCGACGGCCGCGGTCAATGCGCAGTCTTTCCAGGAAAAAGTGCAGCAGTTGGACCAGCCCAAGCAGCCGGGGCAGCCTCCAGCCGAAGTTCGCATCAATTCTGACGAAGTGAGCGCGGCCCTGGCCCAGGCCGCCGGACAAATTCCCCTGGCGGCAGCCGCACAGGCAGTGCCCGGCCTCGGCTCTCCGGAAGCGGCGCTGGCGCCCGGACAGCCTGATGTCAAAGACTACCAGGTGAGTTTCGACGGGGACGTCGCGCATGGCCAGTTTCTTACCCAGATTGCGGGCAAGGATGTGTGGGTCACGCTTTCGGGTCATCTCGGGTCGAAGGACGGCTACGCGACCTTCGATCCCACGGAATTTAAAGTTGGCGACCTGAATGTTCCCGTGTCCCTGGTAAACGACGCTTTGCAGAAGAAGCTCAACGAACAACGCGACCGGCTGAAACTTCCGGATAACGTCGGCGGCATGAGAGTTGAGAACGGCGAACTGGTGATGACCCAGAAATAAAAAGACGGGCGCGACGCCCGTCCTTCAATCTTCCTACGGACCTGGCGTTCCCTGGAATAGCGGCCAGAGTTGGTCGCCGATCACACGATACAGAACAAACGCACTGCCCGCATCCGAAACCTGGCGGAAGAGCAGCTCACCCCGGCCGTCGCCATCGGCGTCAACGGCGTCAATCAGTTCCAGCTTGGACAGCACGTCGAAATGATTGGTGTCCGTAACGCTGGCCAGGACCTTGTGCAGCTCCCCGTAGATATCTTCGCGGGCAACCAGCGTGATGATGTATTGCAGATTGGACTCGGCGTTAGCACGGACCGGCATCCGCGCTTTCGCGCTCAGCACCAGCACCGGCTCGTTACTGTTGGAGAGATCAAAGGTGCGGAGCTGTACGTCCTCGAAGCTGGGCTCGGGCGGCTTCGCCACGCGTCCCGGCCGGGACACGTGGGCTGCGGGTTTCGATCCGGGCGATTCCGGCTGCGCCGCCCACGCCCGCACCTCATTCGCGGCCAGCAATAGCATCTTCCTGCGCAGCTTCTGTTCTTCTTCCGGCCTGAGGCTGTAGGCGTAGGGACGCGGGTCGGGACCGGCGGCGTCCGAGATAGCAGGAATCAGCTGGACCGGGGCCGAGACTGCGGATGGAGCGGCCGCCGGCTTGTGCGCGTCTTTCCCGACTGCCGCCGACGCCGCCGTCGAAGAAAAGCTGCGTTTTTTCAATTCGGCTGGAGTCGGCGCGCCCCGCTTCAGGACGGGACGATCCGGGTCTTCGGGAGGCTCCGCAACCGAGGGCGAAGACTTTTCGGCGACCTCCGTCGCGGCCGGGGCCGGACGTTTCAAGACAGGACGATCCGAATCTTCTTCGCCCGCTGGACCTGCAGACGTTGAGGTGGATCCGGTAGTGTCAGTGGCGGGGGCAGGCCGCTTCAGGACAGGACGGTCCGAATCAGTCTCTGGAGCCGCGGCCGGAGGCGTGGATGTGGCGGTCGGGGCAGAAGCCGCAGGAGCCGGCGTAGCCGGGCCAGGGGCTGCGGGTCCCCCGGATGCAGCGTCGTCCGACTTGGGTTTCGGGCTCGCGCGCCGCAACACTGGCGGACCTTCAGTCGGCTCCGGGGCGGGCTTCGACATAACCGCCCTTTTCTTCGCCGCCGCGTCTTTCGCGGCTGCAAGTGCGCTGTCCGACTGCCAGGTTCCGGCCCCCAGCCAGGTGTTGTTGCCCTGCAGGGCCCCGGTGACCGTGAACAGTCCCAGGGAGACGCCGGTGCGGAAACCTTCGTACACGGTACCGCTCTCGAGCGCCATGGGCACGGGCGCGGCCTTGTAGGCGCTGGCATCGTAAAATTCGCCGTCGTACAGGATGGTGATGGGAAGAAGGTGGGCTTTGCCGTTGGCCGCCAGTTCCACCAGGCCCAGTGCGCGCGGCCCTTTGATGGCCTTCTTGCCGGCGGCAGACTGGCTCAGGGTCAGGTGAGCGGAGAGCAAGGCCAGTCCCGCCAGGATGACGGCCCGCCCTGCGGTGCGATATAACTTGGTGGCGCCCATCTTCGTAGAATCCAGCTTTGATGAACCAAGTTTTGTAGAACCAAGTTTTTTAGAACCAGGAGACGCTGCCATGGCTATCGATATCAATGATAAAGCCCCTGACTTTACCTTGCCCGACCAGAATGGAGAAGAAGTTTCGCTCAAGGCTTTTCGTGGAAAATACGTAGTCCTGTTTTTCTATCCCCGGGCGGACACTCCAGGCTGCACCATCGAGGCCTGCGAGTTCCGGGACTCCTATAGAAAGATGCAGAATACCGGCGCCGTGCTGCTGGGCATCTCTCCCGATACCCCGAAAGCGCAAAAGAAATTCGAGGAAAAGTACGAACTGCCTTTCACCCTGCTGGGCGATGCCGAAAAGAAAGTATGCAACGCCTATGAAGTGATCAAAGAGAAAAACATGTATGGGAAGAAAGTGATGGGAGTGGCGCGCACCACTTTCATCATCGGTCCCGACGGCAAGATCAAACACATCTTCCACAAAGTAAAGCCGGAAGGACACGCGGAAGAAGTGCTGGCCTACCTGAAAGGCGTTCTCAAAGGCGCCGCGTAGATCAATGTAGGCGCGAGCCCCGCTCGTGCGGCAGCGCCACAAACGCGGCAGCGCGAGCGCCCCGCTCGTGCGGCAGCGCCGGTGCAGCTGCAGCACGAGCGAGGTCGCTCGCGCCTAGATTGGGGCCTATGTGAAGGGCGCTATTTGCTGGTCGTGGTGAAGGTCAAAGCCGTCTCAACCGGGACCACGGCCTCTTCCTTGCCGGTCGCGACCGCCACGCCCGTGCCGGCTCCGGCGCCAACGCCGGCCCCGATGGCAGCACCCTTGCCTCCGCCCGCCAATGCGCCGATCAGCGCCCCGGCCGCTGCGCCACCGCCAATTTTCGTAGCATTGCTCTTGGTGTGGCCTTTACCCGTGACAGAGTGGGCATGGGTAGCGATCGAAACCATGCGCCCGTTGACCTGCACCGCGGTAAGACGCAACGTCAATTCTCCCGGAGCATGCAGCCGTCCGCTGGATTTCGCCGAAGTCACTTTGCCCCGCACCGGCGCGCCCGTCCGGGCAAGGGTCTTGCCGTTGACCACCAGTGGACGAGCCATTGTGGCGTCGAAGCGGTCGCCAGCTTTCGCAGGGGCAGAACTGATTTCTGAACCTACACGCACCGTCAACCTGGTCCCGGCAGGAATGGTTTGCGCCGCCGCGGCCAGCGCCATCAAAATCAGCAGAGAATCGAGCTTCAACGATTTCCCCAGCATGAATCCTCCTTCAGAATTGTGACCCGTGGCACTATTATGCGGTGGGGCCATGAGGATCGCCAAGAATAGAAATTCGCGCTCGATGGTCCCGCTTCCGCGCGACTTCTACACCCGCGATCCTCGCGCCGTCAGCCGCGACTTGTTAGGCAAAATCCTGGTGCGGCGCCAGCGAAGGGGGCTTCTGACGGCACGCATCGTGGAAGTGGAAGCCTATCTGGGCCAAGACGACCCCGCCGCTCATTCCCACCGCGGCCGCACTCCCCGCAACTTCGTCCTGTTCGGCCCGCCCGGGCTTTCTTACGTTTATTTCATCTATGGCAATCATTACCTTTTCAATGTCTCCTGCTTGCCCGACGGCGAAGCAGGAGGCGTGCTCTTCCGTGCGCTCGAGCCAATTTCCGGGATTGCGCAGATGGCGGACGCACGCGACGTTGTAATGGACGGGACCGGCGACCTGCGAAAACTCACCAGCGGCCCCGGTCGCCTGGCAGAGGCCTTCGGCATCACACGCGAACGCGACAACGAAAAAGACCTCACTAGCCCAAAGTCTGATCTCTTTATCACGGACGATGGCTTCCGGCCGCGTCGCATCGAGATCACGCCGCGCATCGGCATCACGAAAGCCGCTGAGCGCCCGCTGCGCTACATCATTGCCGGCAACAGATTTGTTTCAAGGGGCTAACCACGACCCACGCGGGGGCGGGTGCCCTCACCCGCCCGAAGGAGGCGTCCGGGTCTACGTGGTCTGTAATGGTCCCAGCACAATGTTGTCGATCAGCCGCGCCTTCCCTACAAAAGCTGCCACCGCCACCAGCGCTCCCCGCGAGAGATCGACAACCGGATCGAGCGTCTCGGGATCAACCATCTCGAAATAGTCGAGCCTGACCGTCGGATCTTGCGCGAAAGGCTGCCTGCCGGCTTCGATCAGCGTCATCACCTTGCGCTCCCCCTGATCGAAACGCTCTTGCACGGCCATCAGCGAGCGATGCAGCACCAGGGCGGCCTGCCGCTGCGGCGGGTCGAGATAGGCATTGCGGGAACTCATTGCCAGGCCGTCAGGTTCCCGCACGATCGGGCAAACGACAATCTCGACCGGAACATTCAGGTCGCGCACCATCCGCCGAATGATCGTCGACTGGGCCGCGTCTTTCTGTCCGAAGTAGGCCCGGTCCGGTTCGACGATGTTGAAAAGCTTTGCGACCACTGTGGTCACGCCGCGAAAGTGTCCCGGGCGGGAGCGGCCGCAGAGCTTGTCGCTAAGACCTTCGACCGTGACGTAAGTGACCGCGCCCGCTGGATACATCTCGTCCACGCCGGGAGCAAAGACGAAGTCGACACCCTCCCGCGCCAGCAGTTCGCGATCGCGATCAAAATTCCGGGGATACTTGGCCAGGTCTTCGCTGGGACCGAACTGAAGGGGGTTCACGAAAATCGAGGTCGCCACCTGATCGCACTCCGCCCTGGCCGCGCGCACCAGGGAAAGATGTCCCTCGTGGAGCGCTCCCATGGTGGGCACCAGCCCGAGGCGCTTGTCCCCGCGCCGCGCGCTGCGGCTGGCGGCGCGCATTTCGTCGATGCTATGGCAGACTCTCATTGCTCGAGGGTAAATCGGCCTCAGGCGGAAGGGACCCAGTTGATCAGCACGTGCATGCTTTCCAGAGTGCCGGCGACGATGGCCCGGTTGGCGCGAATCTTCACTTCGTCTTCCGCGGAACCCTTAATGCTGTTTTCGGTGACTGCGACCACGCGCCCGTAAGGCCACGCGGATGGCGGTAGATTGCCCAGCGCCTGCGTCAGTTCCCCCGGCTTCAATATGCGCTCCAGGTGGTCGTCGGGGTCAAGCAGCGCGACCCCGTCCGCCCGAATGATCAGGTAGGGGTTCCGCCAGCCCTTCATATGAATCAGGCTGCGATATTTCTCCGGAGCAGGCTCGGGGATGGCGAGAATGCGCGCGGTGGCCAGCGCCGTGGGATCGGGCGTTTTCGGGGCGGCCGTGCAGGAAACCAGTGCAGCGACGGCTGCCGCCACCACACCCAGTCGCGATGGTCTCATCAGCCGCTAGCGCCTCATCGCTCGCTTGCGTTCCAGCACGGTTTCAAGCGCCGCCCGGGTTTCCTTCGGCAGATGATAAGACTCTTCATCGGAAGGATATTGCCGCGCTGCCACATCCGCGCGAAACGCCTGCACCGCGACGGTGATGGCGGCGCCCACGTTGGCATACCGCCTGACAAATTTTGCCGGATGCCCGAAACTGAGATTGAGCAGGTCGTGGAAGACCAGCACCTGGCCGTCGCACTCTGGACCGGCACCGATGCCGATGGTGGGCGTTTCCACTTCCGCCGTGATCATGGCCGCGACTTCCCGCGGAATGCCTTCGAGATAGATGCAAGACACGCCCGCGCGGTCGAGCGCCACTGCGTCGCGCATAAGTTGCTCGACGCCGCTGAGGTTCTTGCCTTGCACTTTGTAGCCGCCCATCACATTCACCGATTGCGGCGTCAGGCCGATGTGCCCGGCCACCGGAATCTCGGCGTCAATGATGCGGCGGATCAGGTCGGCGCGCTTCTCGCCGCCTTCGATTTTCACCACTTCCGCCCCAGCTTCTTTCACAAAACGCGCGGCATTGCGGATGGCGTCATTGAGGTCGGCCTGATAAGAGCCGAAGGGCATGTCCGCGACCAGCAAGGCATGCTTCACGCCGCGATGGGCGGCGCGGGTGTGGTGCAACATTTCGTCGAGCGTGACCGAAAGCGTGTTCTCGTAGCCCAGCATGGTCTGGGCCAGCGAGTCGCCGACCAGGACAATATCGATCCCGGCCTCATCGACCAGTCGCGCACTGGAATAGTCGTACGCCGTCAGGCAGGTGATGGGCTCGTGGTGGAGTTTCTTTTCGCGGAGCGAAGCGACGGTAATCTTGCGGCGAGGTTCGCCGATCGGAACCAGACTCACGATGTCCTCCAGTGCCCCTCCGCCAGCCCGGCGGATAGAGCCTGTCCACATCTTGGATGCTACGGAAGCTATTGTAGCCGCAAACACTTCGCAGGTCGATAGCCCATAAACGGCCACGCAGGGGCAGAGCCTGTCCTGAGCGGAGTCGAAGGATGCCCCACCTGCCCAACCGGGCAAGCCACGGCAGTTCAGCGAGATACGGCCCGGCTTAAATGGATAATGTAAGACGTTCTGTGATTGTCTTACCGCATGGTAAGATAGAGCGATGGCATCCTACCGCACCGTCGTCAGCTCGAAAGGCCAGGTGGTGATCCCGGCAGAATTGCGCCAGCGCCTCAGCCTGGAAAAAGGCACCCCAGCCACATGGAGTGAGGAAAACGGACGCCTCGTGCTGACCCCCATGACCGAACGGCGACTGGATGAAATCATGGGTTTCCTCAAGCCGAAACCAGGCGAGGTGTCGATGTTCGAGGAATTATTCGCGGAGCGCGAGCGCGAACGCAAGCGGGAGAAATAACAGCCATGATCGCAGGCTTTTCTCGCAGCAGTCGGCGGCGTTACGTACTCGATGCTAACGCACTCACCGGCTTTTTCGAGGACCGCCGCATCGTCGCCGAGAAAGTTCGCCACCTCATGGGGGAGGCCCTGCGGCACGACGAGCCGCTCTTGATGTCAGCGGTCAATTGGGGCGAGGTCTTCTACATCGCATGGCGACGGCACGGCGAAGACATCGCTCTCGACGTCGAGGCGAAGTTGCGGGACTTGCCGGTCGCCGTCATCCCGGTTGATCGGGAACGAGCCAGTCGCAGCGGGGCCCTCAAAGAGAAGCATCGTCTGGGCTATGCCGACGCATTCGCCGCCGAGTTGGCCATGGAGCGCGGCGCGTGGCTGGTGACGGCCGATTCTGAGTTTTCGAAGGTCGGGAAGGGGCTGTCGGTTTATCCGCTGCCCCGGCATGAGAAGTAGTCGGGCTGGCGAGCTCTCCGAATGGTCTTCACGGATGTCGGCAAGGGAAATAGACCCTCCTACGCGCTGGCCGCTTCCTGGCTCCCCAGCGGCAGGAAATACTGTGTGCCCTTGATGGGGGCGGAAACCTTCCGCAGCAACTCCTGCAAATCCTGATTACGCTCAACGAAATCGATCTCGGAGGTATTCACGATCAGCAGGTCTGACGATGTGTAGTGGAAGAAAAAGTGTTCGTAGGCCTTGATCACTTCTTGCAGATAATCTTCGTTGATCGCTTTTTCTCCGGGCGCGTTCTTCTTTTTCAGGCGCTTTTTCAGCACTTCGGGCGTGGCTTGCAAGTAAATGACCAGGTCGGGCGTGGGCAGTTGTTCGCGGAAGTGGTTGTAGTAGCGGTTATAGATTTCCAGTTCCTGATCGGTCAGGTTGAGGCAGGCGAAGACCTTGTCCTTTTCGAAGACGAAGTCGGTGACTATCGTCTTCTGCGAGCGCGGGCCCAGGTCGAGGGCGCGGAGCTGCTCGAAGCGGCGGATCATGAAGGCGAACTGCGCCTGGAAGCCGGCCCCGGGCTCGCCTTTGTAGAACGCGCCGAGGAAGGGGTTGTCCTCCGATTCCATGACCTGCTGCGCGTTGAGGCGCTCGGCCAGGATTCGCGCTAGCGTGCTTTTGCCGACTCGTATGGGACCTTCGACTGCAATATAGCGGGGCAGCTCAAAGAGATTGGCCATGGGTCAGATGGAATATTGAAGTTCCTTCGCAGCATATCTCGCTTGCAGCCCGGAGGCAATTGTGGAAAGAGTTAACAGGTCTCACCCGGATAGAAGAACGCCGCCCCGGTGCAACAATTCTCCAGGACCTCACATCCAATCGGAAAGAGTCACCAACGGTTCGGCGTCGGCTGTGAATTTCCTGTATCATTTTCTTCCCGGACTTCTTCCTCTCCGGGCTTCGCAGCCAGCGAAGCCGAGTCGCAGGGCCGAGAGAAGGAGAAACGCCCATGCGATGTCTTATTTGGACGCTCTTCCTGCCGTTGTTCTGTCCCAGCGGGGCTTCATCTCAGACTCTTAAGGTGCGCCCCTCGGGACCCGTCTCTCCATCCTCCAGTACCGTCTTGCCGGCAAATTCCGATGCTTCCATCCCGCTTACGGTACCTTTGGGAACGCCGCTGAAAGTGGCGTTGGATAGAGAAGTGCGCGTTCGCAAGGTGGGTCAAGCGATCCATGGAAAAATCATGGAGCCGGTGTACGCGTTTGACAAGCTGGTCGTTCCCGCCGGCAGTGACGTCAACGGCAAAATCGCGCAGATCGAGTCAGTCTCGAAGAAGAAGCGCACGGTCGCAGCCCTGAACGCCGATTTCTCGCCTTATCGCGAAGTCCAGATCGAGTTTGACGAACTTGTGCTTGCCGATGGCCGTCACCTGCCGCTGCAGACCTCCGTCGCTCGCGGGTCCAGCGGCATCCTGCAGTTTGTTCCGGCCGATCAAAAGAAAAAGCAAGGAGTGAGAGAAGAAGGCAAGAATCTGGCATCACGAAAAGTGACCGAGGCCCGGCAAGAAGCCAAACGCCAATGGGAGAACGCCAAGAAACAATTGCACGAGCCGGCCAAAATGCATCGTCTCGAGAGATATGGCGTGGCCCAGCTTCCCTACCATCCGCAATATATGGATGCGGGCGCAAGCTTCAACGCCGACCTTCAGCAGCCGCTTGAATTTGGCGCGGAGCCGCTGCGGCCGGAAATGCTGTCTGCCATTGGAGCTCCACCCCCCGCAGGCAGCGTGGTGCATGCCCTTCTGGTAACGCCGCTGAATTCAGCGCGTACGAAGAAGGGAGACCCGGTCGAGGCGGTCATCAGTCAGCCGCTCGTGGTCTCGGAACGGTTGTTCCTTCCGCAAGGCAGCCAACTCAAGGGTTCGGTCCTGGAAGCCAGGCCGGCACGCAGACTGGGCCGCAACGGGCAGCTGCGAATCGTATTTCACCAGGTAGTTCCTCCCAGCGGAATCCAGCAAGCGGTCGAAGCCAGCCTGGAAGGGGTCGCGGTGGCGAAGGGCGAACACCTGAGCCTCGACTCCGAAGGCGGCGCGCAAGTCACCACCCCCAGGACCAGATACCTGACCACGGCGATCTCCGTTGCCCTGGCCAGTTCGTCGATGGCAGACCACGACCGTGATGCGGGCATGCACGGGGCCGACGGGGGAAGTGCGGGTCAGGGTGCGGCTAACGGAGCGTCCGGCTTTCGTTTTTTAGGCACGATCGTGGGAGTGCTTGCGCACTCGCGTGTCGTCTCTTCGGGTTTTGGCTTCTACGGCGCAGCTACGTCAATCTATTCCCACTTCCTGGCTCGGGGCCGGGATGTGAACTATCCCAAAGACATGTCCATGCTGATCGGGCTCGGAACTCGCACGCCGGGACCAGGGAAATCCGAGCCGCGCTAAAGCATATTCCGGCCCTTCACCGGAACTGCATTTACAATCGCGACATCGTGTTGCTTTACCTGACTACCGCTGCTGCCGCTGCCGCCGCCGCTGCGGGCTACCAGTCCATGGCGCCGACCGGGCAATGGTTCGGGCGCGCTTTCACCGGTCTGGGCCGCGGGTCGAGGCAACTGGCGCTAACATACGACGACGGTCCCAACGATCCCCATACCCGGCATTTGCTGGACGTGCTGGCCCGGCACCAGGTTCGCGCCACTTTTTTTCTGATCGGGCGCTACGTGCAGCAACGCCCCGAAATCGTTTGCGAGCTGGTCAAAGCCGGGCACGTGGTTGGGAACCATACCTTCACTCATCCTCTGCTCATCTTCAAAAGCGCCCGGGAAGTCAGGTCGCAGCTCGAAAGCTGCAAGCGTGCTTTGACGGACGCGGTGGGCGAACCTTCCAATCTCTTCCGGCCGCCTTTTGGAGGCCGACGTCCCGCGGTATTGCGTATGGCGCGGGGGATGGGACTGGAGCCCATCATGTGGAACGTGACCGGCTACGATTGGAACGCAGCCTCGGCCGAGCAGATCGAGCGCAAAGTCACCCGCCAGGTCCGAGGCGGTGATGTGATCCTGCTGCACGATGGCGGACATCGTGACTTCGGGGCCGATCGTTCATACACCGTGACCGCGACCGATCGGCTGATTTCGCGGTACAAGTCGGAAGGCTACGAGTTTGTCACGATTCCGGAGATGATGCGAAAAACAGAAGTCAGATCTTAGGTTTTTAGATCTTAGTCTTTAGATCTTAGTTTTTTAGATCTTGGGTTTTTAGATCTTGGGTTTTTAAAGCTTTTTGATTTTAGTTCTTGGGTCTTAGTTCTTAGATCTTAGTTCTCGGATCTCAGTTAACTCGTGCTGCTCACCTCCGCGGTGGCGAATGCCTGTTTCGCGGCGGCGATGGTCTGCTGGACGTCTTTTTCCGTGTGGGCGGCGCTGAGGAACGCGGCTTCGAACTGTGAAGGCGGCAGGTAAACGCCTCGATCCAGCATGGCGCGAAAGAATCGGGCGAAAGCCTTGGTGTCGCACTTGGCGGCTGACGACCAATCGGTCACCGGGCCGTCGCTGAAAAACCAGGTGAACATTGATCCCACGCGATTGCAGCAGATCGGCACTCCCGCATCTTTGGCGGCCGCAGTGACACCCTCGGTCAACTGCGCGCTGCGTATTTCCAGGGCGGTGTAGACCGTGCTCTTATGGTTGCGCAAGTAGCGCAGAGTAGCCAGTCCGGCAGCCATGGCCAGCGGGTTCCCTGAAAGCGTCCCGGCCTGGTAGACGGGACCGAGCGGCGCGACCATGTCCATGATTTCGGACGGGCCGCCATACGCGCCTACCGGTAGACCACCCCCGATGATCTTCCCGAAGGTGGTCAGGTCGGGCAGAATTCCGTATCGCTCCTGCGCTCCGCCGAAGGCCAGGCGAAAACCGGTCATCACCTCGTCGAAGATGAGAACGGATTTTTCGCGGTCGGTAATCTCGCGCAACGCATCCAGATACATCGGGCTTGGCGGCACGCATCCCATGTTTCCGACCACCGGCTCCACAATCACACAGGCAATCTGTTTGCTGAACTTCCTGAAAGCCAGTTCCAGCGCATCCGTGTCATTGAAAGGAAGGGCCAGCGTCAGCTGGGTGAATTCTTCGGGCACGCCTGCGGACCCCGGGATCCCCAGCGTGGCCACGCCCGAGCCTGCTTTCACCAGCAGGGCGTCGGCGTGGCCGTGATAGCAGCCTTCAAACTTTACGATGTATTTACGCCCGGTATAGGCGCGGGCCAGGCGGATGGCCGACATGGTGGCTTCCGTGCCCGAGTTGACGAAGCGGATCTTCTCCACCTGGGGAAAGGCCGAAATCACAATTTCGGCAAGGTCTGCCTCGGCGGCGGTCGAGGCCCCGAAACTGGTTCCGCTCTTGGCGGCAGTGGCGATGGCTTCGGGCACGCCCGGCGGAGCGTGACCGAGGATCAGCGGTCCCCAGGAACCGACGTAGTCGATGTATCTGTTCTCATCGGCGTCCCAAAGGTGGGGGCCCTGCCCGCGAACGATGAACAGCGGATCGCCGCCCACCGAACCAAAGGCGCGCACCGGGGAATTGACCCCGCCGGGGATCATCTGCTCGGCGCGTTTCTGCAGCTTGCGGGAAGCTTCGAGTTTACGGACCATGGCGGCGGTGGCTGCGAACTGATAAATATAGCAGCGACCGGCGCAACCGGCCACGTGGGAACGGCCGGCTGTTCAGCGGAGGCAAACTCCGCCGGTTCGGAGGGCCGGGCAAGACCCGGGCCGAATTTACCGGAAATTCATCTGTCCGCAACACTGCTGCAATATGCCTGCACTATCTTCACAGCAGTGACATGCTCTTCTAACCGGGAGAGCCAAGGACAGTCTCGGGGGGCTCCGGGCTGTCTTTTTTCTTTTCCGGCCATCCTGACCCAGCGATTTTCCGCTCCGCAAAGTTAACTATAGTTAATTACCTGTGTATACTCGAAGACACCCGCGCGGTTTCGTTCGAAAGACGACCCGGGATCACGCGAAGGCAATTACAAAGGGCTGACGATCGGACAACCGACAGACATGCCGCGACTCCTCCAAAACCTCACGGGCTGGGCCGGAGCATGCGCGTTGATGGCGCTTGGGTTCACGATCAGCGTCCATGGGCAAGTCGAGGCTGCGGCGCCGGCCGACGATCCCGCCCTCAGTCTGTTTCCGCACTCTCAAACCGCGCCCTACTGGGTCTCGGGCCAGGACAATATTATTTTCCAGTGGCATCCATCATTCGATGCCCCCTACAGCGGCGCCCACAGTTTCCGTTCGCAAGGCGAGCACGCCACTTCGAACGTGGCCACCATTTTCCTGGGCTATCAACTCGGCCCTACTACGGAAGTTTTCGCGGATGTCGAGAGCGCCGCCGGCGGCGGCTTGAGCGACGCGCTGGGCCTGGCCGGATTCGTGAACGTCGATGTGGTGCGCAACCCCGAACTCGGTCCCAGCCCCTACCTGGCGCGGGCCATGATTCGTCAGATAATCCCTCTCAGCTCGGAAACGATCGAGACCGAGCGCGGCCCCCTGGCGCTGGCAACCAGCCTGCCGGTACGCCGCCTGGAACTCCGCGCCGGCAAGTTCGGGATGGCCGACTTCTTTGATCTCAATGACAGCGGCAGCGACAGTCATTCCCAGTTCATGAACTGGACGGTGGACAATAACGGCGCCTACGACTATGCCGCTGACACCCGGGGTTACACCATCGGCGTCATTGCCGAATATCACGACCGCAACTGGGCCTTTCGATTCGGCGAAGCGCTGATGCCCAAAGTGGCGAATGGGCCCGACCTGGAATGGAATCTTCGCCGCGCCCGGGCGGAAAACTACGAACTGGAGATTCGTCCTCATGTGCTCGGGGATCGGGTCACAACGTTGCGCCTGTTGTCGTTCGTGAATCACGCCAACATGGGCCTTTACCGGCAGGCCATCGACGACTTCCTGGCGGGCAGAACGCCGCGTCCGGAAATCCGCGCGCACGCTCTCCAAACCACCGTGAAGTATGGCTTCGGCGTCAATCTCGAGCAGGAACTGGCTCATCATGTGCGCGGCTTCGCGCGCTGGGGATGGAACGAGGGGCAGCACGAGTCCTATGCCTACACGGAGGTTGATCAGACGATCCAGCTCGGCGCCGACCTGGCGGGAAATTCATGGCACCGCAGGCAGGACAAGCTGGGCGGCGTATTCGTGTCGAACGGCATCTCCGCCGTCCATCAGAAATATCTTGCGCTGGGAGGCCTGGGCTTCTTACTCGGAGACGGCGGGCTGAACTACGGCCGTGAAAATATCGTGGAGGGTTACTACAACGCGCATGTGTGGCGGGGATTCTTCGCCGGCGCGGACCTGCAACACGTCAACCATCCCGGCTACAACCGCGACCGCGGCCCGGTACTGGCGCCCGGCTTCCGCTTCCACCTGGATTTCTGAAGTTTGCCACTGACTATGTGGGACCGGGTCTCCGACCCGGTCAGGCCGAGCAAAGCTCGGCTAGGTTCCTACTTTTCCACCTTCACGCCCTTCCAGAACGCGACATAGCCCATGATCTGCTTCGCCGCCGGCTTGGGCTCAGGGTAAAACCAGGCCGCATCATGGTTGAGCTTGCCGGCGACCTCAACATCGTAATAGCTCGCTGTACCTTTCCAGGGACACAGCGTGTGGGTCGCGCTGGGCTTGAAATGCTCCGATTTGATAGCATCGTGCGGAAAGTACTGGTTGCCTTCCACTTCCACACACTGGTTCGATTCCGCAAGCACTGTGCCTTCCCAGATTGCTTTTGCCATAAGACCTGTTTAGATTGCAAAGCGGGAAGGCGGTCGCAATCATTTGAGCAGGCCAGAAGAATTGCAGAAACCAGCGGCCCATGGCCGGGGCTTCAACGGCCATTCCATGGTCGGGCGTTTGGAGCGCGTGCTGGTGTGTTCGCCCAGCGGCGCGGGATGGAACCAGGCGGCTAAAGCCGACCGCTGGCGGGAGCTGGGTTTTTTCCATCCACCGGATTTCGAGCGGGCACAAGCAGCGCATGACAAGCTTTGTGGCCTGCTCAAATACCTCGGCGTGGAAGTGCTTCACCTGCCCTCTGCTCCCGATCTTTCGCTCGATGCCGTCTACACCCACGATCCATCTCTGGCCTCCGATCACGGCATCATCGGCCTGAATCCCGGCAAGCCGAACCGCATTCCGGAAGCGCAGCGCCACGTCGAATTCTGTCGCAGCATTGGTATACCAGAACTGGGCCGGATTCAGCCGCCCGGAAAAACCGAAGCCGGCGACATGGTCTGGCTCGATTCCAAGACACTGCTCATCGGTCACGGTTATCGCACGAATCCGGCAGGCATCGGGCAAATGCGCGCGCTGCTTCGGCCGCATGGGGTTGAAGTGCTGTCAGCGCCCCTGCCGCACGGGACAGGTCCGTCGGCCTGCCTGCATCTGATGTCTCTGATGAGCCTGCTCGACGAACAGACCGTGCTAGTGGATCTGCCCTGGCTGGCGGTTGAGACGGTCGAATTGCTGCAATCCCGCGGCTACAGGCTCATTGAGATCGAGTATTCGGAGCGCGACACGCTGGCCTGCAACGTGCTGGCGCTGGGGGAAGGACGATTGCTAGCCCTGGAAGAAAACCGCAAGACGAACCAGAAAATTCGGGACTCCGGATTCGACGTTTACGCCTTCCCGGGCTCCGAGCTGTGCGTCAACGGCGGTGGGGGCCCCACCTGCCTGACCCGGCCGCTATTGCGGGGCGGATTTTAATGTAGGCGCGAGCCCCCTCGCTCGTGCTGCAGCGCCACCTGCCAGGGTGGAGACAGCCGCCCCGGCTGTCCTGGTCGAGCGGAAGCTCGACAGCCTTTTCCTGGTGACTGGCATGGCGGAGCTTCGCTCCGCGGGACAGCCGAGGACCTGCCCTGAGCGAAGTCGAAGGGGGCTGTCCCCACGTAGTCTGTACCAGTTTTCGGGAATGCACGAGCGGGACGCTCGCATCCACATTTCTCGCCGCCCTGTTAAAATCAAGCTGCATGGTGCTCCCCTTCGTCCGCGATCTTTTCACGGACGTGGAAAAACTGCCCGCTTTCACGCGCGTGGCCTCCCATCTCAAAGAGGGCACGGGGCGGATTCGTGTCTCTGGGCTGATCCCCACCGCAAAAGCACTGCTTTTAGTCCTGCTGCAGAAGTCGGCGGGGCGCCCGTTGATTATCGTGGTCGCCGATAACCGGGCCGCGGAAGACCTGGTTCCGGTGCTGCAAGCCTTTTGCGAGCTCACCGGCGCCGCCGATCCGGAGTCCGTGGTCTCGCTTCCGAACCACGATGTACTGCCCTTCCAGAATCTTTCCCCGCATCCGGAGATCCAGGAGGAACGGGCGGTGGCTTTGTGGAAGATCGCCACCGGGGCGGCGTCTTTTGTGGTTTCGCCAATCGCCGCCTCGGCTCTTCGCCTGCGTTCGGCCGAGTATTACACCGAGCTGGCGCGTAGCGTGCGGCGGGGTGAAACTCTCAACGTTGATGATTTGCTCCCTCACCTCAACACGGTCGGTTACCACTCCACGGATGTAGTCGAAATGCCCGGAGAATACGCCTTGCGCGGCGGCATTCTGGATGTCTACTCGCCGGAGGACGAGCGCCCGGTGCGCATCGAGTTTTTCGGGGACGAGGTCGAATCCATCCGGAGATTCGATCCCGCCACCCAGCGTTCTTCAAATTCCGCGGACGAAGCCCTGTTGCTTCCCCTGACCGAGACTCCGGTCAGCGAGGAACTGCTGGGCGCGGTGCATGCCCGTTTGTCCGGGAAGCGCATCACGGGCAACGAAGAAATCATTGAGCAGGCCGTGCGCTCTGGAGGAGTCACCGTCTTTCCCGGATGGGAGTTTTATGCGCCGGTGGCGGGCGCCAGTCATACCGTGTTCGATTTGCTGCCGCGCGCCCTGGTGGTGACCGACGAACTGGAAGGTCTCGGGGCGGAGTTCGATCACGTCTGGTCGCGCATCGAACAGGCGCATGAGAGCAGCGGAGTAGGCAACCTGGTTCGGCCCACGGACTTGTATCTTTCGCCCGAAGCCTGGCGGCAGAAACTCTCCGGCTTGCCGGGAGCCGATGTCGAGCATCTGGAAATCGAGCGCAGCGACCATTCCGCGGCCGCCATTTCGTTTCACACCCAGCCTACACCCCGCTTCCACGGTTCGGTTCCGACCATGCTCGAGGAAGTGAAGAAGCTGATTGCCGAGAGCAAGCGGGTCCTGATCGCTGTGCCCAATACCGGTGAAGTCGAGCGCCTGGCCGACATTTTCAGCGAGTACGCTGTTTCCTTCCGCCTGGGCAGCCGCACCCGCAGCGGAGAAAGTTATGCCGATGAGACTTCCTACTTCTCCGGCGAACTGCTCACCGCCACCCTGGCCAAGGCTTACGTGCCCGATGGCGTCACCTTCCCCGACGCCAATCTCTCCATTCTGGGCGCGCGTGATTTGTTCGACGAGTCGGAGGCAGTTGCCGCTCGTCCCCAGCGCCACAAATCCAAAACTTCCGCATTTCTCTCCGACTTCCGCGACTTGCAGGTGGGCGACTACGTGGTCCACGTGGAGCACGGTATCGGGCAGTACCAGGGATTGAAGGAAATCAACCAGGGCAACGGCAATGCGGAATTCATGTTGCTGGAATACGCCGAGGGCGCGCGCCTTTATGTCCCGCTGACCCGTCTCGATCTGGTGCAGAAGTACCGCTCGTCGGAAGGGGCCAAGCCCGTTCTCAACCATCTCGGCACCGCGGCCTGGGCCAAGACCAAGGCCCGGGTGCGCAAGGCCATGAAGGACATGACGGACGAGCTGCTCAAGCTCTACGCCGAGCGCAAAACCGCCCAGGGCCATTCTTTCTCTGCCGACAACGAATGGATGCGCGAGTTCGAAGACACTTTCGAATTCAGCGAGACCGAAGACCAGGAAACCGCCATCGCCGACGTCAAGCGCGACATGGAATCGACCCAGCCCATGGATCGCCTGCTGTGCGGCGACGTCGGCTACGGCAAGACGGAAATCGCCATGCGCGCGGCTTTCAAGGCCATCAGCGACAATAAGCAGGTCGCCGTGCTCGCGCCCACGACGGTGCTTGCCTTTCAGCACTACGAAACTTTCAAGCAGAGGTTCGCGGCTTTTCCCGTCGCGATTGAGATGATCAGCCGCTTCCGTTCGCCCAAGCAGCAGAAAGAGATTCTGCAGAAAGTGGAAGCCGGCAAAATCGACATCCTGATCGGCACCCATCGCCTGATTTCAAAAGACGTAAAGTTCGCCGACCTGGGATTGCTGGTGGTGGACGAAGAGCAGCGTTTCGGGGTGCGTCACAAGGAACGTCTGAAACAGATGCGCAAGCAGGTGGACGTGCTGACCATGTCGGCCACGCCGATTCCGCGCACCCTGCACATGTCGCTGGTAGGACTGCGCGACATGAGCGTGATCGAGACTCCCCCGAAAGACCGCATCGCAATACAAACCGTCGTCGCCAGCTGGGATGAAAAGCTGATCCAGTCCGCCATCGAGCAGGAGCTGGAACGGGGCGGCCAGGTCTTTTTCGTGCACAACCGCGTGGACAGCATCTGGGAAATCGCCGCCAAGCTGCAAGCGCTGGTCCCGCGCGCCCGCGTGATCGTGGGCCACGGGCAAATGTCGGAAGGCGAACTGGAAAAAGTGATGTTCAAGTTCATGCATCACGAAGCCGACATCCTGGTGTCCACGACCATTATTGAAAATGGCCTCGATATCCCGCTGTGCAACACCATCCTGATCAACCGCGCCGACCGCCTGGGACTCTCCGAGCTTTACCAGCTGCGCGGCCGCGTGGGCCGCTCCAATCGCAGAGCCTATGCCTATCTCCTGCTGCCGGCTGAGATCGAGCTCACGCCCATCGCTCGCCGCCGCCTGGCTGCTCTGAAGGAATTTTCCGACCTGGGCGCTGGTTTCAAGATTGCAGCTCTCGATCTTGAACTGCGCGGCGCAGGCAACCTGCTGGGAGGACAGCAGAGCGGACATATCGAAGCCGTCGGATTCGAGCTCTACACCCAGATGCTCGACCGCGCTGTCCGCGAGATGAAGGGCGAAGCGGCCCCCGACGAAGCCGAGACCCAACTCAACCTGGGACTCAATATCCGCATCCCAGTGGATTACATTCCGGAAGAGAACCAGCGTTTGCGCATGTACAAGCGGGTGGCCGGGGTGGAATCCGAGTCGCGCCTCAACGACGTCCGCGCTGAACTCGAAGACCGCTACGGCGAACCCCCGGCCCCGGTGCGCAACCTTCTGGAGTACGCTGCGCTCAAATTGCTGGCCATGCGCGTAGGTGCCACCGCCATCGAGCGCAAGCGGGACCTGGTGACCATCAAGTTTCGCCAGAATGCGGAAATCGATCCAGGGAAACTGGCAAAATTCGTTTCGTCCCAGCGCGGGGCGCAGTTTACTCCGGACGGCACGCTGAAGTATGTTTCAAAGGCAGTTTCTCCGGCAGAGGTCCTGACCCAGTTGCGCGGGCTGCTGGAAGAATTGTCGCCGGCAGCGCAAGCGTTACCATCTGTACCGTCGTGACATAAAAATCGAGGCGCTTCCCTTTCGCAATGATCAAACGAATCTTCACGCCCACGCTCTGTGTCTTGATTCAGGTTTCTCTGTTCTCGTCGATCGCATTTTCCCAGGCGGCGACGGCTGCATCCCGCCAGCCCCAGGCTGCCTTCAACCAGCTGGTGGATGAATACTTCGATTTCTACTTTCAATTCCATCCCACGGCAGGCACCCAGGCTGGCCTCCACCAGTACGATGCGAAGCTGGAAGACTTCTCGCGCTCAGGCATCGAGGCGGAGATCGCAGGGCTGGAGCGATTCCAGAAACAGTTCAGCTCGGTTCAATCCGGCCAGCTGTCCCAGGAATCGGCGGGCGACCTGGCAGTACTAATTTCTTCCATCCAGGCGCAACTGCTCGAACTGCAGTCCATCCGGATGTGGAGAAAAGACCCTGACGTCTACGTGTCGGACCTGAGTTACGGCATTTTCACCATCATGAGACGGAATTTTGCCCCGGCCGCCGACCGCCTTCGGTCCCTGATTGCCCGCGAGCGCCAGATTCCCCGCGTTCTTGAGGCGGCCCGGCAGAACATCAGCAATCCTCCCCGGGTGTACACCGAAGTGGCTCTGCAGCAAATGCCGGGCAACATCAAGTTCTTTCAAAATGATGTTCCGGCGGCGTTTCACGAAGCGCACGACCCCGCGCTGCTGGCCGAATTTAAGGCCAGCAACGATGCCGCGATCAAAGCCCTGAGCCAGTATGAGGATTTCCTGCGAACCGAGCTGCTGCCGACTTCGAGCGGCGATTTTCGCCTGGGAGCTGAGAATTTCCGCAAGAAGCTCCTGTACGACGAGATGGTGGACATTCCCCTGGATCGCCTGCTCGAGATCGGCTATGCAGACCTGCGGCGCAACCAGCAACGCCTCAAGGAGGTAGCCGCCGAGATTGATCCTCATCGCAGCACGGCCGAAGTGCTGGCCGATTTGCACCGCGATCATCCTCCGGCGGACCAGTTGCTGCAGACCTTCCGCGATACTCTGGGCGGCTTGCGGCAGTTCATCGAGCAGCACCACATCATCACCATCCCATCGACCGTCCCGCCCATCGTTGAAGAAACGCCGCCGTTTGAGCGCGCGCTCACCACCGCATCGATGGATACGCCCGGCGCCTATGAGACCAAGGCGACGGAAGCCATGTTCAACGTCACTTTGCCCTCGCCCGACTGGAAACCGGAGAAAGTCGAAGAGTGGATGCAGGGCTTCAACCGCGGCACCATCACTAGCACCGCCATTCACGAGGTCTATCCCGGACACTACACCCAGTTTCTCTGGCTGCAGTCGGCCCCGTCCAAAACCCGCAAGCTGCTTTACAACGCCAGCAATGCGGAAGGCTGGGCGCACTACACCGAACAGATGATGCTCGATGAAGGCTACGGCAACCACGACCGCAACCTGAGGCTGGGACAATTACTGGACGCGCTGCTGCGCAACGCCCGCTTCATTGTCGGCATCGAAATGCACACCGGCAGCATGACGCTGGAGCAGGGGCAGGAATTCTTCGTGAAAGAAGGCTTCCAGGTCCCTCCGGTGGCCGAGGTGGAAGCCAAGCGCGCCACTTCGGACCCAACGTATCTCTACTACAATCTGGGCAAGCTCCAGATCCTGAAGTTGCGCGAGGACTACCGGAAACTGCAGGGCAGCAAGTTCACCCTGCAGGAATTCCACGACACCTTCATGCGGCAGGGTTCGGTGCCCATGAAGATCATTCGCAAGAGCATGCTGGGGACGGACGGTCCGACTCTGTAATGTGACCGCGGGATTAGAATCATCAGGCTCTGTTTCGCCCATCGACGCACGCGGCGAGAGGAAAATCAGCAATGGTAAAAAGAGTTCGCAAAGCGGTTTTTCCCGCCGCCGGCCTGGGCACCAGGTTCCTGCCCGCCACCAAGGCGCAACCCAAAGAGATGTTGCCTCTGGTGGACAAACCGATCATTCAATATGGGGTCGAGGAAGCGGTCGCCGCCGGCTGCGATCAGATCATCATTGTCACCGGACGCGGCAAGTCCGCCATCGAAGACCACTTCGACGTGAGTTACGAGTTGGAGAAGATGCTGGAGGAGCGGGGAAAGTTTGACCTGCTGAAGATTGTCCGCCAGATTTCGGATTTGATCCACATCGCCTATGTGCGGCAGAAGGAGGCGCTGGGCCTCGGCCATGCCGTCCTCACCGCGCGCGAACTGGTTGGCGACGAGCCCTTTGCCGTTCTCCTCGCCGATGACGTCATCGACGCCGAGGTTCCCTGTTTAAAACAACTGATGGACGTCTTCAACCAGACCCAGTGCTCCGTGCTCGCCACCCAGGTGGTCGAGGGCCCCGGTATTTCCGCGTACGGAGTGCTTGAAGGCAAGCCCGTGCCGGGTTCGAACGGCAAGCTGTATGAGGTCGTAAGCCTGGTGGAAAAACCTCGTCCGGAGGAAGCGCCATCCAACCTCGCGGTCATCGGCCGCTACATTCTTACTCCAACGGTTTTTGAGACTCTGGCCGACCTGAAGGCTGGCGCTGGAGGGGAACTGCAGCTCACCGACGGCCTGAAGCAGTTACTGAAGAAAGAAAAGATCTACGGCTACGTTTTCGACGGCAAGCGCCACGACACCGGCGACAAACTGGGATTCCTGAAAGCCACGGTGGAGTTTGCTCTCAAGCGCCCCGACCTGGGCGGACCCCTGCGGGAATATCTGAAGAGCCTGAATCTGTGACTGTTTGATGTGGGGCGGGCGCCCTACACACCCCACACACTTTCCTATGACGCCCCCACTGTAATCTTCAGCTTTCTCGATTTCTCTTCCACGCTGTTGGCCAGCTTTTCTTTGTGGGCTGCGAGCTTTTTCACTAGCGGCTCGCTCGACAACGCCAGAATCTGGGCCGCGAGGATGCCCGCATTGGTCGCACCGGGTTTGCCGATCGCGACCGTCGCCACCGGGATGCCGGCCGGCATCTGCACGGTTGCCAGCAACGAATCCATGCCTTGCAGCGAGGTTGACGGGATGGGCACTCCGATAACCGGCAACGAAGTGTGGGCAGCGATGACGCCCGCCAGGTGTGCCGCGCCGCCGGCGCCCGCAATAATGACGCGAACGCCACGGCCGGCGGCTTTGCTGGCGAATTCAGCGGTGCGATCAGGAGAACGATGCGCGGAAGTAACGTCGATCTCGTATTCGATCCCGAATTCCTCCAGCGCTTTCGCCGACTCGCGCATGATATCGAGGTCAGAATCGCTTCCCATCACAATTGAAACCCGAGGCTTTGTGCTCATGAATGTCCTTTATTTTGGGGTGAAGACCAGAAGCATGTTATTCGAACTCGTCCGAAACTTATTCCGGCGCCGTGAAAGTACCCAGCGCCGTGGAAAAGCGGCCCTAAGAGGGCCGCGTTCCGTCGCCTATCGCTCCGGGCCTTCAGGCCCAGTGGCCCCACTGGGGCTAAAGCCCAAATTCTCTGCTCCGCGACGCGGCGCTGAAACCGCCGCTCTTCCACGTCACTGTCAAGGTCATCGCTCGAAGAGCGCCCTCAAGCCATCCGAACGGGACGAACTATTTCTTAAGCGCTCGCGCCGCAATGTCCCTGCGATAATGCGCTCCTTCAAATCCGATCTTCGCGGTGGCCGTGTACGCCCGATCCACCGCGGTTTTTAGATCGGCCGCCCGTGCCGTCACTCCCAGTACCCGTCCACCGGCGGTGAAAAATGCGCCGTCGCGCCGGGTTGTGCCGGCATGGAACACCTTTACCCCTTCCACTTTCCCTGCGTCTTCGAGGCCCATGATCTTTTTGCCGACCTCATAGGTGCCCGGGTAACCGCCGGATGAAACCACCACGCAGACCGAGGCATCTTGCGACCAGCGGAAGTCGCCCTCGCTGACCCGGCCTTCGATCGAGGCCTCGAGCGCTTCCAGAAGGTCGCTCTCGAGGCGCATCAGTATGGGCTGGGTCTCGGGATCGCCGAAGCGGCAGTTGAACTCGAGCACCATGGGCCCGCGCGCGGTCATCATCAGGCCGCAGTAGAGAATGCCCTTATACTCCGCACCTTCCGCTTTCATCCCGGCCACTACAGGACGAGCCACGTGCTGCAACAGCCACTGGGTCATCGGCTCATCCACAATACTGGCGGTGGAATAGGCGCCCATGCCGCCGGTGTTCGGACCGGTGTCTCCGTCTCCGATGCGTTTGTGGTCCTGGGCCGCCACCAGCGGCGCGACTCGCTCGCCATCGCTCAGGACGAGAAATGAAAGCTCATCGCCTTGCAGGCATTCTTCCAGAATCACTCGCCGTCCCGCTTCCCCCAGGGTCTTTCCGCTGAACATTTCGGCTGCCGCCGAGGCCGCGTCTTCCTTCGTCCGGCAAATCACCACCCCTTTGCCCGCAGCCAGACCGTCTGCCTTCACCACCACCGGGGCATGAAAATGCGTCAAGGCGGCGAGCACATCGTCGATGGAATCGCAAACGGCAAAATGAGCCGTGGGAATACGATGGCGCTTAAGAAATTCCTTGGCGAAACTCTTGCTCGACTCCAGTTGCGCCGCCGCCTTGCCCGGCCCGAAGACGCGCCAGCCTCGCCGGGTAAATTCGTCCACCACTCCAAGCGACAGTGGCAGCTCGGGCCCGATCACGGTGAGGTCCGGGCGGGTCTGTTCCGCCACCGCCACCAGCGAACCAACATTTTTCACGTCGGCAGCCAGGCATGTAGCTTCCTCGGCAATTCCGCCGTTGCCGGGGGCGCAATAGACCTGGGATACCCGCGGGGACTGGCGCAGCTTCCATACCAGGGCATGCTCGCGTCCACCGCTTCCGATGACGAGAACTTTCATAGCTGGAGACTGACAAGGTTAGGAGGACATGCGGGCGATGTCAAACGCGGCATTGCATATTGAGCCTGAGTTTTCGATGTAGGCGCGAGCGCCTACATCGAACCTACATCAGATTAACTATGCTTAACGTATAATGCTTGCTGGATGATCACTGTCTCCAAGGAAGATTACCTGAAGGCCATTCTCGAGGCGGAAAGCGAGGGCGAGACTGTTATCTCGGCCACGCTGGCGCACTGGCTTTCGGTTTCGCCGCCCGCGGTCACCATGGCGGTGCGGCGCCTGAAAAAAGATGGCCTGGTACGGGTGCAGAGCGGCGGCGAGGTCAGCCTCACGGCCGCCGGACGCAAGATCGCCCGCAAGCTCACCCTTCGCCATCACCTGATTGAACGCATGCTGGCGGAAATGTTTGGCATGGAGTGGTACAAGGTGCACGACGAAGCGGAACGGCTGGAGCACGCCGTCTCCCCGGATTTTGAGGCCAAGCTGCTGGCCAGGCTGGGGCGCGGCGGGGCCTGTCCTCACGGCAACCTGAGCGAGTTGGAGAGTCCCACCAGCCGGCGCCGGCGCGGGTTGCTGCTGCTGGCCCATGCCGAGGCCGGGGCCAACTACCTGGTCAGCGGCATCTATGAACGCGACCGCCGCCTGCTGGAATTTCTGGAACAGCGCGGCATCCGGCCGGGCGCGCAGGTGCATGTCTCCGGGCGAAATTATGACCACACCCTGACCCTGGACACTGACGCCGGGAGGGTCGCCCTGGGCGGATCCGCAGCGGAGAGAGTCTGGGTGACGGCGACCGGGCGGAAACCGAATGAAAGACGGGCGTCTCGCCCGTCCTCCACCGACACCTAAAGTAATTAACCATAGTTTACTTTTCTGTGTATACTTACGCTAATGTTGTCGCCGCCGGAGTTGCCCGCCATCTCTAGCCCGGAAACCAGCCGAGACCAAGGCTGGCGGCACGCCCTCGCCCGCCCCAGCCTGCCGGAGATTTACCGCAGCCTGCCTATCCCGGAGTCCGCTGGCTTTCTGCGCAAGCTCCTGGCTTTCGCCGGGCCTGGATACCTGGTGGCGGTGGGCTACATGGATCCGGGCAACTGGGCCACGGACCTGGCCGGAGGCTCAAAATACAATTATTCGCTGCTTTCGGTCATCATGCTGTCCAACCTGATGGCCATTTTGCTGCAGACCCTGGCCATCAAGCTGGGGGTGGTGACTGGCCGGGATCTGGCGGCCGCCTGCCGCGACCACTTCAGCCGCCCGGTCTCGTTCATATTCTGGATCGGCGCCGAGATCGCGATTGCCGCCTGCGACCTGGCGGAAGTCATAGGCTCCGCCATCGCGCTCAACCTGCTCTTCCACATTCCGCTGCTGTGGGGCGTGTGCCTGACTTCGCTGGATGTTCTCCTGATCCTGTTCCTGCAGCAGAAGGGATTCCGCCTGGTCGAGGCGCTGGTCATCTCTCTAATTGGCGTGATCGGGGTCTGCTTTGGGCTGGAAATCCTGTTTTCCAAGCCCAGCATGCTGGGTATTGTGCAGGGGTTCTTCATCCCTTCCGCACAGATTATTCGCGACCCGGGGATGTTGTATATCGCGATCGGCATCCTGGGGGCCACAGTGATGCCGCACAATCTTTACCTGCATTCGGCGCTGGTGCAGACCCGCAATTTCGAACGTACGCCCAAGGGTAAACGCGAGGCGATTCGTTTCGGCACCATCGATTCCACCATTGCCCTGACTTTCGCATTGCTGGTCAACGCGGCCATCCTGATCGTCTCCGCCGCGACGTTTTACAGCCACGGATATAACGACGTAGCCGAGATCAACGACGCGCACAAATTGCTCACCCCGCTGCTGGGCGTGACGGGCGCCAGCACCATGTTCGCGCTGGCCCTGCTGGCTTCCGGCCAGAACTCCACGCTGACCGGCACGCTCGCTGGCCAGGTCGTCATGGAGGGCTTCCTGAACATTCGTCTACGTCCCTGGCTGCGCCGCCTGATTACGCGCGTAGTGGCGATTGTTCCCGCGGTCATTGTCACCGCGTTCTGGGGGACCGGCGGCACCGCCAAGCTGCTGGTGTTCAGCCAGGTCATCCTGAGCATGCAGTTGAGCTTCGCCGTTTTTCCCCTGGTGATGTTCACCAGCGATCGTGGAAAAATGGGCGAGTTCACCAATGCCTCGTGGCTGAAGATCCTGGCCTGGTTCACTGCGATTCTGATTGCAGTCCTGAACGTCTGGTTGCTGGCGCTGGCCTTCCGCGGCGCTTAGGGTGGCGGACTCAGGTTCCCGGCTTGACGATAGGACGCGCCCGTTAAATCCCCAGAAAATTCTCGACTAACTTTTTTCCTTCGTCCGTCAGCACGCTCTCCGGATGGAACTGCACGCCTTCGACGGGAAACTTCCGGTGCCGCAAACCCATGATGGTGCGGGACCCGTCGCGCTCCGTGGTGTAGGCGCTTACTTCCAGGTCAGCGGGCAGGCTTTTTTCTTCGACAATAAGCGAGTGGTAGCGCGTCGCCGTCATGGGAGACGTCAGACCGCCGAAGATAGTCTTGCCATCATGCTGGACCTGGCTGGTCTTGCCGTGCATCAGGTGAGGCGCGCGAATGACATGGCCGCCGAATGCCGCGCCGATCGCCTGATGTCCCAGGCAAACGCCCAGAAGCGGCACTTTGCCGGCAAAGTGGCGGATCAGCGGGATGGTAATTCCGGCTTCCTGCGGAGTGCATGGACCGGGCGAGAGCACGATTCGCTCCGGGCGCATGGCCTCGACTTCCTGGGGCGTCACCCGGTCGTTGCGTCGCACCTCGACCTGCGCCCCCAGTTCGCCCAGATATTGCACCAGGTTGTAGGTAAATGAATCGTAATTGTCGAGGACGAAAACCATAGCTGGTCCGGCTGGCTTCTAGCTTATACCAGACTTGTGGATGACCTTTCGCGGTCACGGCTTGCGGTCTGCGGCATGCACATCTTTGCATATCTCAAATCCGGACTGCCGGAGGGTAGTGCCTCAAGTCCGGACAAATCCACCACGCTGGCGTCATCCTGAAGGACTTCAGTCCTGAAGGATCTCGCGCACACCACCACAATTGCCGTAAGGGTTCATATCCGACGCGCGCCAGATCCTTCGCAAGCTCAGGATGACCCCGACACAAGATGGATGGCAAGCAAAAGAGTCGGTCGCCGTGGGCCGAAATACTGGCTTGACACGAACGACCCAAGACGCCATGCTATTCCAGTTTTGCGGAGAGCTCATGGCCGAGGCTGAACCCGAAAAGCGGGCTACGCGCCGTTTTGCGCTGCGACTGCCGGTGGCCGTTACTTACGCCGATAACGGATCGCAGGAGAAGACCGCGCAGACCCGGGACGTGAGTGCTCGCGGCATTTGCTTTTACGTCGATTCCGCCATCGCCCCCGGATCGGTCATCGAATTTACTCTCACCCTCCCGCCTGAAATTACCCTGACAGAAAGCATTCGAGTACGCTGCAAAGGGAAAGTCGTGCGCGTCGACGATGGCGACGGCAAGGTAGCCGTGGCCGCGGTCATCGACGAATATGAATTCCTGGCCGAACCGTGAAAGCGTCGGGCGTCAGCCCTCGGACCTCGGCACAACGGTGAAGCGGGCCTCAGCCGTCAGCCGTCGGACCTCCGCACAACCCCCCAAATCGAGTGCCAGTTTCCCTCACGTTTGAAGTCCTAATCCCGAGGTCCGAGGTCCGACGCCCGACGTCCGACCTTTGTTACTTCTCCCGACACCGCCGCGGTGATATCGTGGTCGGATAACCCTCGTTTCCGGAAGTGACGTCTTTGCCCCGTTTCGGCTGCCAACTTGCGCGGTTTTCTCTTCTGGCGGCTACGCTGAGCGCCAGCCTGGGGTTGGCGCAGACGCCGGATGATCCTCCCGTCCGCAAGGGTCCGCCGGCAGTGTTGCAATCGGTAAAAATGGCTTCCGACGCGGAAGGACCCGCGTTGGAGATCGTTTCCAGCCAGGCCCCTGATGCCGCGATCGAATTTCTCGACAATCCGCCCCGGCTGGTGATCGACCTTTCCCACACCCGGGTCCAGCTGGCGCGCAGGCGGCTTGAGGTGGGAAGCGGCGAAGTACACGCGGTGCGAATCAACCAGTTTCAGCAGGCGCCGCCCGTCGCCCGGGTGGTGGTGGATTTGGTTCACCCGGTCGGGTACAGCAGCGAAAGCAAAGGCCAGGTTCTGCTGGTGCGCATGCACCCCATGGCTGAGGCCAGGAAGAGCTTTGATACTCCGTCGGTAGCCGCGTTGACCAAGGGAACGCGGCCGGCTTTTGTGCCGGTCGCGTCGGGGAGCTCCGGGGTGGCGGTGGAAGCGGGGAGCCGGCTCTCGGGCAATTCGGCGCTGACCGCGGGCTCAGAAACTGCAATCTTGCGCCTGGCTCGGGGCGGCGAAGTGCGGGTTTGTCCCAAAACCACGCTTTCGGTCACCCCTTCCGAGAACGGCCGCGACCTGATGCTCGGTATGAGCACGGGCGCGCTCGAAGCTCACTACACGGCGGATGCCTCCACCGATTCCGTGATCACGCCGGACTTCCGCATGCTGCTCTCGGGCCCCGGCGAAGTGAACTACGCGATCAGCGCCAATGCTCGAGGGGACACCTGCGTCCGGGCCTTGCCGGGAAATACGGCTTCGGTGACAATTTCGGAACTGATGGGCAATGGCACCTATCAGGTGAAACCGAACGAGCAGGTTTTCTTTCATTCGGGAAGGCTGGACAGGATGGAGACCACGGTGCCTGACGACTGCGGTTGTCCGCCGCCGCAAATCCCGGTGATGCGCGCCGACGTGACGCCTGAGGTTTCCGAAAAAGACTTGCCGCCGGCAGTGCGCCTGGCGCAGCCTGGGGACGAAGCTAAGCTGGTGCCGCCTCCAGATACCGCCGCCGGGATGCCGGCGCAGGCGGCTCCGGCTTCACAGATGACGATGACCATTGCGCCTCCCGGTACCGAGAGCCTGCCCGCCCCTTCACCCAACGCGCCGCACGCGCAAATCGACGCCCCGTTCGTGTTCCGGGCCAGCGACCTGCCCCCATCCGCGCCGGTGCCCGATCTCGAAGCGCAAGCTCTGCCCCTGTCTCGCCCCAACCGTCCCACGCCCCTGCTCACCCTGGCCGAGCCACCCAACCCGCAGTCCAGCAAGGGCGTTATGGGCAAGGTGAAGGGCTTTTTCGCATCCATCTTCAAGTAGGGACTTCGGGCGTCAGACCTGGGATCTTGGACGTCAGGCTCATTTAATGCAGACACGGGCATCTTCGCCCGTGCTTGTCTGCAGGGAAAAGCGGCGATGTTGCCACTACGTGGCGAGGGCAAGATGCGAGGGCAAGATGCCCTCGCGACAGCCGGCGAGATGCCGGCGCTACAAGAACCAGGTCACTTGCCGGCGCCTGACGTCCGAGGTCCGACGCCCGACGTCCGCTCTACCGGCGCATGGCTTTGGTCAGGGGAGCGACTTTGTCCCTTACCTGATCGGCGATGTCGGCGCCGCGTTCCATGGCTTCCTCGGCAAACTCTCTGGCGTCGTCGGTCCACTCGTCGACCGTTTCCCGGGCGCTGTCGAATTTGCGACGCAGGTCTTTTCTCATCTGCTTGCCCGCTTTGGGGGCGAGCAACATGCCGAGCAGAGTGCCGGCGCCCAAACCAATCAGCAGGAAGGTCACCGCAGTCCCAGCGGAGTTGCCGCGATCTGAAGCTTCGTAGTTTCCAGTGCGCATAAAAAATCCTTTCAACTCGATTTCGTTTTGAAGTTGCTTTCATCTGATTCTAGCTGTCCGCCATAGGTTGGAGGATTCTTTCTTGGTTTTCCCGGGTGACCACTGGGGTCCTGTTCCCAAATCAGCTCAAGCCCGTGTAAAATAAAGAGTTGGAACCTCGTATCCGGCGGAAAATGTGGCCTGCCCGCCTTCCGCCGAAGGAATCGCAACAGTTAAGGAGACTTACCCAGCAATGGCTATTCCCGCCACCCAGCTTCGCCCCGGCATGATCATCAAGCACAACAATGATCTGCATTCCGTTTTCAGCGTCGAGCACCGCACTCCCGGCAACCTGCGCGCCTTCATCCAGGCCAAACTGCGCAACCTGCGCACCGGCGCCATGTTCGAACACCGTTTCCGCTCGCCTGACCCCATTGAAAAAATCACGGTGGATGAGGTCGAGATGGAGTTTCTGTACGCCGACGGCGACAGCTACTACTTCATGGACACGACCAACTTCGAGCAGACCCACCTGACTCGCGAGATTCTGGGCGACGCGGTCAACTACCTGATCTCCAACTTGACGATCAAAGTGGAATTCTTCGACGGCAAGGCGGTGGGAATCGAGTTGCCGCAGACGGTGGAGCTGACGGTAGTCGAAACCGAGCCTGGATTGAAAAGCGCCACCGCCTCCAGCGTGACCAAGCCAGCCAAGACCGAGACGGGGCTGGTGGTGCACGTTCCGCCCTTCATCAACGAAGGCGAAAAAATCCGCGTGGACACAGCCGAAGGCGCGTACTTGTCACGAGCATAAGAAGCGAATGTAGGCGCTCGCGCCTGCATAGAGTTAGAGATGACTTCGACCGAAAAAGCTACCCAAGCCTGCCGCTTCATCGTCCGGGGAAGAGTGCAGGGCGTTGGCTTTCGCTGGTTCGTGGAACGCGAAGCGCACATCCTCGGCATCGCCGGCTGGGTGCGCAACAATGCCGACGGCAGCGTGGAAGTCCTGGCCATGGGATCGCGAGAACAGCTCCTTGGCCTGAGATCGCGACTACGAGCCGGACCGCGCGCCGCCCGCGTCGATGATGTCGAGGAAGTCGAAAGTAAGCCGGTCGCCGGCCTCACCACTTTTCGCATCGAAGGAGCCTGGTAAATGTCGAATCCCGCGCCCCAGCCGTCGCGGCTCAACTGCGAGCCGCTGAAAAAGCTGATCCGCGAAGTGCCGGATTTCCCCAAGAAGGGCATTCTCTTTTACGACATCACCACCCTGCTCAAGGACAAGCTCGGCCTCGCCATGCTGATCGACGCGCTGTCCGAACATTACATCAAGGCCGGCATCGACCTGGTGCTGGGCATGGAAGCGCGCGGATTCATCTTCGGCCCGGCAGTCGCTTATCGCCTGAATGCCGGCTTCGTCCCGCTGCGTAAGCCGGGCAAGCTTCCCGCCGCCACCGCCAAGTTCGACTACGCGCTCGAATATGGCACCAACACCCTCGAGATCCATAAAGACGCCATCCAGAAAGGCCAACGGGTGCTTATTGTTGACGATCTGCTGGCTACCGGCGGCACGGCCGAAGCCACGGCCAGGCTGGCGCACTCGTTGGGAGCGGAGATTGCAGGCCTGGGATTTGTGGTCGAACTCGACTTCCTGAAAGGGCGGGACAAGCTGCAAGAGTACGACGTGTTTTCGCTGTTGCACTACGGGGAGTAGCGCAGAGCTTTTAGCTTTTAGCGTTTAGCGTTTAGCTTTTAGCTTTTAGCGATTAGCGATTACTTTTCCCGATGAGGAGTCTTTGGACTCGCTGATGACCAAGCCCGCATCCTTCGCCAGATAACTCTTCTTCCGGAACCAGTCTTCCATCGCCGCTTTCAGTTCATTGATTGGAACGTGGGTCCCGATTTCCATGACTCCATCAGCCACCGGAAGGGTGTTGTCAAAAACAGTGGCGTTGGTGAAATTGCGCATGGAAAAACTGTCCAGCCACTTCATCGGGCAGGCGTGGCGCCGTCCGTTCTGTTCGTATTCCACGCGAATCCGGCGGGCAAACATCAGAAGGTAATTTAACCACAGTCCACGTAGGGGCAGATGTCCTCATCTGCCCAGTCGAGC
>DASQHA010000377.1:0-10362 GCA_035632335.1 Terriglobales bacterium
GGGCGCCCCCCCCCCCGCCACCCGATCAGGAGCATCCTTCCGGGTTTGACCAGTCCTCCCTAACATGCTATAAAAGCTGGTTTTGTATCGGGCCTTCGGCAGCAAGCTCAGCGTCCAGCCGGCGGCCTCTGCGGTACGAAACATCCGACGCGGCCAAGCTCAACACTCCTTGTTCAATGCCGTGTAGTGGAAGCGTGTTCGGAACTCCGGCAATGCGCTCCCCGGCGCTCTCGATGAGAGCGTCCGGTTGGTGCTGTTCGCTGGGTGGCAGTGCCTAAACACGTGATGGTCCTGAAATAGTCTTCATACCGGAGGAATTCCCATGCGCACCTGGCTGGCGAAAGCTGTGTCCCAAGGACGCTCATTTACCCACGTTTTCACTCGGACGGTGGCCGCCACCATCGCCGTCCTCACACTCGGGTCCATTTCAGCCCTGGCCCAGCCCGCCCAGGAAGTCGGCGGCGAAGCCAGTCTCAGGCTCCCCGATCTCTCGCAGGTATTGTTCCTCGGCATTGACGGTCATCGCCTGCTGATGATCGGCATCCTGTTCTGCATTTTCGGCCTGGGTTTTGGACTGATCATTTACACCCGCCTGCGCAAGATGCCGGTGCATCGTTCCATGCTCGAGATTTCCGAGCTTATCTACGAGACCTGCAAGACCTATCTGATCACCCAGGGAAAATTCCTGCTGATCCTGTGGCTCTTCATTGCCGTCGTCATCGTGCTCTATTTCGGCGTGCTGTCTCCGGTCCCGGATAAGCCGATCGCCATCACCCTCCCCATCATTCTTCTCTTCAGCCTGGTGGGAATTGCTGGCAGCTACGGCGTCGCCTGGTTCGGTATTCGGGTCAACACCTTTGCCAACTCGCGCACCGCTTTTGCCGGTCTCGCCGGCAAGCCGTATCCGATATACAACATTCCGCTGCAGGCCGGCATGAGCATCGGCATGATGCTGATCAGCGTTGAACTGCTGCTCATGCTGATTATTCTGCTCTTCATTCCTGCCGACTACGCCGGGCCCTGCTTCATCGGATTCGCTATCGGCGAGTCGCTGGGCGCGGCCGCGTTGCGCATTGCTGGCGGCATCTTCACCAAGATCGCCGACATTGGCTCCGACCTGATGAAGATCGTCTTCAAGATTAAGGAAGACGACGCGCGCAACCCCGGCGTGATTGCCGACTGCACCGGAGACAACGCCGGCGATTCGGTTGGACCCTCAGCCGACGGCTTCGAAACCTACGGCGTGACCGGCGTTGCCCTGATCACTTTCATCTTGCTGGCCGTAAAGGACCCGACCATCCAGGTACAGCTGCTGGTCTGGATCTTTGTGATGCGCATAGCCATGCTGGTGTCGAGCGCAGCGGCTTACTTCATTAACGGCGCTATTGCCAAGGCCCGGTTTGGCAACGCCGACAAAATGAATTTCGAGACGCCCCTGACCTGGCTGGTGTGGTTGACGTCCCTGATTTCGGTCGGTGTGACATTCGTCATTTCCGCCATCATCGTTCCCAGCCTGGCCGGTGATACGACGCAGTGGTGGAAGCTGGCCAGCATTATTTCGTGCGGGACGCTGGCGGGGGCCATCATCCCTGAACTGGTAAAAGTCTTCACCTCGACTGAGTCGCGGCACGTACGCGAAGTGGTTACTTCCGCCGATGAAGGTGGAGCGTCGCTGGGAATTCTGTCCGGTTTCGTGGCCGGAAATTTCTCTGCCTACTATCTCGGACTTTCGATGGTGGCGCTGATGTCCCTCGGATACTACTTCAGCACCCTGGGTCTGGAGGGATTGATGGTGGCGGCTCCCGTCTTTGCCTTCGGACTGGTGGCGTTCGGCTTCCTGGGCATGGGCCCGGTGACCATCGCGGTGGATTCCTACGGTCCGGTCACCGACAACGCGCAGTCCGTGTATGAACTGTCGCTGATCGAGCAGGTCCCCAACATCCGGCAGGAGCTTAAAAAAGATTTCAACATGGACGTTAATTTTGAGCGCGCCAAGGATTTGCTGGAAGAAAACGACGGCGCGGGCAACACTTTCAAAGCCACGGCCAAGCCGGTTCTGATCGGGACCGCGGTGGTTGGCGCGACCACCATGATTTTTTCCATCATCATGGCGCTCACCAACGGGCTCACCGAGAACGTGAACAATCTTTCGCTTCTGCACGCGCCTTTCATGCTTGGCCTGATAACCGGTGGCGCCATGATTTACTGGTTCACCGGCGCTTCCACCCAGGCCGTGACCACCGGTGCCTACCGCGCGGTGGAGTTCATCAAGGCCAACATCAAGCTTGAGGGTGTAACCAAGGCATCCGTCTCCGACAGCAAGAAAGTAGTCGAAATCTGCACCAAGTACGCACAGAAGGGAATGTTCAATATTTTCCTGGCAGTCTTCTTCGCCACCTTGGCGTTTGCTTTTGTGGAGCCATTCTTCTTTATCGGCTACCTGATCTCAATCGCCATCTTCGGTCTCTATCAGGCAATTTTTATGGCCAACGCGGGCGGCGCCTGGGACAATGCCAAGAAAATTGTGGAAGTGGAACTGAAACAGAAAGGCACGCCGCTGCACGATGCGACCGTGGTAGGCGACACCGTCGGCGATCCTTTCAAAGACACCTCGTCAGTTGCCCTGAACCCGGTCATCAAGTTCACCACGTTATTCGGGCTGCTGGCGGTTGAATTGGCGGTAAAGCTCACGGCTGAAGCCGGCGGCATGCTGGGTCACTTGCTCGCGCTGGGCTTCTTCCTCGCATCCTTCATCTTCGTATATCGGTCGTTCTACGGCATGCGCATCGTGAAGGAAGGAGCAGCTCGAAGTTGACCGGCGCCCCATGGGGGGTGTCATCCTGACCGGAGTAGCGGCGTCGCGAAGCGAAGCCGCTGCGCAGTCGAAGGACCCCGATCAGCTTATCGGTGGCATACGTTTTGAAAAAACTGCCAAGATTTCAGCGCCGTGCAGGCTATATGGGTCCTTAGACGGCATAGAAAGTTCGCGAAGCGAACTTTCTACTTCGCTCAGGATGACACGGTTTCGGCCGACACTCCCCGGGGTCCGTACAGTTGCGACTCAGTCGCATGGCTTTGACTCTCTGATTTATGTTCATCGGCCATTTCGGCGTCGCGCTTGCCGCCAAGAGAGTGGCACCGGGCACTTCCCTAGGCACCCTGATTCTCGCTGCCCAATTTCTTGACTTCCTGTGGCCGGTCTTTCTGCTGCTCGGCATCGAGCATGTCAGGATCGCGCCCGGCCTTGCCGGGGTTTCTCCGCTTGAGTTCACCGCGTATCCCATCTCGCACAGTTTGCTGATGGCAATGGTGTGGGCGGTCCTCTTTGGCGGAACCTACTACGCCCTGCGCCGCAACCTGCGAGAGGCTTTGGTTGCAGGCGCCGCCGTGCTCAGTCATTGGATTCTGGATTTCATCGCGCACCGCCCGGACCTGCAGCTGTATCCGGGTGGCGAAGGGCGCGTCGGCCTGGGATTGTGGAACTCCTTGCCGGCGACGATCGCCGTGGAGATCCTTTTCTTCGGCGCCGGGCTGGCGGTTTACCTCGGCTGCACCCGCGCCCGCGACAACACTGGGCGATATGGTTTCTGGGCACTCATCGCGTTTCTTTTCCTGGGATGGGTAAGCTCTCTGTTTGCCGGCGCTCCGCCGAGCGTGACGGCTCTCGCCTGGGGCGGCATCGCAATGTGGTTGACGGCCCCCTGGGGTTGGTGGGCGGACCGGCATCGCGCCTTCATCGAGTCGCGTTAAGGCGACCCTTTCATCTTTTCTTTCACGCTGTGCGCCAGCTTTTCAATCTCCTCCGCCTTCTTGATCACATTCACCGAAAGCATGCCCTCGTTGGTCTTATCGACGTACTCCTGCAACTCGGTGGCCAGCTTGAGCAACTTCCCGGTATCGCGCCTGAGATCGGCCTGGCGCGCCTCGTTGGCTTTCTTGGCCATATCCCGTTCTATCTTGAGGCGGCCTTCGTCGATGCCGACCCTCTGGTGAGCCGAGGTCTCCTGCCGCATGTAATTGGACTGGGATGCCGACGGCAGCACGGCTGTCAGCGCGAAGGCGATGATCCCTGAGAGGCTCTTGAGTCGCAACGTCCACCTCGAACAGTTGAATTGAGGGACATTATACGTTCGAGCCGAGCGGGAGCGGGCCCACAAGAAATTTTCAAGTTGTCATCCTGAGCGGAGTAACAGCTTCGCGAAGCGAAGCTGCTGCGCAGTCGGAGGACCCCTAGCAGCGTAACGGAATTAATGGAGTACAGGGACCTTTCGCTCGTCAGGTTCGGCGGCCGTCGTGAAGCTTATAGGGGTCCCTCGACTCCACCAGCCCATTCGCAAGCGAATGGCCTGGTTCCGCTCAGGATGACACTGGCAGATGGCACATACAGAAGGGTGCCCCGTCCAAGCTCCGCTTGGGCGGGGATTGTCGCGGACATACCTCAGGGAGAAAAAACTTACAGTGAACTCATGTTCGCCAGGAACTCGCCATTCGACTTGGTCTTGCTCAGCTTGTCGATCAGCAGTTCCATCGCTTCCACGGGCGAAAGCGGGTTCAGCACCTTGCGCAGCACCCAGATGCGGGTCAGGTCTTCCTTCGGGATCAGCAACTCTTCCTTACGCGTGCCGGAGCGCTGAATATCGATGGCCGGGAAGGTGCGCTTGTCGACCAACTTGCGGTCAAGGATGATTTCCGAGTTACCGGTGCCTTTGAATTCTTCAAAGATCACATCATCCATGCGCGATCCCGTATCAATCAGGGCCGTAGCAATGATGGTCAACGATCCGCCTTCTTCAATGTTTCGCGCCGAGCCAAAGAACCGCTTGGGACGCTGCAACGCGTTCGAATCCACGCCGCCTGAAAGCACCTTGCCGCTGGGCGGAACGATGGTGTTGTAAGCGCGAGCCAGACGGGTAATCGAATCGAGCAGAATCACCACGTCGCGCTTGTGTTCGACAAGACGCTTGGCCTTTTCGATCACCATCTCCGCGACTTGCACGTGCCGCGCGGCAGGTTCGTCGAAGGTCGATGAAATAACCTCGCCCTTGACCGATCGCTGCATGTCCGTAACTTCTTCCGGCCGCTCATCGATCAGCAGCACCATCAGCACAACTTCGGGATGATTTGTCGTAATCGAATTGGCCACGTTCTGCAGCAGCATGGTCTTGCCGGCGCGGGGCGGGGAAACGATCAGTCCGCGCTGGCCTTTACCGAGAGGCGTCAGCAGATCCATCACCCGGGCGCTGACGTTCTCGCGCACAGTTTCGAGCTTCAATCGCTCCTGCGGATACAGCGGCGTCAGGTTGTCGAACAGGATTTTGTTGCGCGCTTCTTCCGGCGATTCGAAGTTGACCGCTTCAATCTTGACCAGGGCAAAGTATTTCTCGCCCTCGTGCGGCGGACGCACCTGGCCGCTGATGGTGTCTCCGGTCTTGAGGTCAAACTTGCGAATCTGCGACGGGGAAACGTAAATGTCGTCCGGGCCGGGCAGATAGTTGTAATCCGGCGAGCGGAGAAAGCCGTAGCCGTCGGGCAAAATTTCCAGCACACCCTCGGCAAAAATGTGGCCCTCTTTTTCACTCTGGGCCTGGAGAATCTTGAAAATCAGGTCTTGCTTGCGCAATCCACTGGCTCCGGGCAAGTCCAAAGATCGGGCGATCTTGGTTAGCTCGGTAATATTTTTTTCTTTGAGTTCAGCAATGGTCATCAGTCACCTGCGAGGAGATTTTTCAAAGGGGGGTACGCGAAAGAGAAGGATCCATCCAGCGGGGCAGGAGGCGGGCTAACTTATGCAGCCCGCCGTTGTGCCTCAGCAAAATGTTCCGGTTCGGCCAGAACCGACTGCCGCTCCGAACTTGCAATCCGATCCAGGACCTCGTTCATGGTCTCCTGGATTCTGGTATTGGGCTTGTGAAACTTACGGGTAGCCTTCGATGCAAGCTGACAGAGCATATAACGGTTCCGCAAAGTATGTAAAGCATCAAAAACACGATCAGAGCGCTTCATTATTATTTCTCCTGACCCCAGCGAAATGGCGTAATTCTCGATTTTTACGACAGGGCAAGTCCCGGCCAGATTCGTAAGTCCTTCAGTTCTTATGGGTTGTACGGGAATGCTCTGGCTACTGGTATAGATGCTCCGCCAGCCCCGAAAGTTTCTTCGATTCGGTCGAGTCCCACCTGTCAGCGGAGGTACTGGGGAACGCCCTAAAAGCCGCCCCTATGTCCGTGGAACCTCATAATTTAGCGGGTTAGGTGGGTGAGGTCAAGGGATTTGTTTGGGCCGTGGGGCTCCAGTTTGAGACCCCTCCAGCCTCCACCCAGGCGTCATCCTGAACGGCCTTCAGGCCGTGAAGGATCTGGCGTGGAGCCGATACACAGCTTCCCTCTATGGGCTCATGAGCGCCAGATTCCTGGCGACCGACCTTCGCCCAGGCCCGGCGGCCAAGTGTGTCGAATTGCTCAGACCACGGGTTGCCGCCATAGTACATTTGGTGAATCAAGAAAGGGGCACTCCCATGACCCCAGATTCGCCCCGCGATTGGAAGCATCTTGCCGAAAAAGCCAGCAACGAAATGAACTCGGAAAAACTGATGGACTTAGTCGACGAACTGAATCGGCTCCTGGGCGAACACGAAGACCGGTCCCGCCAGCAACGGCGTTCGGGGAATCAGGGATAGCCCGGCCCCAGGCGCCGGATTTAGCATGGAGGCATGGCTGCCATCAAGCTCTCGCCCATCGGCCACGTCCACTCGCCGCGCACCGAAGCCAAAGACGATTTCTGGGGAAACGTAATATCCGTCATCGAATTGGACGGCACACGTTTCACCCCGGAGTCAATCCTGGGACTCACTGATTTCTCCCACATCACGGTGATCTTCCACTTCCACCTGCTTTCGGACGAGAGCGTCCTCACCACTGCCTGCCATCCCAGAGGGAACCAGGCATGGCCGCGCGTCGGCATCTTCGCGCAGAGGAAGAAAGAGCGCCCGAACAAACTCGGTGTGTCCGTTTGTGAGCTGATCGAAGTGGATGGCCTGAAGCTGAAAGTGAAAGCGCTGGACGCGATCGACGGCACGCCCGTGCTGGATATCAAACCTTTTGTGCGAGAATTCGAGCCCGACCCGGCGCGAGTCCGGCAACCGCAATGGATCACCGAGCTGATGCGCGACTACTTCTCCTGAGCGGTGCGCTCAGCCTGTCCGCGGAGTCTTGCTCCGGCCCGCGGCTTCCCGGACTCTGCCGATGTCGATGAATTGCACTTTTTGCAGATCGCCGGCCTGCGGCTGCTGGTTCCGGACCAGGGTTGCGATCCGCCTGCGCGGCCGCCGGATGCGCGACACCGCCCGGTCCACCACCCGGGCCAGTTCGGTCCCAAACTCAGGCGTGCGGTGCTCCCGCAAGCGACGCTTCGCCTTGTCGGCCGAAAACCAGGTGGGGTCGCGATCCAGCTCCTGCGGCGGCACCAGCCGCAGGACTTCGCAAAGGTGGGCGTTCACCGCCGACTCTCTCTCGGCCAGCCTCCCGGCCGAATTCCGCAACTCCCTGCCCCGCCGCCGTACATACGAGGTGAACGAGGCCTCCTCGATGCGGCCATGAACTCCGGCCTCCTCGAAAGCTTCGAGGGCGGCTGCCTGGGCGTGGGTAAGCCCGGGTTCGACGCTGCCTTTGGGAAAAATCCAGCGTCCCTTGCCGGTCTTGACCAGCAGGAATTCAATGTCGCCGCCGCGCACCCGGTAGCAGACCGCCGCCACCTGTTCGCATTCCTTCAGACGGCGCAGCTCCGCGAGCCGGACAAACTTGGCCGAGAACTGAAAGCTTTGTACCCGCGTCCACCCAATGGTCAATCGTGATGCGGCATTGCCCTTGAAATCAGCACCCATAGCAGCAGAGTGCATGACGCCAGCTGTTCCTGGCTAGAGCACAGCTTGGTTCGGGGCGACGCAGGAGCTCCGCCCCTGGACAGCCTGCCCACGCTCTGCCATCCTCTGTAAAGACTTATGTCTTACCACGTGGTCGCTTTTACCATGGCGCAGGTGCGGCAAGGCGCTCTCGCCTTCCAACGCCAGTTGAGCGCCGCCTTGCGCGAGTCGAAAGACCTGAAAGTGTATTCCGTAAGCCCTTTTGACCTCGAAGAACGCCGCCGCTTTAAAGACCGCTTCGGAGGCGACGTAGTCTACTTCTTCAATCAGGCCGCCCGCGACCTGGTCCTGCTGCAGGGCTCAGACCTGCAATTCGCGGCCGAGATCGCCGACAGCGAACTGCCGAAAAGACGGACGCTCGTGGTCGGCATCCCGGAATGAAAAAGAGCGGCCACGGATTTTCCGGATTCACACGGATAAGTCGGAAGCGAAGAAAAGCAAAGAGCTAAGAGTTTTGATCCGTGAAATCCGTGAAAATCCGTGGCCGCTCTCAGGGAATCCTTCTGCGTACTTGCATCTGTAAAGCGATCGCGACAGTATCTTGTTTTGTTCGCAGGAAGGGACCTTTGGAAAATCTTTTTTGTCTTCGCTGCAATCGTGAGATCGAAGTCGGCCACAAATCCGTCGCGGTGTACATGTTCGCGCAGACCGTCGGCATCAGGCCGCGGCAAAAGTCGTCGGCGCAACGCATCTGTTTCTGCCCGCAGTGCTCGGTCTCGCTCGCCATGGGACCGCCGCCCGAGGGCGCGCTGAACCTTGCCGCCTGGAACATGATCCGCGACCTGGTGGGCGCCGATCCCGCGCTGAACCAGGCTGCCTGGGAAAATCTGCGAGGAGTTGTCGGCCTGCTCCCGTCAGGCGAGCCCGAAAGCATGCCTCGCCGCGCCGCCGGCGGCGGTTACTTTGAATTCTGAGCAGCGCCTGGTCAGTGCCAGGCGCTGCTCGTGGACTGGATTCATGATCGCATCCGACATAGCATCCTGGGCCAATCCCAGGATGCATCGACCTTAGGGTGCATCTAGCTTAGGGTGCATCTAGCTTAGGTTGCACCTAGCTCAGGTTGCACCTAGGTTCCGGGCGTGGGAAACGTCGCGCTGGAGTTGAAAGGTGAAGCCACCACGTCCTGCTTGGCCTCACGCATGAAACGGTTTTCCCACTTCTGCGGGTAGAGAAATTCCTGTCCCGTCAGGCGTCCGGGATAGTACCACTTCAAAAGAGCCTCCGGCCGCTGGGGAGAGCGTTCCGCGAACTGCAATTCCACTTCGTTGGTGCTGTGCCGGCGCTCTGTCGGCACCACCTCCGCGGTGGCGTAGAGCTTCGACCGGTCAGCATTGAAGACCTGAACCATCTGCTGCCCGCCCTGGGTGTCTGCCAGCAAAAACCAGTAAGTACCAGCCGGCAAGGTCATGCCGGGAATCGCCACCGGTTCGCTGAAATGCATCTTGGTGGCCTGGTTCCAATCATCCGCCGCGGCCGCAGGCAGAAAGACCATGCAGGCCAGAACGACGGAGAAAACAACTGCTAACAATTTCATTTTCTGAGGATTCATGTGGCGTACTCCTATCCAACTTCTCTACCAGATAGGAAGGCTGACACGCGCAGATTAGTTGTCCGCGTCGCAGGGTCGTGAACACCCTAACTATTTTGGATTATGCCGCAGCGGGACCGGCCCCGAACCTGACGAAATGCGGGCAACGCCCTGAAAACGTCAAGCCCTGATCACCGCGCAGGGTGAGGGGAATCACAGACTCCCAACTGTGAATGGCATAGAAAGCACGCATAGCAGCCTTGCGTAAGCCGGGCACCGCTGCAATTTCCCAGTCGAAGGAAGACTTCCAAATATGAGAGGTGCATCATGTCGTTCACCAGATACGCAGGTATTGCTTTAGCTGGAATGCTCCTCGCGGCCACCACGAACGTCGCCCTCATGGGGCAGGAGAAAACCGAAAAAACCATCAAGAAGGTCCACGCACCGTACAGCCAACCGGATTCCGGGGCCCAGATGTGGAAGGATTACTGTGCAGCATGTCACGGCGCGACCGGCGCCGGAGACGGCCCCGCGGCTGAAATACTGAAATCACCCCCGCCGGACTTGTCCTTGTTAGCCAGGAACAACCACGGAAAGTTCCCGGCGGACCACTTTGCATCCGTGTTGAGATTCGGCTCCGGGGGCCATGCCCATGGCACCTCCGACATGCCGGTGTGGGGGACGTTGTTCCGTTCCCAGAACGAAAGCCTGGTCAATCTTCGCATCCGCAACCTGTCCGAGTTCGTGGAATCCCTGCAACAGAAGTAGGCCTAGAGGTGCCCCGTCCAAGCTTCGCTTGGGCGGGGATTTTTCGCCGATAAAGGTACCGGCAAGGCTGGGAAATCCCAGCGAGGACGGGTGGCCGGGTGCCCCACACATCGCGCACTCTGCGATGTGTGGGGCTTGCGCCGCTATG
>DASQHA010000378.1:0-3804 GCA_035632335.1 Terriglobales bacterium
AAGTTGGGCTACTTCATGAATAACGGGATGACGTCCATTCTGACGGTGCTGGCCGAGGGGAAAAGCGTGGAAGTCGGCCTGACCGGCAAGGACGGATTTGTCGGCTTGCCTCTCTTGGTGGGCTTCAAAAGCGGTCCCACCCAGGCGGTGGTCCAGATCGAGGGCAGCGCCTTCCGAATCAGCGCCCGCGGCATCGCGCAAGCCATGCTGCAATGCCCCGTCCTGGCGAACCGGCTGCAACGTTATGTGCAGATTCTGGCCATGCAGGGAACCCAGGTTGCAGCTTGCAACCGCCTGCATGAAGTGGACGAACGCCTGGCGCGCTGGCTGCTGATGTGCCAGGACCGGATCGGCTCCAACTTTGTGCCTTTGACCCAGGAATTTCTGGCCCACATGCTGGGCACGCGCCGGGCCAGCGTGACGGTCGCTGCCGGCATACTGCAAAAGGCCGGACTGATCACGTATTCGCGAGGTCACGTCAACATCGTCGACCGGCCCCGGTTGGAAAACGCCACCTGCGAATGCTACGCCATCATGCAGCAGCAAGATAAAAGATGGCGGACCGAGCGTCCGGGCGACTGAGAAGTTAAGACAAGTCCACGTAGGGGCGGGTGTCCTCACCTGCCCGGCCCAGCAAAGCTCGGCAGGGTTTCTGCTTTGCACTCGGTCCCGGCCCCAGGCCGAGCTGCGCTCGGCAGGACAGCCGAGGGCGGCTGTCCCCACGTGGACATTGGCGG
Organism: Terriglobales bacterium; assembly: GCA_035632335.1. Taxonomy (GTDB): domain Bacteria; phylum Acidobacteriota; class Terriglobia; order Terriglobales; family Acidobacteriaceae; genus JAIQFF01. The sequence continues at coordinate 738 of DASQHA010000378.1, forward strand.
CGCCGCCCTGCGGTTTTCTCCTGCATCACCCAAGAATTTTTGTCTGGCGGGCCAGCCCACGCGACCGGATGCTCGCTTACAATAGCGGGAATGCAGAGCAGCGGACAAGGAACCGTAATGACCCGGGACTGGAAGCAGTGGGAGGGCCAGATGGTGAATGGCACTTTCCCACTCCGCCAATATCTGGGCGGTTCCGGGCACAGCGCGGTATTCCTTACCGAACGGCGTGGCCGGGACCCGCAGCGTGCAGCCATCAAGCTCATTCCCGCCGATCCGGCGACCACCGCCGCCCAGCTGTCGCGCTGGGAAGCGACGGCCAAGCTGTCCCATCCTCATCTGCTTCGGCTTTTCGAAAACGGCAGCTGCCAGCTGGATAAATCGGTCTTTCTTTATGTAGTCATGGAGTATGCCGAAGACAACCTGGCGCAGATTCTTCCCCACCGGGCACTCACGCCGGAAGAAGTGCGGGACCTGCTCGAGCCAGCGCTCGATGCCCTCACGTTTGTCCACGGCAAGTCGCTGATTCATGGCAGGCTGAAGCCGTCGAATGTGATGGCAGCGCAGGACCAGCTGAAATTGTCGAGCGACAGCCTGTTTCGCACCGGCGATCCGGCGGGCAGCCTTGCTCCGGCCAGCCGCTACGACGCGCCCGAGGTCGCCAGCGGGATCATCCTGCCGGCATCGGACTCTTGGTCTCTGGGCATGACTTTGATGGAAGCCCTCACCCAGCGCCTGCCGGCGATTGAAGGTATGACCGAGCCACTGCCCGAGACCGTGCCGGCGCCGTTCATGGGGATCGCGCACTGCTGCTTGCGCCGTGATCCGCAGCGCCGCTGTACAGTTTCCGATATCGCGGCCCGGCTGCAAGCGAGTTCGCCGGCGTCGCAACAACCCTCCACCGTCAAAATACCGGCGGGGTCCGCGAAGTGGTGGTACGTTCTTCTAGTGGCCGCGGTCGGACTGGTGGTGGCCGCCCTCTGGATCGGTCCCAGGCTGCTCAATTCCCACCCCGACGCTGCAAGTTCGGTTTCGGCTCCGTCGCCGGCTTTGCCTGAAACCCAAAGCGTTGCACCCAAGCAGGAGCCGCCGCCAGCCGCCCCAGCGGCCGAGTCCAAGCCTTCCGCGATGCGGCCGCGCACAGAGAAAGAGAACAAGATTCCGAAAGCCGCCGCGCCTTCGCCCGCTCCTGCGGTGACGGCAAGCGCCGCGCCACCCTCCGCAGGCTCCGATCACGGTAGAGTGCTTCAGCAAGTGGAGCCGGTGGTCTCCAAGTCGGCGCGGAACACAATCTCCGGCACTATCAGGATCAGCCTGAAGCTGGCGGTTGATGCCGGGGGGAACGTGCAGCAGGCGACGTTTCTAACCGAAGGGCCGAGCAAGTATTTCGCCCGCCAAGCCCTGCAAGCCGCGCAACAGTGGAAGTTCTCTCCGCCGCAAGTGAACGGACAGGCGGTGGCCAGCGCGTGGGTCGTGCGATTTGGCTTCCGAAAATCAGGGACGGAGGTAGCCTCCGAGCCGGCGAAGCCCTGATCTCCATTTCTGGTCTCTAGAGTTTTGAGGTGCGCAGGAGCTTCTTCGGAGCCTTTCTCTGCCACGCCATCCGCAACGCGGCTTCGAGGATGTCGGGCGCCACCTTAGCCAGCCGCACACGCGTGGAGCCGTTTCGTCCCCATCCCCCCGGAACTGGCGAGAAAATACCGGGCTCGTCTTCGACCATTCCCGCCTGCTGCTCCGGCGTGAGCAGCAGTACGCCATATCCTTCCGACTGGAGCGAGAGCGTGGCGAAGATTTTTCCGCCTACCCGGAAGTCGGCATGCCCGAAGTGCGAGCCTTCCACGGCCTCGGGCAAGCTAAGGGCGACACGTCGAAATCCTGCGGCAGTCAAGCGAACCACCTCATCTAAATATCTGAAACGACAGCATCCAGACTATCCCGATGATATATGAACATCTCCTGCCGGGCGCAAGCAGCGACTCGGGAAACGCGCCACCGCCGGCCATGCCATCAAACGGTCAATGCAACTTTATTGATGCGTGCTATTCAAAGTTTTCATCCAACGCACCCAGAAGCTAATTGACAGGCTTCACGGCGCTATCTACGATGAATGGGTTCATGTCAGCTTCCAACCTAATGCGCGGCCAGTGTTGTACTTGTTGTTGTCGGGGGGTATCCACTGGCGCCAGGGGGCCGCTGACCTAAGACTCATTTAGCTATCGGCAATCATACCCACCGCCAGTGCATTCCACTGGCGGTGGTTTTTTTTGTGGCCCAAAACTCTTATGGCAAACGCAGGGACAGAAGCGGCAGTGACAGAAACCAAGGCCCAGCGCGTGGAGCGCCTGAAGCGGGAGAAGAATCCCTGGGAAGGCCTCGATGACATCCGCAAGTTCGCCCGCGAAGGCTTCGATTCCATCACGCCCGAATGGCTGGGCACGTATTTTCGCTGGTGGGGCGTGTACACCCAGGGCGACGGCGCCGGCGTGGTCGGAGGAAAAAACGGGGAAGGGAAGGCGCTGCCGTTCTTTATGGTGCGGATTCGCATTCCCAACGGCCTGCTCCATTCTCACCAGCTGCGCACCATCGCGGACGTCACTGAGAAATACGCCCGCGGGACCGCCGACCTGACGGTGCGCCAGAATATCCAGCTGCACTGGGTGACGATCCAGGACCTGCCCGAGCTGCTCGATGGATTGTGGCACGCCGGACTGACCACCAAAGGTTCTTGCGGGGACGATACCCGCAACATCACCGGCTGCCCCCTGGCCGGGGTGGATGCCGACGAAATTTTCGACGCATCGTCGCTGGCGCTCGAAGCCAACAACTTCTTCGTGGGCAACGGCGATTTCTATAACCTGCCGCGCAAGTTCAAAGTCTGCATCACCGGATGCCGCGTCTGGTGCGCCTATCCCGAAATCAATGATGTGGGCCTGACCGCGGTTCGCCGCGCGGGCGGAGAAGTTGGTTTCTCTCTGCGGGTGGGCGGAGGCCTGTCGGCTGATCCACATCTGGCGGTCCGGCTGAACGCGTTCGTGCAACGCCAACAGGTGATACCGGTTCTCAAGGGCGT
>DASQHA010000379.1:0-5341 GCA_035632335.1 Terriglobales bacterium
TCACCGCCTTAAGCTCGGAGAGACCACGCCCGAACAGATCGCGAGCTTGAAAAACCTCCATCGCTACTTCAACTGGATTGGAACCTGGAGCGGTCTTTCCCCGGATGGGACGCCGCTCTTTGTCCGCGATATCAGCACCCAGGAGATTTACGCTCTCGACGTGCAATTCCCGTAAGAACAGCTGTCAGCTTTCAGCGCTCAGCCTTCAGCCCTCAGTGAAATCTGAGGGCTGACGAATTCCTCTCGGTGCTCAATAAGCCTTGATGAAGAAATAAGCCGTCATTCCCGTTCCCACCAGAATTACAAATCCCCGTATCCAGGCCTGGGGCAGCTTCTGGGCATAGTGCGCCCCGAAATATCCGCCTAGCAGCGCGCCGGCGATCATCACGATCGCCTGCGGCCAGTAAATCGCGCCCTTCACCACGAAGACCAGGGAAGCAACGCCATTGATGACAACTCCCAGAACGCTTTTCAAAGCGTTCATGGCATGAATGTCGGTCATGCCGACGGCAGACAGCATGGCCAGGTTGACGATGCCTATGCCACCTCCGAAATAACCGCCGTAGACGGCCACAACCAGTTCAAACAACGCTGCTCCCACGATGGTTGCCGTGGTGGCGCCATGCCCGACGCTCGAGACGCGGTTGCCCGCCAGTTTCTTGCCAAAGATGAAGAGCAGCGTGGCTCCTAGCATCAGCCAGGGCAATACGCGCATGAAGGTGTGCGCCGGGGTTCGCAACAGCAGCGCCGCACCGGCGACTCCGCCGACCAGGCCGCCGGCCAAAAGCGGCACCAGCACCCGCATGGGCACAGTCAGTCGATTGCGGTACGCGCCTCCGCTGGCGCTCGCGCCCGTCCACAAGGCCAGGGAGTTGGTGGCGTTGGCTGGAATGGGGGGCACGCCGACGAACAGAAGCGTGGGAAAGGCCACGAAACTTCCTCCGCCGGCAACCGCGTTCAAGGTCCCGCCCACGCTGCCGGCGAGAAAAAGGAAGATGGCATGCTCGAGAGTCAAGGGTAAAGGTTTATCACAAGGCAACAGCCGATGGAGACAAGCCCATGGAGGACAGGTGTCTTGCTACCGTTTTTGCTCGACTGCCGTCTGATGGCAAGGAAATCCGGGTGGAATGATCAATGAGAAATGATCAATGAGGAACGATCGATGAAGATCCCTATAGCCCTTGCCGTCCTGTTCTTCACTTGTGTGGCCGCCGGCCAACAGAACCAGCCTGCGGCGCAACCCAGGCCCTGCTCCGAGCCGGAGCAGAAACAGCTAGAGTTCTGGGTGGGAGAGTGGGACCTTACCTGGCCGGGCAACCATCCTGGCGAGACGGCTCACGGGACCAACAGTGTCCGGAGAATTCTGGATGGCTGCATCGTCCAGGAAAATTTCTCGGGCGGCGATGCCATGCCGCTGCGCGGACAGAGCGTTTCCATTTTCGATATTACAGCGGGTAAGTGGAAGCAGACCTGGGTGGACAACGAAGGCGGCTATCTCGATTTCACCGGCGAATTCAAGGATGGACAGATGATCCTGGCCCGCGAGGCCACCCGCCCCGACGGCAGCAAGGGACTGCAACGCATGGTGTTCAAGAACATCACCAGCGATGAATTCGACTGGAGCTGGGAAGGATCAAAAGATGGCGGCAAAACCTGGACCGTGGTCTGGCCAATTCACTACAAGAGAAAGTGAAAAGCGGACGTCAGACCCCGGACGTCAGACCCGGGACAGATCTAATTCGGCATCTGAAGCAAGCCACCAGCGCCGGGGCCGAAGTCCGAAGTCTGAGGTCCGATCTCCGATCTCCCTAGTCGCCGGCTGCGGCCACGGCTCGCGATGAAACGCGCTCGCGAATGTCGCGCGCCTTGCTGGCCAGGTTGCTGCGGGTTTCTTCTCCACTCGCCGGAGCCAGCAGCAAACCTACGCCAATGCCGATACCCAGGCCCAGCAGTGCCGCCGCTGCGGTGCCGAGAACATGGCTGTCTTCGCCCCGGATTACGTCGGTGGCGCGGCTGACCCGGTCGGCCGCGGTTTCGTACGTGTCCTGTGCTCTCGAACGCAAATCGTCCACCGTTCCGCCCATGCGGTTCCGCCAGGAATCCAGGAGATAGACGCCCGTGCCCAGCAGAATATTCAAAAGAACCTTATCTTTGCGCGATCCCATTTCTTTGCCTCTTCATCGAAATTAAGTTGCTGCTATCAAGATGCCAGAGTCGGGGCAGCGGTTGGCAGCCTTTTTTTCCACAGGGGCAGAAAGCCCGGATCTCGACGTACTTTTTTGGGACTCGGGTCCGGCGGCTGTTGTATAGTTCCGATTACTTACTTTTACTTTCGTTCTGCCGCCGGCCGAGGGCCGGCAGCCTGACAACTGACGACTGACAGCTGACGACTGACGACCGACGACTGACGACTGGAGGGGGTTATGGACTCGAAAGCCCGATGGATGCTGGCGCTCCTTCTCTGCGTCCCCGGAGCCCAGGCGCAAACTGCCGATCCGGCCGCCGCGGCCCAGTCGCCAGCCCAGATCGGATACAAGTCGGCAGCCGGCGCCGAGCAGAAGAAGACGCTCCTGCTGCGCGATTTTCATCCCGTCTCCATGCTGCACGTCCCCGCCCACCCCGTCGCCCGGGCGAAGTACTACGTCATCGACGTGCACAATCACACCAACGACGCCCTCGGTATCGACGAACATATGCCACCCGAGCGCGTGATTGAAATCATGAATAAGACCAACGTCAAAACCGTCGTGATCCTGACCGGCATGTGGGGCGACAAACTGCAGCACGTCATCGATGAGATGGTGAAGCCTTATCCGGGGAGGTTCATCGTTTTTACGATGATGGATTGGAGCAAGATTGACGACCCGGATTTCAGCCAGCAGATGGTGCGCCAACTCGACGATGCAGTCGCCCGCGGGGCTCGCGGCCTGAAGCTGTTGAAAGATTGGGGCCTGGGTGTGCGCGACAAGACCGGCAAGCTGGTCGCAATCGACGATCCGCGCATGGATCCAGTCTGGCGCGAGTGCGGGCGCCTGGGCATTCCGGTTTCGATCCACACCGGCGATCCCGAAGCCTTCTTTCATCCCACTGACGGCAGCAACGAACGTTACGAGGAGTTGACCGAGCATCCCGACTGGAGCTTCTACGGTCCGCAATATCCCAGGCTCGAGGACTTGCTGGAAGCCCGTAACCGCGTTTTTGCGCGGCATCCCGAGACCCGCTTCGTTTCACTTCATATGGGCTGGCCGGAAAACCTGGGCTGGGTGTCGCGCATGCTCGATGAGCACCCCAACGTGATGGTCGAATTCGGCGCCCGCGAGGCTGAACTGGGGCGGCAACCCCGGCAGACGCGCGAATTTTTTCTCAAGTATCAGGACCGCATCATGTTCGGCACCGACAACGGAATGGACGAGGAAATGTATCGCAACCACTTCCGCTGGCTCGAAACCGCCGACGAATCGTTCGACTACTGGGGATATCCCGGGCAGGGGCGTTGGGAAATCTATGGCTTGGCATTGCCCGATCCCGTGCTGGAAAAGATCTATCACCTGAATGCCGAGCGGATGTTCAGCCAGTTCAAAGGGGCGAAATAATGAAAAGTGATCGTTCAGGGAAAGACTTCCGTAACTGGGTTCGCCGGAGCGGCGCCCTGCTGGGCCTAAGCGGATTATTTCTCCTGCACCTGGGCTGCAGCCGTCCGCCCGCGAAGATCGCAGCTCCGGCGCCGGAACCCTCTCAGATCAAAGTAGAAGTAAGGCCGGGCGGGCCGATTGTTCTGACTACCAGTTCATCAGAGTTCCAGATTTTGCCTTCGGGATACATACAGGCGTCGCTGCTCAAGGGCGGCCAGCGGCTCACCCTGGACGAACCGGGCACGGTCGGCAGCGACCTTCTGCTGCAGGATGGCAAGCCAGTTGTTTTTGCCCTCGACTTCAGCGCGGCCAAGGTTCAGGACAGCTCCGGCAAACTCGGCCGCGGCAAGCACGTGGAAATTCCGGGACAGGGATTGAACCCCGACGCTTCCGGCATCCAGCGGACGCTGGAAATCGAAGTCTACGACGATTTTCCCAACCTGCTGCTCTCCAGCGCGGAATACAAAAACACGGGCACGCAGGATTTCCACATCGACCGAGCCCTTGAGCAGCAGCACAAATTCAACGCCAGCCTCGCGGAAAAGAAAGCTCAGCCTTATGACATGTGGAGCTTTCACGGGGCGAGTTATGACTGGGGCAAAGATGACGTCATCAGGCTCAGCCGCAAATTCGCCCAACCCAATCTGATGGGCGCGGACGTCAAAGGCGGCTATGGCGGCGGCATCCCGGTGGTCGCGTTCTGGACGGCGCAGGTAGGCGAGGCAGTAGGCCATGTGGAAACCCTTCCGCTGACGCTGTCGCTACCGGTCAAAGTGGAAGCCGATGGCGCCGTCAGCGCCAGTGTGGACATTGCCGCGAACACCACCCTCAAGCCCGGCGAAACATACTCCACGCCGCGCAGTTTTGTTTCCGTCTACGCCGGCGATTTTTACGAACCCCTGCACCTGTGGTCGAGCGTCCTGCAGAAAGAAGGATGGGAAATCCCCAAGCCCTCCGGCGAAGCCTACAACGTGAGCTGGTGCGGCTGGGGTTACGAATTCAACGTTACTCCGGCGCAGATGCTGGGCACGGTCCCGAAGCTGAAAGAATTTGGCATCAAGTGGGCCACGCTCGACGATCGCTGGTTTAACACCTACGGCGACTGGGAGCCGCGCGCCGACACTTTTCCCGGCGATTCCATCAAGAAGATGACGGATGACTTCCACAAGCAGGGCATCCTGGTGCAGCTCTGGTGGCTGCCGCTGGGCGCGGAAGACGGCCAGGGCAAGTGGGAATCGCACAAATACATCGTGTCCAAAGTGGTGCAGGAGCATCCCGAGTGGCTGATCCTCGACAAAGACGGGAAGCACGCGCGGATGACGCGTGATCTGGCGACGCTGTGTCCGGCGGTGCCCGAGGTGCAGGCCTACTACAAGAAGCTGACCGAGAAATTCATCGGCGAGTGGGGATTCGATGGCTCCAAGCTGGACAATATTTACAGCGTGCCCATGTGCTACAACCCGGCGCATCATCACAAGTCGCCGCAGGATTCGGTCAACGCCATGGCCGAGGTGTACAAAACGATCTTTCAAACCAGCCGCGCCATTAAGCCGGAGAGCGTGACCCAGAGCTGCCCCTGCGGCACGCCGCCCTCGCTGGCCTGGCTGCCGTTTATGGATCAGGCGGTAACCGCCGATCCGGTGGGCTCGGTGCAGGTACGCCGCCGCGTCAAAATGTACAAAGCGCTGCTCGGACCGCGTGCCGCGGTT
>DASQHA010000380.1:0-9886 GCA_035632335.1 Terriglobales bacterium
CCCTTCCGCCCGGGCTGGCAGAAAGAGATCCATGTCTGGCCCTTTCTGCTGCGCATCGAGTTTCTTGCCGCTATGATCGTCACCATCATCCTGATGGTGTGGTCGATCACGCTGAACGCGCCGCTCGAGGAACCGGCGAACCCGAACCTGACCATGAATCCGGCGAAAGCGCCCTGGTATTTTCTGGGCCTGCAGGAAATGCTGGTGTATTTCGATCCCTGGATTGCGGGCGTGGTCATGCCCACCTTGATTATTGTCGGCCTGATGGTGATTCCTTACATCGACACCAACCCGCTGGGCAGCGGCTACTACACCTGGAAGCAGCGCAAATTTTCCATCAGCACATTTCTGTTTGGCTTCATCATCCTGTGGATCGCGATGATCATTATCGGGACGTTCATCCGCGGCCCCGGGTGGCAGTGGTTCTGGCCGGGCCAGACCTGGGACCACAATCGCCTTATTTATGAAGTGAACCGTGATTTGCCCGACCTGTTTGGAATTACGTCGAACCTGGGCAAGGCGATTTTCGGCGCCGTGGTGGTGGGAGGGTTTTACGCCATCGGCGGCTTCATCATGCACGCCCTGTTCCGGCGCTACAACCCGAAGGATTACAAGCGCATGAGCCTGCTGCAGTATTCCATCATGATGTTTTTCGTGCTGAGCATGGTCGCCCTGCCGGCAAAGATGCTGCTGCGGCTGGCCTGGCATATCAAGTACGTGTGGATAACGCCGTGGTTTAACGTGTGATTCAGTCGTCAGTCTTCCGTCGTCAGCCAATTCCAATGGCTCCCGAGCTTGTTGGCTGACGACTGAGGACAGAAGACTGACGACTGACCTTGGAGGATCTGAGTGCCACCTGTACCCGAGAAGGACCCGATTGTTACCAAGTCTTACGCGGCGTACTACGTCATCTGCATGATGATCCTCATGGTGACGCTGTTTTGGGCGCTGTGGGACGAATCCTTCGGGCAGCGACCCTGGAAGGCGTTTCAGCATGTGTGGAAGGACCGCTACACCGCATTCCTGAACAGCGCTCGTTCCAAGTCGTCGCAGTCGGTAAAAGAAGTCGAGCAGAATCCGCAGTACCAGCAACTGGAGCAGGCTTACAAGGACGCCTACGAGACCGCCAAGCCCCGCCGGGACGAACTACAAAAACAAATCACGGATTTAAGCGCGAAGATTCTGGCCGTCCAGAGCGTCTTTACCGATCGCCGGGCTTACGTCAACGCCCTGACCTATGAACTCGAGACCGAAAGCAGCGCGTCCGGCAAGAAGAGCAAGCAGCAGGAAATTGAAGACTACAAGAAGAGGAAAGCCACCGTCGAGTTCCCTGACGGCCACAGGCAGCAATTCAACTTCGCGGAACTGGAAGAGACCTACAACTCGCTCAAGGACCAGCGAACCAAGCTCAGCGCCGAATTAGGCGAAGTGATAAAGCCGGTCACCGAGGCCAGCAACCAGTCGTCCGCCTATGTCACGGACCACATGGTAGACCTCACGCCCACCCAGATCGATGGTCTCAAGAAGAAGGCCGCGGAATGGGACCCGCAGATCGTGCAGATCAACGTGGCGGAAGCCAACATCGTGGACCGCTGCGAGTCCTGCCACATGAATACGCGCGAGCCGATCCGGGTCACGGCCGCGGTCATGACTCCCAAGGGCGAGAAGCATCCGGACGAGTACGCCCAGGCCTTCACCAGCCACCCCGACCCGGACTTGCTGAAGACGCATGATCCCGACAAATTCGGGTGCTCTCCCTGTCATCAGGGCAACGGGCGGGCGACCACCAGCGTCGAAAAAGCGCACGGCAATTACGAGCACTGGTTGTGGCCGTTGTTTCCCAAACAGAATGCCGAAGCCGGCTGCCAGACTTGCCACGCCGCCGATATGCACCTGGCGGTGGGCGATGTGGGCACGCATATCTCGAACGGCAAATTTCTGTTCCGCCAGCGCGGTTGCATGGGCTGCCATCGTTACGAGGGCTACGACCGCGAACCGGAAGAGCTGACCTCGATCGCGCAGCAGATGAAACTTCTGGACCAGCAGAAGATCGACAATTCAAAGATCTCGGCTGACCTGATGAAACAGGCCGACGCCGCCTCGAGCAACGACGAAGCCAACCGGCTGAACCAGCAGGCGGTGGCGCTGCGCGTGTCCAACAGCAAGATCGATGGCCGCATCCAGCAGCTGGATTTCCAGAACCACAGCCTGATGCAGGACATGAAGAAGATCGGGCCCAACCTGAAAGACGTCCGGCTCAAGCTGAATCCGAACTGGATTCCGGTGTGGCTGAAGAAACCGACCGACTTCCGCCCCACCACCAAGATGCCGAATTTCCGCCTCACCGAGCATCAGATCCAGACTATCTCGGCGTACCTGTGGCAATCGGGATTGACCGACGCTCTGCCCAAGCAGAAGCCGGGGAACGTCGAGCACGGCAAGCAACTGTTCGAGACCCGGGGCTGCCTGGCCTGCCACTCCATCGGCGAAGGCGACCAGATGCAGGGGGGCACGTTCGCCGCCAATCTCACCCGCGTAGGGGAGAAGGACAATTACGACTACCTGGTGCGCTGGATTCACAATGCGCGTGAGCGCACGCGTCCTTATTGTCCGTACGAGAAGAAGGATATCGGCCCCGAGGACTACGCCAAGAAGGGGCTGCCCTACCAGTTCGACCTGGAACACAGCACCTGCCCAAACGACGGGCACGAACTGCAAGTGCAGAATATGACGGTGATGCCCAGCCTTCGGCTGAGCGAAGAAGATGCGCAGGACATCGCCTCCTACCTGATGACGCAGAAAAAAGAGGAGCCTTCAGCCTATGCCCAGGCTTCGTACATGAACGATCCTGAGCTGAAGGACGAGGGCAAGAAGTGGATCCGGCAATACGGCTGTGCCGGATGTCATGAAATATCGGGCTTTGAAGACGAAGGCCGCATAGGCACCGAGTTGACTTACGAAGGCAGCAAGCCCATTGAGCGTCTGGATTTCGCCCTGTTCACGAATATAGCGGAGCGAGGCGGCAAACATGCCGAACCGATCACCGATCCAGAAGACCTGGCGCGGCTGCCCGAAGGTCCTGCCAAGGGACCGTGGTACGACCACAAAGGCTTTTTCGAGCACAAGCTGGCCGAGCCGAATGTTTACGACAAGGGCAAGGTCAAGTCGGAAATGGAAGCGCTGCGCATGCCCAATCTCCATCTTTCCAAACTGGAGATTCAGGACCTGACCACGTTCCTGATGGGCAGCGAGGAGAGTTCCCTGCCCGAAAGTTATCAGTACAAGCCCGGCGACGCCCGCCGCGACATTCAGGAAGGCTGGTGGATTGTCACCAAGTACAACTGCATGGGCTGCCATCAGCTGACGCCGGATCAGAGCACGATCCTGATGGGAATGAAACGCTACCAGGATGCCCAGGAGCAGTTGCCGCCGAAGTTGCTGACGGAAGGGGCGCGCGTCGATCCCGAGTGGCTGCGGAAATTCCTTTCGAACCCGTCGCTGAGCACGACCGACACCAACCGGAATGGCGTGCGGCCGTATTTGCAGGTGCGCATGCCGACTTTCTCATTCTCGGATAACGAACTGAGAAAGCTGGTGCGCTTCTTCCAGGCGCTATCGCAGCAGCCCATGCCTTACATTCCGGAGCAGGTGCCGGTCCTATCCACGAAGGAAACCGACATGGCGCGCAGCCTGTTCTCGAGCACGGCTGCGCCTTGCCTGAAGTGCCATGCCACCGGCGATCCCCAGCATGACAAGATCGCCACCGCGCCCAACTTCCTGCTGGCCCGGGAGCGCCTGAAGCCGGATTGGGCCGAGCGCTGGATTCTGGATCCGCAGGCAATCAGCCCAGGGACGGCGATGCCTTCAGGGTTGTTCAAGCGGGAGAACAATCACTGGGTCTTCTCCGGCCCGACACCGCCCTCGTTCCAGGGCTATCAGAAGGACCAGAGCAAGCTGCTGGTGGACTACATCTTCCAGTTGACTCCTGAGGAACAACGGCGGGTGGCGGCGTCCATGGGAAGGGGCCAGGCCTCGGTGCAGCCGCGGAGCAGGCAGAAACAGGCGGCCAGCCAGACAGGAGCGGCAAGCCTGGGTGGTTCGCGGTAGAATGTTGTGTTTTGAAAGGCGCCGTTGGCCGTTGGCCTTTGGTCGTTGGCCTCCAGCCACGGGCGTCGATTTGGCCGACGACCAATGACCAATGGCCAACGGCGGTTTTCCTGGTCTGTTTCGAGATTTACAGCTGACGAAAGGGCGACATAATGAATAAGAAACTATGGGCGGCAATGTTCATGCTTTGCCTGCTGGGCTTGCTGGCAGGCTGCAGCAAGAAGGAAAACACCAACGAAGAGCAAGGCACTTCGCCGAGCTCGGAAGTGAAGCCGGCGCCGGCTTCGGCGCCGATTGATCCGGCGACCGCAGCCAGCGTGAGCGGCACCGTGACCTTCGGCGGTCCAGCTCCCAAGGCACAGAAGATTGACATGAGCCAGGATGCGGCCTGCAAGGGCACCAACACGGCCGAGACGCTGGTGGTCAACGACGGCAAGCTGGCCAACGTTTTCGTGTACGTGAAGGACGGACTGGGCGATCGCACCTTCGACGTTCCCAAGGACTCGGTCACGATTGACCAGAAGGGTTGCCAGTACCATCCTCACGTGCTGGCGGTGATGGCGGGCCAGAACATCGAGATCCGCAACGACGACGAAACTACGCACAACATTCATCCCACGCCCAAAGACAATCGCGAGTGGAACGAGTCGCAGCCTCCCAAGGCGGCGCCCATCGAAAAGAATTTCGCTCGCGAAGAAATCATGCTGCCGGTGAAGTGCAACCAGCATCCCTGGATGAAGATGTACGTCAACGTGGTAAAGAGCCCGTTCTATGCGGTCACGGGCGCGGACGGCAAGTACGAAATCAAGGGCCTGCCGCCGGGCGATTACACGCTGGCGTTCGTCCAGGAAAAACTGGGCGAGCAGACGCAGAAGGTTACACTGGCGGCGAAAGACAGCAAGACGGTCGACCAGGGCTTCAAACCCGAGTAAGTTACCTCGTAAAACGTAGCGCCGCCGTCCCGGCGGCTGTCCGGTGGGCGTCCCGCCCACCGCCCGCGGGCAAGATGCCCCCGGGACAGCCGGCAGGATTCCGGCGCTACACAAACCTCCCAGGAGCCGCCTCTGAAGGCCGTCGCCATACCGTACAACCAGGCGCATCACCGGTTCGCCGTCTTTGCGGCGTCGGTGACCTTTCTGCTTATCATTGCGGGAGCACTGGTGACCAGCAATGATGCCGGCCTGTCCGTCCCCGATTGGCCTACTTCTTTTGGTTCGCTGTACAAGATTCCGCACCTGGTGGGGGGCGTGAAGTTCGAACACACGCACCGCATGATCGCCCAGTTTGTGGGATTTCTGAGCATTATCCTGGCGGTCTGGACCTGGCGTGCCGATCCCCGGCGCTGGATGAAATACCTGGGCCTGACCGCGCTCGGCCTGGTCATCGCGCAGGGGATTCTGGGCGGCCTCACGGTGCTGTTCTACCTGCCTCCGGCGATCTCATCCGCGCACGCCGCGCTGGCCCAGACATTTTTCTGCGTGGTGGTGCTGATCGCGGTCTTCACCGGCCGGAATTGGTTGGAGGAAGTTCCGCGAATCGAGAAAGATGAAGGCCGGCCCGGGCTTTTTACGCTCGTCCTGCTATCGATTTTTGTGCTGTACGTTCAGTTGATCCTGGGCGCCATGTTTCGCCATCACGGTTTGAGCTGGTGGCCGCACGTTTTGAATGCGGCAACCGTGGCCATCGTGCTGTGCTGGACATCAATCCGTGCCTTGACGCGATATTCCGGAATTGACTCCATAAGGCGGCCTGCTATAACTATGCTCGCGCTGATGATCGCTCAACTGTGCCTGGGTTTCGTTGCGTTTCTCACCCGGGTGGCCTGGGGTCGCGATGCGGTCCAGCCTGAACTTCCCATGGTAATTTCGACAGTTGCACACGTTGCGGTGGGAGCGCTGTTGCTGGCCGCAACCGCGGTGCTGGCGGTGCAGGTGTGGCGGCACAGTCCTGCGGCCCTCAGGGAACATGTTCCTGGTCGGGACCGGAAGCCGGTGGCGGCATGAGTACGGCAACCCAGCCTCTGATCGTCCCGCGCAGCCTGGTTCTCACCCTGGCGCGCGATTACGCCGAGCTCACCAAGTTGCGCGTGACCACGCTGATCATCATGACGGCGTGGTGCGGGTACTACTTTGGAGCGCTGAAGTCCGGCGTTTCTTCTCTTTCGTGGCCGCTGTTTCACACGCTCCTGGGGATCGGCCTGGTTTCGGGCGGCGCGGCGGCGCTCAACGAAGTGATGGAGTGGGATACGGACAGCCGCATGCGGCGCACCGCGCAGCGCCCCATCCCCGCGGGACGTTTCGGTTTCCTGCATGCCACGCTGGTCGGCGTCCTGATGACGCTCGGCGGAGCCCTCTACCTGGGGCTGGCCCTGAATCCTCTGACCGCGTGGCTGGCACTGGTGACATCCGCGGTCTACCTCGGGGCCTACACTCCGTTAAAGAAAGTTCATCCGATCTGCACTTTCGTCGGCGCCTTCCCGGGGGCCATGCCCGGGGTGCTGGGCTGGACCGCCGCACGAGGCCGCCTGGAGTGGGGCGCTCTGGTGATGTTTGCCATCGTCTTCTTCTGGCAGTTCCCTCACTTTTATTCCATCGCCTGGCTCTATCGCCAGGACTACGACGATGGCGGAATTCGCATGCTGCCGGTGGTGGAACCGGACGGCAAGTCCACGGGCGCGCAGATCCTGCTGTATTCTCTGGCCCTGATTCCGATAAGCCTGCTGCCGACCCTTCTGGGCATGTCGGGCAAGCTGTATTTTGCCGGGGCGGTCGTCCTCGGAACGGCCCTGCTCTACTTTGGCTGGCGGCTGGCATCCCTGAAGGCGGCGCCCAATACGGCGCGATCCAAGCAGCGGGCACGGCAGTTGTTGCAGGCCACGGTATTGTATTTGCCGCTGCTGTTCGCGTTAATGATGCTCAACACCAAGTCATGACCTTGGGGCCTTCCTACGGCCCAAAGGCGCGTCCGAACCAAGCACAACTCGACGGTTCCAGATAAAATACCCTGTGGTTTCCAAGGCCCCCGATTACGTCGCGCTCGACCCGCCCAACCGCGCCGCGCCCGCAACTTCTGCCGTGATCTCGGTGCAGGACCTTGTCCATCGCTATGACGGCCGCAGCGCCCTGAGCGGAGTGTCATTCGACGTCCGCCACGCCGAGCTGTTCGGACTGCTGGGGCCCAACGGCAGCGGCAAGACCACCATGTTCCGCATCCTTTCGACACTGATGGTGGCCGGGGGCGGCCGCGCCGTGATCATGGGATTTGACGCGGCCCGGGAACCCAACAAATTGCGCCGTCAGATCGGAGTGGTGTTCCAGGCCCAGAGCATCGACCTGAAATTGACCGCCGCCGAAAATCTGTGGCACCAGGGCCATCTCTACGGCTTGCGCGGAGCGGCGCTGAAATCGCGCATCGCAGAGATGCTGGCCCGGGTCGGGCTATCGGACCGCGCCAGGGAAAAAGCCGAGACTTTTTCGGGCGGTATGCAGCGCCGGCTGGAACTGGCCAAAGGCCTGCTCCACCACCCCGCCGTGCTGCTGCTCGATGAACCCACCACCGGCCTCGATCCTGGGGCGCGCCGCGACTTGTGGCAATACCTCCAGATCCTGCGGGACGAGGAAAAAGTCACGGTGATTGTCACCACGCACCTGATGGAAGAGGCGGAGCGCTGCGATCGTCTGGCCATCCTCAACGAGGGGAAGCTGGTGGCGCTGGGAACTCCCGCTGAACTGAAGCGCGAGATCGGCGGCGATGTGATTCTGCTCGACGTTCGAGATGCGGAATCGATGGCCGAACGCATTCGCGCCCGCTTCAACGTGGATGCGAAAGTGCTTGCCGGCCAGGTCCGGCTGGAGCGGGAAAACGGGCATCGTTTCATCACCGACGTGGTGGAAGCGTTTCCCGGCGAGATTGAATCGATTTCCGTGAGCAAACCGGCCCTGGAGGATGTTTTCATCCACCGCACGGGCCACAAATTCTGGAGTGACGATGCGGAACCACCGGCGTAGACCCGGCTCGGGCCGGCTGGCGAGGCGGCGTCTCGCCGCCTCAGCGCACAGGTAGAGGAACTTGTGCAGTTCGCAACAGACTTGCGTTTGTTCAGGCGGCGGGCGGGACGCCCGCCGGACAGCCGGCGAGACGCCGGCGCTACAAGAGGCGGAACCACCGGCGTAGCGCCGGCGCTACCAGGAGCTGATCTATGATGCTTTTGCTTTCGGTTGTGTTCGGACTGGTTCCGCTGGCCGGAATTGGCTGGACGGTCGAGAACGGAATGATCACCACCGTCGATGGCCTATTCATGAGCATCATCATGCTGGCGCTCTCCGGCATACTTTTCTTGAACGCGTTTATGGAAGTACGCAAGAAGTTCACCTTGAAGAAAGCGCCGCAGGCGCGGAAAACGAGCTGACGTGGCGACCCAGGCTGCAACTCTTCCAGCGCGCACCGCTCCCACCACGGGAATCATGCTCCCGGCATTCACCCTATGGTGGCGGGAACTGGTCCGCTTCTACCGCCAGCGCGCTCGCGTAGTGGGAGTCATCGCGTCGCCGCTTCTGTTCTGGGTGGTCATCGGGTCCGGCTTCGGCAGTTCATTTCGCTCAGGGGACGCGGCCGGGCAGCAGCATTATCTGGATTATTTTTACCCGGGCGCGCTGATCATGATCGTGCTGTTCACTTCGATCTTCACCATGATGTCGGTGATTGAAGATCGCAAAGAAGGTTTCCTGTTGGCGGTGCTGGTGGCCCCGGTGCCGCGGGCGGCGATTGTGCTGGGTAAAGTGCTGGGCGGGACTACACTATCGGCCATTCAGGGGCTGATCTTTCTTGCCTTCGCCCCGCTGGTCGGGATCCATCTCAGCCTGACCGGTTTCCTGCTGGTGGTGCTGACGGTTTTCCTGGTGTCGTTTGCTTTGACCGCGCTGGGATTCACGATTGCCTGGTCGATGGATTCGAACCAGGCCTTCCACGCCATTATCAACCTGTTTCTGATCCCGCTCTGGTTGCTCTCGGGAGCCCTGTTTCCGCTGGCCGGCGCCTCCGGCTGGATCCGGTTCCTGATACGAATCAACCCTCTGACGTATGGAGTCGAGGCCCTGCGCGACGTGCTCTATCCGGGAAACGTGGCGGAGTTTCCCCTGGCGTCGTCGCTGGCGACACTGGTGCTGTTCTCCGCTTTCATGTTCGGCCTCTCGTTCGTGATGGTGAGCCGCCGCACCACGAAGCCCGCCGCATGATGCAGGTGCCCGCACAGTACGCCGTCTATCCGGTGATTGACGCCGTGCTCAATGGCACCAGCGCCGTCCTGCTCCTGGTAGGGCGAGCCTACATCAAACGCGGCCGCATGGCGGCACACCGCGCCGTCATGATCACTGCGCTGGTTTCGTCGGCGCTGTTTCTGACTTCATACCTCTATTATCACTGGCACGTGGGCTCGGTGCGCTTTCAGGGACAAGGCTGGTCGCGTCCGGTGTATTTCACCATCCTGATTTCCCACACCATCCTGGCGATCGTCATCGTTCCCCTGGTGATCATCACCCTCAGCCGCGCGCTGCGGGAGCGCTTCGACCAGCATCGCAAAATCGCGCGCTGGACGTTTCCGCTGTGGCTGTATGTGTCGGTTACGGGCGTGGTGATTTACGTGATGCTGTATCACCTGTTTGCGGCAGGTTAGTTCGCTTACCCTGGCGACACAACCGTAGCGCCGGCGTCTCGCCGGCTGTCCGGCGGGGGTCCCGCCCGCCGCCCGGAATGCAGCCTGCAGCGGCCCGCGACAAAGTAA
>DASQHA010000381.1:0-9647 GCA_035632335.1 Terriglobales bacterium
ATTCCCGGCGAACCAGCCAGGAGGCGCGCCGGCGAACACGTGCGCCAACGCTGGAGTCTCTTCCACAAACCGCCCGCCAAATGGGGCCTTGTTCTTTCTCGATTATACCCAGGCTCAACTCGATTGCTTCGACCCTTCCAAGCCCTCTTGTTCCGGGATCAACAAGTTGGCGAGTTGGCAGTTCATGCTGATCGAGGCGGCTACGTTGTACGGCATTACGATCGAAGACACGGGCAATGGCAGCAGCATCTCGCTGCCGGGAATTGAGAGCGAACAAGCCTACTATTTTTACGACTCCCACGGCTATCCCGGGTCCAAGGCGGTGGCAGATCAGTTCACGAACTACATGAACTCCCACTGCAGCGGGGCTGCGTGCTCGATTGTTACACGCTCGGCGCCGCATAGCCTTGTTCAATGGAACATCAACGCTTGGGCCGGCATATCTCTAGTCAACGGTGGCGACGTGATCTCACACATGCATGTTGCTGATCCGTGCGTGGCTATGGGGCTGCAAGGGCTGGCGGGCGGATGCGCCTCACCTGGCCCTAAGGCTTCAGCGCCCGATGCCCCGACCGGCCTGACGGCGACCGTGCAATAAAACCTGCAAGTAGTGGGAGACCAAGTTCGAGACGATCACGACTCAAAAATAGATACCGACAAGCCAAAATCCGCCCACAATCCACGTGACCAGGGTGAGCCATCTGAGGGCATCGATTCCTGGCGCGCGCACTCGCTTGTACACCGCGAAGAAGAGCAGCTGAAGCAGGAATAGGCCGCCAAGCAGCCAGGTAACCTTGAGCCGTTTCGAGGAATCGGGGTGAAAGCGACGATAGCGTACGCCAGCACTGGCAAACTGGTCGTGTAACTCCGCCAGCCGGGAACTGGAGTCGGGCGGCGAAGTCAGCCGCATCGTCTCTTGGATGCCACGATCATCACGGAGCTCAAGCGTATCGCCCTTGCGACGCAAAGTGGCGCTCCCTTCCGCACGGGGCACCCTCATCTCCCAATCGGCCGCATTCGTCCAGCGGGCCATTTGGGGCGATTCAGCGAATCCTGAGCTGCCGTCGACCCTTTCCCAGGTCCAAACCGTCGCCGCCCAAGAGTTGTTGGCAGGCTGTTGCGTGACCAGGGAGGAGGATGGAACCGGCGTACCCCCTTCCACTTGCCAACCTGCGAATGGATGGTCACTCCCACGGAGAAGCTTTTGCGTCATGCCCGGCGAGCCGAAGAAGAATACATTCATGCGATCATTGGAACTCGGACTTGCAAGGACGAAGGATCCATCAGTGTGTTCCCTCTCCCAGCGTACATCGGAGGCCGTAGTCCAAATCGAGCGGGTGACGCTTTGGGTCTGGCCGAACGTGCTGTCCAGCACCACCCAGAGATCAGGTTTCCAGTGAATCACTTGCCGGTGTGCAGTGTAAAAGTTCCGGCCGCTGGTCCGATCCAGCTCAAGCACGTCCAGCTTGGCGGACCAACCACTCGAGACAAGTCTTGTCGTCCTTGGGCTAACGAAACTTTCTCCCACCAAGTGCGGCGCGTTGGAACCGTCCCACGATTGTGCCGCTTCCCTGCCCTCAACATCATAGGGCCAGTAACCGACGTTACTCCACCAGTTCTGTCCGCCAGCCCACAACAGCAGGCTCATTTCGTCGGCATGTTTGTGTCCGTGATCCGGGAAATTTGACCAGGTAACGACCGTTTGGCTCAACTTCGCTGGGTTGGGCCAAAATTCCAATCCGTCCCACCAGATGGAATAGCCGGCAATCGGATCTACCTGCACTGCCTTGGCCGGTTTCCACAGCAACTCGTGAGCAAGACGGCCGGCATGGTGATCGGGGCTGAACGTTGTAATCAGAGGGCCGAGGCTGTCCGGGTTGCTGTCGGTGTCGCCAAACATGGGGAGCGAGCCATCGGGACGTCGCAGCAAGGCATAGACCTGCTTGGCGGCGTCGTATTTGTCGATCCAGTCCTGCGGTGGGGTTTGGTGCATAAGTTCGAGATAGCGAAATGCCATCCCGAGGAGTTTCACCCCATACAAGTGATAACCGGCCGAATGCTCCAAAACCATGCCTTCGCGGCTGACGTAGAACTTCATCTGGTCGTCCATCCTGGCGAGCGCCAGACGCTGATACTCCTCGGTCCGCGGCAGAGGCGGAAAGGCCAGCGTAGCGTGCCACAAAGCCAGGTTTTGCATCACTCCGTGGTTGGTAGCGAAGGTAAAGTGGCCAGGCTTGGCCAGCAACTGTTCGCTGCGCCCCACCATTTGCAGGATCCTTTCCCCGACCTCCGGCCGATAATTCGGAGAATGCCGGTACACGCGCCAGAAATTCGCCAGAACCGGAATCCTGGCCGCGATCGCGTGATCGTTCCAGAGCTCTCCTTGGGGCAGGAACGCGGCCTGTTCATACGCTTGAAATTGCAGGATGAAGGCCTGGGCCGCATTCAGAAATTCCTCGCGGCCGGTGATCTCGTAGGCCTGGATCAGGGTGTCGGGCACGACAAATCCTGCCAGGGGCAGCGACCAGGCTGGCCCGCAATCTTCCAGGTCCCGGGCCGCAAAAGGCAGAGTGATGTGAGCGGGCGGGTAGCCGGGCATCCGCAACTCTCCGCGCAACATCCCCGAGGCGGCGTCAACTATTTCTGCCTTGTCTTTCCACTCCGCCTCCAGCAGGCGAAAATCCTTGAGTTCGTCGAGCACAGAATCCGCGGGGAGATCACGCGCCTGCTGCACCATGGCGTCTGGGACCCGGACTCCGGGAACATGGTAGTAGCGAAGCACCGGGAGCCAGAGCAGGCCAATCACGATCGCGGGCGCCAGGGCCAGCGCCACGCTCAGCGGCAGGCGAAACCTGCGCACCCAGCTCTTCGATTCGTCATCGCGGGCATGACGCGTGAACAACGCCGCGCTTCGATCGTCGGTCAGGACAGTGACACCATTTTCGTCGTCCTTCGTTGCTCGCGTGAACCCACTCCCCGAGACGGAGGTAGGACAGCTCTCCCGCACCCCGCATCATATATATAAGGATGGCGTACGGTCGTGATACGAAGGAATGAGGGGGTTGCTGGGGGCGCGGCCTGCACTCCGGCCGTCGCGCCTTAGGTTCGAGGGGGATGAAACAGGATACGAAAGTGTTGCTGCAGCACGTTCGCGATGCCGGATTTAGGCAGCGGATTCCTGGTTGGAGTTAAGACTCTCTCGGGCCTGGCGATGGATAAGGGCCTGGTCGTGACGATCGATGGCTCCCAGCGAAATAATTTCCGGACTCGGCCAGTACTCGGGCACAATCGCCACCAGCTTGGTGACCAGCCCGTGCACGTTCTTGGCTTCGACCAGTACGGAGAGTTCGTCCAGAAAGGCCGAAACCTGCTCGAAGCTCATCTTGCCTCCGGTCAGCACTCGGATTTTCTCGTGCGGCGTGGGCCCGATGTCCTCGCCTTCGAGCTTGAGTTCTTCAAACAGTTTCTCGCCCGGGCGCAGACCGACAAATTCGATCTTGATGTCGCGGTCGGGTTCCAGGCCGGAAAGCCGGATAAGGTTGCGCACCAGGTCCAGAATGCGGACCGGTTCGCCCATGTCCAGGACAAAAACTTCTCCGCCCTGGCCCATGCTGGAGGCCTGCAACACCAGTTGCACGGCTTCCGGAATGGTCATGAAATAGCGGCGCGCATCGGGATGGGTCACGGTCACCGGTCCGCCGGCCGCAATCTGCTGTTCGAACAGCGGCAAAGCGCTGCCATTGCTGCCCAGCACGTTGCCGAACCGCACTGCCATGAAGCGCGTGCCATTTTCGTTGTCCTGCAGCCCCTGCATGATCAGCTCGGCCACCCGCTTGGTGACGCCCATGATGTTGGTCGGGTTGACCGCCTTGTCGGACGAAATCAGGACGAAATCCTCCACCCGGTATTGCCGGGCCAGGAGGGCGACGTTGTAAGTGCCAAAAATGTTATTGGTGATGGCCTGGAAACAATTCCTTTCCATCATGGGGACGTGTTTGTAGGCCGCGGCGTGGAAGACGGAATGCGGCCGGTGAGTGGCAAACACCTCGCGCAGCAGGGTCACATCCTGGATGTCGCCCACTACGGGGATGTAGTCCAGGCTGGGAAACTTGCGCGAGAGCTCATGCCCCAGCTTGAATAAATCGTTCTCCGACCGGTCGAGCAGGACCAGGCGGCGCGGGCCGAGCGCGGCCGCTTGCCGGGTCAGTTCCGATCCGATCGAACCTCCCGCCCCGGTCACCAGCAGCACCTTGTCGGTGATGCGGCCTCGAATCTGGTCCAGGTCGAGCGCGACGGGAGCGCGCTCCAGCAGATCTTCAACCCGCAACTGGCGGACCTGGCTGAGCGACACCGGCTTGGCGATCCAGTCGCCGATGGGCGGAAGAATCTTGAAATCCACTTTGCACTCGCGGCATTTGGCGATAATGGTTTCGACCAGCCTGCCCTTGGCGCGGGGAATGGCAATCATGACGCAGCTCACCTGGTGCTCGAGGATGAGCTCGTGCAGCGCGTCGGTGCTTCCCAGAACTCGCACGCCGTGGATTTTGACGCCCTTCTTGCTCAGGTCATCGTCCACAAATCCAACCGGGTTGTAGTTGAGGCTGGAATTCTGTTTCAGTTCGCGTACGATGGCGCTGCCGGCTTCGCCGGCGCCCACCACCAGGGTATTGCGCTGCGCCCCGTAACTGCGGGCGCGTTCGGTGTAGGCGCGCACCGCAAAGCGGGCACCGCCCAGAACCATGATGGTCAGGAACAAATCAATGACGACAACCGACCGCGGGTATCCCGGGACATTGAGGACACCTTCCACCAGGCAGAAAATCAAGGAAGAGCTGAGCACGGAAGCCTTGCTGATGTCGAGCAGGTCGCTGATCCCCACATAGCGCCACCAGCCGTGCATGAGGCCGCACTGGTAGGCCAGCACCAGCTTGATCAGGAGGACGAAGGGCAGGGTCTTCCAGAAGAGGGCGCGGTTGGCCGCATCCAGGTCGGCGTCCAGGCGCAGCAGGAAGCTCGCGTAGTAGGTGAGCACGATGAGCACGGCCTGAGAAGCAAAAATCAGGGCCGCACGGTATCTCAGAAAACCGTTGCTCTCCGGCTCGACCTTCAAGGCGTTACTTATATTTTCCATAGCTCCGGCCGACATACGCTTTTGTCCTCTTTCCTCAGTGGCGCTCAGTTCCATTGGGCTCGCTTTGCGTTTCGATGGGGATGATGTGGCCGGCGCAGCGGACCTGGCCGCTGCGCTGTCAAACATCCGGCAGTCGATGCCGGATCAACGCGAGTTCGTGTTCTCGTAGGTGTATCCATACCCGTAATTCTTGTAGTCGGTGGCACTCTGGTCCGCTGCGTTGAGCACGACCTGGAGGATGGGCGCGCCGTGAATTTCGCGAATCAATTCCACGCTGCGGCGCATGGCTTGACGGGTGGTAATGCCCGACCGTCCAACCAGGATGACGGCATCGACCAGGGTCGAAAGCGCCCGCCCGTCGACGAAGGGAACGACCGGCGCCGAATCCACCACCACGAACTGAAAACGCCGCCGCAATTCCTGCAGCACCTGCTGCATGGTTTCGGAGCAGATGAGTTCGCCCGCGCTGCCCCGCAACGTGCCCGCCGGCAGGATCGACAGATTGCTGAGTCCGGGAACTTCCAGCAGGCATTCATCGAGGGTGGCCGTGTCCTTCAGGATGTCGGCCAAGCCCCGTTCGGTGGCGACGCCCAGAGCGCGCGCCAGCCGGCCTTTTCGCAGGTCGGCATCCACCAGACATACCTTGCCTTGCTTGGACAATGCGTAGGACAGGTTGAGGGCCACCGTGGTCTTGCCTTCTCCCGGGAAGGATGAGGCAATCAGTAAAGCTTGCGGTGGATGACCATAGCGGGAGAGCATGACGGACGCGTACAGCGCCTGCATGGCTTCGCCTTCGGGAGAATTCGGCCGCTCCAGGAAGAAGCTGTTGGTCAGAGTATCGTCAGTAGTGGACGCCGAGGGCAGCATGCCCACAAAGCGCTTCGACCAGGCCAGGCGGGTCTCCTGCATCTCACCTTCGCCGATAACGGGAATGATGGAAACATTGGCGTTCCCGATCCACTGCCGGATGTCCTCAGGAGAGCGCAGCTTGTTGTCCAGTTCTTCGCGCACGAAAGCCAGCGCCACGCCGCCGAAAATGCCGGCCAGCAGACCCACGGCAATGTTCAAGAACCAGCGGGGACGGCTCGGGTTCTCGGGGACCAGAGCCGGATCCACGATGCGGATGTTGGATGACTTCGACGCAGCCGCGATACCCGCTTCCTTGATCTTGGCATAGAGCGAATTGTAGAGGTCCACCTCGGTCTGAACTTCCTTCTTCAGGGCGGTGTAGCGGGCCATCTGGCCCATCTCTTTGGTGGTGCCTTTCATTTCCGCCGCCATCAGGCGCTCCCGCGCTTCCGCCGCCGCGTAGCTGGCCCGGATGGAGTTGAAGGTGGCGTGCTTCTGGCTGTCCAGTTCACTCTGCAGTTCATCCACCTGGCTTTGCAGCTTCTCAACCACCGGGTGCTTGGCCCCGTACACCACCCGCGCCTGGGCCAGTTCGGCTTTCTGCTCTGCCAGTTTCTGGGTCAACTGCTGGACCACGGGATTGTTGCGGACTTCGGGAAGCGAGTCCGCGTTGCCCTGCACGTTCTTCAGCAGAGCTTGGAGCTGAATTCTCTCGGACTCAGCCTGGGTAAACTGGCGGCTGAGTTCGCCCATGTGCTCGGTATAGGTGCTCTTGTCGCCGTCGATATCGGAAACCCCGATGGAACCTTGAAAGTCGGCCAGGGCCTTGCTGGAGGTCTCCATCTTGCTGCGAATGTCGTCCAACTGGCGGGCCAGCCACTCCGAGGATTTCATGATGGCGTTGTGCCGGTTTTGAAACGTGTCCTCGATGAACATGTCGACGATGGTGTTGGCCACCTGGGCGGCCAGCTGAGGATCGTGACTGTCAAAATCGACCACCACTAGGCGGCTGAGAGTGTCCCGGCGTACTTTGAGCCGGCTGGAAAACTTGCCCAGCGCGATCTTTTCGCGCACCGTCAGTTGCGGGCCGCCGGGGTTGGGCTCGGTGGCCGCCGCATCTTCGATCTTCTTCTTGCCCACCAGGTCGGGGTTTTGATCGAGGCGCAGCTTGCGAATCACTTCCACGGCGAAAGCGTCGCTTTGCAGAATCTGGGCCTGGGTCTCCATATATTCGGCATCGCTCGCCGCCGCGTTGCCTTCGAGAGAGAATACTTCGCCGGCGGGATCGATTTCGATTCGGGCCGTGGCCTGGTACATCGGCTGGATCAGAAAGGTGACAAAGATTACCGTCACTAAAACCGCGAAGGCGAAAAACGCCGACAACTGCCAATGCTTGCGCAGCACGGCAATGGCGCGCAGCCAATCCGACGATTTCTCCTCCGTGGACGAGGGTGAGGCCAAGGCAAACTGGGACGGCGAATGCTCGGGCTGAAGATCAAGTTGAAGTGGCCGATCGCGGTCAAATCCGTTGCCCGCCCGCCGCATTAATTCAAAGTTTTTGCTCACGCCGTGCCTCCATACCCGCGCTCGACCTGATTCGACAGAGCGTCGGGACCTTCAGTTAAGTGACCAGTGAATCCGTAATTACCGACTTGCCAGAGAACAGTATTAAATGACCGGTCTCAAGGACGAAGTCCGTAAACCACGAGTCCGGTTGCGGTTTGAACGATGGCCTCCAAGGTCCGACTGGTGGCGCTCTTGGCCGCGCTGTTGGGTACGAAAATAATGTCTTCAGCCTGCAGACGAACGTCCGGCGCCCGTGAAGCCAGCATGTCCTTCAGGTTCAGGGGCTGCTCCTTCGGACCGTTCGGTGTCCGTCGGATCAGCTTGGCTTTGCTGAGCGCCGCGGTCGGGTTGGTGCCTTCGGCCATGGCAATCGCCTGCAGCACCGTCATGTCCGAGCCGTTGTCCATGACCACGCCGCTAGGACGGTGAACGTCGCCGACCACGTAGACCACCCCGGCCCGCGATACCAGTACGGTGTCGCCGGCAAATATCTCGATGTTGTTCTTGGCGGACTCGGCCGGATCATTCGACAGCATGATGCTGAGCGGCGCGCCGGGATGGTCGCGGTGGGTAATGCTCACCACCTTGCCGGCTTTCGCGCTGGTGCCGCCGGCGAGCGACAGCACGTCAAACAGCCGCCGCGAACCGAGCAGAGGATAAACTCCGGGTCTCTGCACTTCGCCTAAAACCGAGACGCCCTGGGTGGCGTATTCCTTGGTAAAAACCGAAACCTGGGGCTGAGTAAAATAACCGCCCGCGATCAACTTTTTGGCAATCAGGTCCTGCGCGGCCGAGGTGCTGAGCCCGGCGACATGCACGGCGCCGATGAAATTCAAGCCAATGTTGCCGTCCTCGCCCACCCGCACGTCCTGATCGGATTCGGGAACTCCCAGCACGCTCACCTTCAGCAGATCGCCGTTGCCGATCAACAGCACCGACTTCGTGGGCTCTGCGGGAGCGCTGGCCGGCTGGGTGGATTCAGGCAACGGAGCGGGAAGCGCCGCGGTCTGACTCTGGGACCAAGCCGGTTGTATCATGGCCCACGCCAGGAGGACTGCCATCCCCAGCGCTAAACTGAACCTGCGGATTGTGACGGATTGCCGCATAATGACCCTACCTTCGCTTTGATTCGTGCCGCCGGATCCGGGCATCTTTCGATGCTCCAGCCAGCCGCATGTCGACCCTTAACTGACGTTGCGTCCCGAAACCCCGCCCTTGCCGCTTCCGTATCCAGACAGCTGACTGACGGGAGGACTCATGTGGTACTGCTCGATCTTGTAGAGCAAGGTGCGATAGCTGATTTTCAGCAGCCGAGCCGCGGATTTGCGGTTCCAGCGGGCGCGCTCGAGCGCGGTGGCAATCGCATTTCGTTCCGCTTCTCCCTTGACGCTTTGCACCAGTGACTTCAGCCCGGAGATACCGGATTGAGGCTCGGCGGCTTCCAGGGTTCTTCCGGACTTCTCCGCGGCGGGCGCCTGGTAGGAGTTCCAGAACGCCGTGTCGCCGTCCGGATCGAGCGTGCCCAGGCCCGCTTCCGCGTCCCCAATGACCAGGTAACGCTTGGCAAATTTTTCCAGCTCCCGGAGGTTCCCCGGCCAGGAATGGCGCTGGCAGGCATCGACCACTGCCGGGGACAGAATCCGCGCCGGCAAGCTGTAGCGCCGCGCCAGCATATTCATGAAGTAGCTGAGTAAGAGCGGGATCTCTTCCTTGCGCTGCCGCAACGCCGGGACATGCACCGTGTAGGCGCTCAGACAGTAGTAGAGATCTTCGCGCAACTTCCGCTCGGCCATGGCGTGTTCCAGATTGACCTGGGTGGCGGCCAGGATCCGAACATCCATCTCGATGCGGCTCTCGCCGCCCTGCCGGACAAAATATCCATCCCGCAGAACGTGCAGCAGTTTGGCCTGCAGGCCCATCGGCATTTCGGTGATGTCATCCAGCAGCAAGGTGCCGCGCTGGCACAGTTCGAGCTTGCCCGGCTTGGCGTGGCCGTTGGCGACGCCAAACAGTTCGGTCTCGAGCACATCGCCCGGCAAGGTCGCGCAATTGATCTTGAGGAAACGAAATCCGGACCTCACCGAGAGTTTGTGAATCAGGC
>DASQHA010000382.1:0-5922 GCA_035632335.1 Terriglobales bacterium
CCCTCTTTGGCGAACTTCACCGCTTCCACGTGGACTTTAGTGACCAGCGGACAGGTTGCATCGATCACGCGCAATCCGCGGTGTTCGCTGGCTTCGCGCACCTCGGGCGAGACCCCGTGGGCGCTGTAGATCACCCGTTCCCCATTTGGGACTTCTTCAACGCTGTCGACAAAAATGGCGCCCTTGCCTTGCAATTCCTCAACCACGAAGCGGTTGTGAACGATCTCCTTACGGACGTAGATGGGCGGACCGAAAGCTTCGAGAGCGATGCGGACAATATCGATGGCCCGTACCACGCCCGCGCAAAAACCTCGGGGCTTAAGCAAAAGCAGCGTCTTTTCGTCCTGGGATGGGGCCATAATCTGCCTTCTTAGGGTACACGTTCCCTACGGGTAGTTGACTATTAGAGTATCGGAGAAGTACCCAGTTGGTCAACGTAAGCCGTAGAAAGGCTTAGGATTAGCAGCGATTGGGGAATTGCGGGCAGTGAATGGTACGGCTTGCCTAGGCATTCGTCTTCAGCATCTGCTCGGCGTGCTTGCGCGAGGTTTCGGTGAGCTTGGCGCCACTGAGCATGCGAGCAACTTCCTCCGTACGCTCTTCCCCGGTAATGAGATGGACACTGGTGCGGGTACGGCCTCCCGTGGCCTTCTTTTCGATCAGGTAGTGGTGATCGGCGAAGGTGGCGATCTGGGGCAGATGGGTGACGCAAAGCACCTGGTTTGACCGGGACAGGCTCTTGAGTTTCTTGCCCACGGCCTCGGCCGCCCGGCCGCCGATCCCGGTGTCGATTTCGTCGAAGACCAGGGTGCGTTGGGCCCCTGAGCTCCGCTTCTTGCTCGATGCCGCCTCAACGCTCGCTTTTAGGGCCAGCATGACCCGCGACAGTTCCCCGCCGGAGGCGATGTGTTCCATCTGCCGCAAGGGCTCGCCGGGGTTAGTCGCGATCATGTACAGCACCTGGTCGAAGCCGGCCGCGGTCCAGTTGGCTTCTTCGTCGGTGCCGCTCACCTCGATCCGGAAACTCGATTTCATGGCCAGGTCGTTGATTTCGGCCTCGACCAGTTTCTCGAGCTTGCGCGCGGCTTCGTAGCGCTTCTTCGAAATGGTGCGGGCTATGACCAGGTATGCCTCGGCGGCCTGGGCCAGCTCAGCGCGCAGCTGGCGGAGCACTTCATCCTTGTTTTCCATCTCCGAAAGCTTACGGCTGACTTCTGCGCCGTGCCTGATGACGTCTTCGAGCGTGGGACCATACTTGCGCTTGAGCCGATCCATGGCGGCCAGGCGATCTTCCACATCCGCCAGGCGCTCGGGGGAAGCCTCGATGCCGCCGGCATAGTCGCGCAGGCTGGCGCCTACATCTTCCACGCTGATGCGGGCGGTTTCGAGGGTGGCCATGGTCTCTTGAAATTTCGGCTCATAGCGGGCCAGCTCCTCGATGTGCTTTTGGGCCGTCCGCAATGATGCGGAAGTCGATGCGTTGCCTTCATAAAGCAGATCGAAGGCATTCATGGCGGCGCTGTGGATTTTTTCCGCATTGGCCAGGACGCGTTTTTCGGTCTCGAGGCGTTCGTCATCTCCCGGTTGTAGTTTTGCATCTTCAATTTCGCGCGCTTGGAATGTCCACAGATCGAGCAGGCGCAAGCGGTCCTGCTCATCGCGCTGAAGCTCGTCCATGCGGTCCTGGATGCTTTTCCATCGAGAGAATGCTTCCGCCGTCGCTTCAATCTGGATATTGACGAAGGCATCGAGCAGGCGGAGGCGGGTAGACGCATCGAAGGACAGCAGCGATTCGTTCTGGGCGTGAATGGTGGCAAGGTATGGCGCCAGTTGACGCAATACCGCAACCGTCGCAGGCTGATTGTTGACGAATACCCGTCCTTTGCCGCCGGCCGCAATCTCGCGGCGCAGGATGATCGATTCATCCTCCTGGTCGATTCCGTTGTTTTCGAGGATTTGAGCGACTGTCTTTTCCGCTCCGCCTTCGGCTTCGAAGACAGCGGAGATGGTGGCCTTGTCGGCCCCGGAGCGAATCACGTCGCTCGAGGCTTTGTCGCCCAGAAGAAGCGCCAGGGCATCAATCAGGATGGACTTGCCGGCGCCGGTTTCGCCGGTCAGCAGACTTAAACCGGGCGCGAACTCAACTGCCAGGTTGTCTACGACCGCGTAATTTTCCAGCCGCAGTTCGATGAGCACCGGCGTCCTGAAACGCAGAATGTATTGAACGAAGTTGAGCGCAGGATAGCATGAAAGACAGCTCTGGGGACGTGCCCCACTCATTTCGCGAAGGCCGCGAAGTGAATGGGGCACCGCGGCAAGACTGGAAAAGCCCTAGCTGGCTCTTCGCCTTTGATCGCGCTCTCGTTCGGAGGCGCTCTCGGAGGCCGGCGAAGCCTTGCAAGTTGCGCAGGCAGAAACGATCTCATGGCGGCGCTGGCGCAGCCGGTCTTCAAAGGTATCCCAACGCCGGCTCGGGCCACTGGGGTCCACGCCCAACGAAGCTTCCGTTCTCATGGGCGTGATGTCGAAGACGGTCTCTTCCTCGATTGAAGGCAGACTTCCCGATCCCGCGTCGATCTGCTGCTGCGTGGTGGGAGTGATATTGCGATCGGTGGCCACGCGGTGCATGATCGGTTTGGCTTCCCACTGCGAACGGTAACGGCCGTCATAGTCGGCCCATTTCTGTTCGGACTCAAGATCCGATTCGTTGTAGGGCGGGAGGTTCTCGATCTGGTCCTGGGTCAGGTCGACCCGGAAGTCGCCTTCGTGGTCCACCGAGGGCCGGAGCGCTTCCGGAGGCACGATGAACTTGTGGCTGGACAACCATCCCCCGGTATCAACCACGACGTAGTAGATGTGGCCTGTAGAGTGATCGAAGACCACATCGTCGATCTTGCCTAATTTCTCGTCGCCGAATCCATACACCTTCGAGCCGCGGACATCCGCGGCTTCGTCACCATCAGTGAAACGATAATCGCCGAGCGTGCCGTAATGCATCATTATCTCCTCCTTCGAAAATATTAGGTTCTGTTAACCCTCAGTCTCTTAAGATGCCAAGCGGAGATACCGCGTTTTTGCACAGGGGCGACAGGTTAATGGATCGTGTTCACCCGCGAATTAGGCCGCCGCCATGGTCTATAATCGAAAGCAGGAATCCTCCTAAACAATGAATCTGTATCTCTTGCTGGCAGCAGTGGTTGGCGGCGAAATTGTTGACTTGGTGGGTGAAACCGGTCCGGTCGCCAAGGTGGTCTTACTTATTCTCCTGATTTTCAGCCTGGTTTCCTGGGCGATTATTCTCTCCAAGTGGAGCGTGTTGCGGCGGGCGCGGGTGCAGAGCGGCCGTTTTGTGCGCGCCTTCCGCAAGGCGCAGCGTCTGCAGGACGTGGGCGCCGTGGCGGAGCAATTTCGTCCCAGTCCGCTGGTGGGAGTTTTCGAGGGCGGCTTCGAGGAGTACCGCCGCCAGGCTGCCGCGAGCAACGGAGTCGTCCGTAACCCGCTCTCAATCCAGCGCGCCATGCAGATTGCGAACTCGGAAGAGTTGACCCGTTTCGAGCGGAACCTGCCCTGGCTGGCCATCACGGGCGCGGTCACGCCGTTCGTCGGGCTGTTTGGCACCGTCTGGGGAATCATTGACGCCTTTCACGGTCTGGGAACCGCCGGGGCGGCAACCCTGCGCGCCGTCGCGCCGGGTATTTCCGAGGCCCTGATTACGACCGCCGCCGGACTGGCGGCCGCCATCCCCGCCGTCATTGCCTACAACCTGATTGGCGGCTCGATTCGTGAACTGGCCGCAAGGGGCGACGACTTTGCCATGGAAATGTTGAATGCGGTCGATCGCCAGCAGCCGCAGCCAGCCTACCGCACGGCGGAAGCTCCGGGGGTGCAGCGGTAATGGCCTTTACGGCTTCGAACGGACGAACGCAAACCTCCCTATCCGACATCAACATTACCCCCCTGGTGGACGTGGTATTAGTCCTGCTGATCATCTTTATGGTTACAGCCCCGGTGCTGCAATCCGGCATCGAAGTAAATGTCCCCCGGACCCGGACGGTGAAAGAGATCACGGAAGAACGGCTGGTGATCAGCATCAACAAGCAGCAACGGGTTTTTCTGGGCAACGACGCCATCAACATCAACGAAATCGGCGCCCGGCTGAAACAGAAGATTCGCGACCCGCAGCACCAGTCCATCTTCGTCCGCGCCGATGAAGATGTGCCCTTCGGCGCCTTCGCGACCGTGATGGACGCGGTCAAATCTTCCGGCATCACCAACGTAAGCATCGTCACCCAACCGCTGGACGCGCATGGCAGCCAACGCTGAAATCTTCTTCGAACACGACCGCTGGGGACGCAACCTCACGTGGTCGCTCGGGCTGCATGTTGCGATCGCAGGCGCCATTGTGCTTTACGCCGTGGTTGCGCCCAGCGGCCATGGCGAAGGCTGGGGCGCGGGTGGAGGCGGCGATGCCATGGGCGTGACCCTGGTCAGTACCGTGCCGCTGCCCGCGAATCCGGTAAAAACACAGAACGTTCTGGCCAACGACTCCAAGGGACTGACGCAGTCGCTGCCCAAGCCCCAACCGGTACAAGAGCAATTACCAGACGCGATTCCAATTCCGGACAAGATCGCGAAGACCAAGCCGGCGCCGAAGACCAGCGCTACCAAGGCAAAAGCAAAGCCCGAGCCAGTTGAGGAGGCCGACAATGTCGTTCCCTTCGGCCAGGGCGGGCCGGTCAGCGGACCCTACGGCACTTTCAGCGCCAACGGCGCCAAGGGAGGCTTCGGCTTCACCGGGGGTGGCGGCGATTTCGGATCGCGCTATGCCTGGTACGTGCGCGTGGTGCAGCAGAAGGTCTCCGAGAATTGGCTGAAGTATGAGGTCGACCCCAGCATTTCGACCGCGCAACGGGTCTACGTCACTTTCGACATAATGCGGGACGGTCACCCCGCGAACGTTCAAGTGGAGCAATCGAGCGGTGTCCCATCGCTTGACCAATCGGCCACGCGGGCCATCCAGCGCATTGACACTTTTGGTCCCTTGCCCTCGGATTATGCCGCGAATAAGGTGTCGGTAGAGTTCTGGTTCGATTACAAAAGATAGAAGGATGCTTTTGGGCCTTTGGTTGCTGGCGGGAAGTTGGGTGTCATTCCTTTTTTTGAAAGAGCGTCATCCTGAGCGAAGGATCTGGCGTGCAGCGGATGACAAGTCGGCTGGCCATTACGGTAAGCGCTAGATCCTTCGGGACTGAAGTCCCTCAGGAGGACGCCAGATTTCTAGAATTCGCCACTTCGTACTACATAGTCAGGAAGCGATCATTAATGAAGCGATTTTTCTTACTGCTGTTACCGCTATTTCTGTTGAGCTCGAGCTTTGCCCAGGACTGGATCAAGACCGGCACCGGGCTGGGCGTGGAAAAAGTGCGCCTGGCGGTTCCCGATTTCAATGCTTCCACCCAGGACCCCAAGAACGCTGACCTGCTCAAGGCATTTAACGAAACCCTGTGGAACGATCTGGACAACGCCGGCATCTTCGACATGGTATCGAAGAGCTTTTATCCGCTGGGCCAGGTAGGAACTCCCGCCGACGTGAAGTTTGAAGGCTGGAGCGCGCCTCCTCCGAATGCGGCCATGCTGGCCTTTGGCAATCTGGGCGTGTCGGGCAACGGCATGACCGTGCAGGGCTGGCTCTACGACGTGAAGAATGTGACCTCGCCGCAGGTGCTGGGCAAGCAATATCAGGATGCGGCGACCAACGATGCCGCCCGCACCACGGCCCACAAATTTGCCGATGAGATCATCTTCCGCCTGGGGGGCGGCATTGCCGGGATCGCCGAGAGCAAAATTTATTTCGTCAGCAGCCGCAGCGGGCACAAGGAAATCTGGTCCATGGATTACGACGGCGCCAACCAGCAAGCCGTG
>DASQHA010000383.1:0-7830 GCA_035632335.1 Terriglobales bacterium
GTGGATTCTGCCCATGGCGAGCCGTACGTTGGATCGAAGTCAGTGTCGCAGATGACGGGCTGAGGAAGCAAAGCACGGAGAGGCAAGGATAGGTTGTCACCCTGAGCGGAGGAGCTGCTTCGCAGAGCGAAGCAGCTACGCAGTCGAAGGGCCCCTATAAGCGGGACTGTCGCCGCCGTCTGGGTCTGTTCTCAGCAAAAATCCCTCCAACTGCAATCTCATTTGAGCTTATAGGGGTCCTTCGACTCCGCCTTTGCGTTTCGCAAGCGAAACACAATGCTGCGCTCAGGATGACACGGTTGGATTTTCCGCGCTCTCTTGCCGTCGCCGCTTACGGGTGGACCTCAACGGACAACGTGGTTTCAACCGTGGCCGGCTCTCCCCGGACACGATACGGCCGGAAGCGCCACCACCGCGCCGCGTCCATGGCGGCCGTAACCAGTCCATCCGGGCCGCTTACGGGATGAAGGTTCACCACGGTGCCGTCGGCGGCGATCACCGCCTCGAGCACGACAGTACCCTGAAGATTGGCCCGGCGCGCGGCTTCGGGATAGGCCGGTTCCACCCTGCGCACCAGCATCCGCTCCATCACTTCCGCGGGGACCTTGGCCGAGGGCGGTTGCGCATGCACGTCTTTTCTCGCCATGCGCGCTTCCAACTGCTGCCAACCGCGATGCCACTGCCACGCTGCCCAGCCCCCGACCACCAGCAACAGAACCAGGGTCAGCCGGAGCAGTTGCTCGATCGCCCGATTACTGTCGGCGACGGGCTGACGGCGCGCGCCGGCGGCCGAGGCCGTTACCGGCATCGGGGCCGGCATCTTCACGGCGCCAGCGGTTGCAGCGGCCGTCGAAATGGGTGAGATCGGCGCCTTGGGCTCGAGTATCGGCAGAGGCTGGCTGTTTCCCGCCCAGCGCCGGATCATGGAGCGCTGATCGAGGGAAAGTCCCAGAAACTCGAAGCCGCAGCGCAGCTGGTTGTGATGGCGAACTACGGCCTTGGTCTGGAGCGATTGAACCGAGTTCGGCAACTTGAACTCGACCGCGACCCATTCCCCCAGTTGCAGTTCCGCGGCCAGCACCGCCGCCACGCCGCCTTCCCCGAGATCAAGTGAACGCCCGGGAATGCTGGCCGGCGCTCCCGCGCGCAGCACCGTGATATCGACGGGGATAGCCACCGAGTAGCGCGGAATGCGCCGGCGAACTCCGCTCAAGCCCGACGAAGGGTGCCCCGAAGCGCTCATATCTGGCTCTGCCCGGTGTTACTGGAGATGCGGTTACGCGATACGCTTTGACTCGGTGGAACCTGACCCAGCCGAACCACTGGCATGCCGCCGGCCGCGATCAGCCGCCGGCGAATGCGGCCGTCCGTATTCGCTCCCAGAAAGTTATAGCCCGGAGCAAGGCTCCGGGCCAGATCGATTCGTATCCTGGTGTCTGTGACAGGTCTTGCGCCCGCGACTCGGCTAGGGCCAGCGCTTGGCGGTATCTTCCCACCCGGCGGCGCGGGCGGCTTGCGGAGCGGCATTGACCGTCGGCTGCGGAATTCGAATGGGCTGCTGGGCGGCCGTCGCGGCCAAAGTCGGCTTGTTGTCATTACCGGCTTCCTTGTCTTCCGACAGAAGCGGCGCGGCCACGCGCAACGCTTCCACTTCTTTCTCAAGCCTGGACAGCTCAAGCTCCTTCTGTCTCAGAACCTCATAAACATTCTTCATGCGTCAGCACCTGGAGATGATCTCGAAATTGGGACGATTAAGTCGAACTTTATCAGTTGTTTCGGTTTTGTCAAGAAGTAAGACGGCAGGACGATTCAGCTTTACTGCCGCTGCGATTACCCCAGGAGATGTGGCGCGGAGGGCGATCATTCCAAGTTTGGAAGCGATTTCGCCACTAAAAATATGAAAATCCGCAGGCGCCAAATCCGCCGATGGGCGCGATTTTAGAGGGTTTACTCGCGAATCTATCTGGACATCAATCGCCCGCCGATTTTACATTTCTTCGCCTTAACCTTTCCCCACCTCCCGCGTCTAAGCCTGCAGAATACGAGCTCGCGTGGGCCCTCAACCGAGCGGTGACGCCATCGACATGGAACTTAGTTGGGGGCGAACGCGTACAGGAGTCTAAGCCGTGGCTCGGCTTGGGGCAGGGCGCGGCCGGGCGTGCAGGCGGCAGGCTGGTAGTTCGGCTCGGGAAGGTGGGTCATGGACATCGGGCGCAACCTTGGCGACGGCGCGGGGAACAGAAATCTTCCCGGCAGCTCAGACGGTCACGTGCAGGAAGTGGTGAAGGCGGCGCACGAGGAATTGCGCCAGCTCATGCGCCAGCGCGCCGACGTGATGAAGCGAATCGGGACGGTCAAGCAGACCATCGTCGGACTGGCCAATCTTTTCGGCGACGAAGTCCTGAGCGAAGAGCTGCTCGAACTGGTCGACCGCAAGAGCAGCGGCCGCCAGCCCGGATTCACCAAGGCATGCCGCATGGTGCTGATGGAAGCGGCGCGTCCGCTGGGGGCGCGCGAAGTGTGCGAACACATTCAACAACGCATCCCGCCGGTACTACTCCGTCACAAGGATCCCCTGGCTTCGGTGACGACCGTGCTCAACCGGCTGGTGGAATACGGCGAAGCCAGAACCGTGGTGCGCGAAAACGGGCGCCGGGCCTGGCAGTGGGTCGCCGACCCTGCCGACAGCGGCTTCGCTCCCGCCCGCGGCCGATCATCCCTTTCCGAGCTGTAGCCGGATTCGTGTAGAGCGGGCGCCCTCGCCCGCTACGGGCCGCAGGCAACCCGGAACCGAAATATTCTGTTACGAGTAAACCGCAGCGGCTGAAGCCGCCATTGCCTAGCGTCTGACGGCACGACTGAAGTCGTGCCCTTCCCGCGAACTGATTTGGAGAATACAGGCGAAGGCAACCCTCGCCGACCTACGGCCCAGAGCGGGGGAGGGCGCCCGCTCTACACCAGACTTACCCGGGCAGCAGCATGCCTTTTTCCAGGTGGCGGGTGACGTGCGCGTAGGACGCTGCGTGGGGATCGTGGGTCACCATCACGATGGTCTTGTGAAAGTCTTCGTTCAGTCGCTTCAGGATTTCGAGCACCTCGGTGGCCGAATGGCTGTCCAGATCGCCGGTGGGCTCATCGGCGAGCAGCAGAGTCGGATCGCTGACAATGGCGCGGGCAATGGCCACGCGCTGCTCCTGTCCGCCCGAGAGCTGCTTCGGCAAATGGCCGACGCGCTCTTCGAGGCCGACCAGCTTCAGCGCGGTCATCACGTGGTCGCGCCGCTGTTGCGCGGAAAGCTTGGTGAGCAGCAGGGGCAGCTCGACATTTTCGAACGCGGTGAGCACGGGGATCAGATTGAAGGTCTGAAAGACGTAGCCGATATGCTCGTTGCGCCAGTGGGCGGACTGGGAATCGCTGAAGCGGAAAATGTTCTCGCCCAGCACCAGCAGTTCGCCCGCGGTGGGCCGGTCGATGGCGGCAATCATGTTCAGCAGCGTGGTCTTGCCGGAACCGGACGGACCCATCAGGGCGAGAAATTCCCCGCCCGCGATTTCGATGGAAACGTCGTCCAGCGCCTTGACTTCGAACGCATCGCGCTTGAAAACCTTGCTGACGTTGCGGGCCTGCACCACCTTGGTTTGGGTGGCGGTATGCGGAATGGTCGTGACTGCGTTCATGATTGCTGTCCCTTGATCTTGATTTTGTCGCCATCCTTCAAATCTGCCGGACCGGAAGTGATCACGTCTTCGCCGCCGTTCAGTCCCTGCACCATGACGCCGCCGCTGCGCTGCGACAGGACCCTCACTTCCCGCGCCATCGCCTTGCCGTTAAACGACAGGAGAACTATTTTCTTGCCATCGCGATCGCGGACAGCGGTGGTGGGAACAAAAACGCCTTGCGGCTGCGAACTGGTGTGCTGGCTTTCATCCGCCAGGAATTTGACGGTGGCATTCATGTCGGGCCGCAGAAATGAGTCCGGTTTCAGAATCTGCACTTTCACCTGCACCGTGGCCTTGGCCCGGTTGGCCTGGGGCGAAATCTCCGCGATTATGCCGTCGTACTTGCGGTCGGGATAAGCGTCCGTCGTAACCACGCCTTTTTGCCGGGGACCGAGCCGGGCAAAATCGTCCTGCGCGATATCGAGTTCCACCTGAAGATCGTTGAGATCGGCGAGCGACACCACCAGGCCCTGCGGACCGCCTTCGGCGGTGCTGGCGAATCCTGAAGTCACGAGCTCGCCCTTTTCCGCGGCCCGCTCGAGAATGGTGCCCGTCACCGGGGCGCGGATCACGGTCGCATCCAGCAGCGATTTGGCGTAGTCCGCCTGGCCCTGAGCTTGCTGCAGCGCGCCGCGGGCGCGGGCAATCTCTTCCGGTCGCGGACCGATCCTGGCCAGCTGGAATGCCTGGTCCAGGGAATTTGCCCGCTGCTGGTCCGCTTCAAACTTGGCGGTGGCGTCATCGAGCGCCTGCTTCGAGAGCACGCCCTGGCTCACCAGGCCGCGGGTGCGATCGAGCGTAATCCTGTCATTGGCCAGGGTGGCCCGGGCTTCATCCAGATTATGCTGGGCCTGCTGAATTTCCTGAGGACGAGACCCGTTTTGCAGTTCTTCCAGATAGGCGCGTGCGTTCTCAGCGGCGCCTCTGGCCTGCTCGTACTGGGCGCGGAATTCGTCATCTTCCAGGCGCACCAGGACCTGGCCTTCTTTGACCTTGTCGCCTTTTTCCACTCCGATCCACTTCACCCGGCCGGTCACTTTGGAGTTCAGGTTGATCTTGTGGTGGGCCACAATGTAGCCGCTGGCGGAAAGCACGACGCCACCCACATCGCTGCTCTGCGCCGAGGCGCGGACGACTTCCACTTCGGGAACGTCGTGGGAGAACAGCCGGTAGGAGATCGCAACTATCCCCAGCAGCGCCAGCAACCCGATCCCGATCAGGATGTAGCGCTTGGCCCAGACCGGAGGTTCGCCTTCACCGCCGGTGCGCGCCGTGCGATCGATGCGCAGGCTGCGCAGGTCTTCGTGTTTTGCGTCAATCGGCATGGTGATTACAGATGTTTCGCAACCCGTTGCTGATGCAAATTCCTTCTAGCGCCGGCGTCCCGCCCCCATGGGCCCGAAGCCGCACTGCCTTAATCCCGCAGCGCGCTCAAGATGTCGCGGCGCGAGGCATGCCAGGCCGGCGCGAACCCGCCCACCACGCCCATGATGAGCGCGAAAATCACCGCGCTCAGGACCACCGCCGGCGTCATCTGCAGGCTGAAAACAACCTCGCTGAACGTCACCTGGTTCTGGGTTCCGGTGGTCATGCCGTTGAAGGGCAGCATCAGGATGATGCCCAGGGTCGCGCCCAGCAAGGACAGCAGCAGCGATTCCAGCATGAACGAAGTCAGAATGCTGGGCCGCGAAAACCCGATCACGCGCAGCGTGGCAATCTCGCGCCCGCGATAAGCCACCGCCGCGTACATGGTATTGGCGGCGGCGAAGCAAGACCCGACCGCCATGATGAAAGCCACAATCCAGCCCACAAACTTGATGGGGCCTCCCGACTTGGTTTGCGAGGCATAGTAGTCGGGTTCGAGCAGGCCATTCAGTTCCAGGCGCTGGTCGTCATTGGCGCGATTTTTCAGCGCCTGGGCCGCCGCCGGATCGGTGGCCCGCACCAGCACCGACGAGTACACCGTGCGCTCGAAATCCGTGACCAGCTGATTGACGTCGCCCCATATTTCGGAATCATGGGCGGTGCCGCTGCCGTCAAAGATGCCGACGATCGGCCATTCCCCCTTGCCGATGTGCACCGAGTCGCCGATGTTGGCGTGCTCGAAGCGCTTGTTGATCGAACTGCTGACTACCACTTCGCGCTGTCCCGGAGTAAACCAGCGCCCCGCGATAATCTTTATCTGCGGACGCATCTCAATTCCTAGCGGGGACAGGAAGCGGGTGGTCACATTGGTCTCGCCGGTCCCGCCCTTGCGGGGCAGCACCACCACCAGGATGTCTTCTCCGGAAACCAGGGGATCGCCATGGCTGTTCTTGGCCACGCCCGGCAGATCTTTCAACACCTGCACGGCATCGCGCGAGACGCCGCCCGCCGCCAGTTCCGAGTCCGATCCCTTGCGCAGCATCAGCACATTCAGCGGGTCCCCGGTGGTGCTGAAGGCGCGCCCCAGGCCTGCCAATAGCGCCATGATGAAGACCGCGGTGGCCACGGTGAGCGCGATCCCCAGGGCGGTCATGATGGTCAGGCTTTTCCGCAGCCGCAGGTTGCGCACGTTATAAGAAAGAGGGATCGCCATTTACAATTCCTTCTTCGTTTCGCTTCGTGTACCTTCGTGTCCTTAGTGGTTAGCGCTTCTGCCGCAAATTACCCAATGTGCCGCAATCCGTCCACGATGTTGACCTGGGCCGCGTGATAAGACGGAATAAACGAGCTGGCGAATCCCACCACGGCGGCTACCGCAAGCGCTGCCAGCATGGTGAGCGGAGTGACGCTCATGCGGGCGAACATTCCGCCCTGGCTGGCCATCGCCGCCACCACAAAGAAGCACAGGCCCGAGCCGATCAGGCCGCCGATGAGGGAAAGCGATACCGCCTCGCCAACGAACAATCCCAGAATGCTGTTGCGGGTAAATCCCAGGGTCTTCAATACCGCAACTTCCCGCGTACGCTCGCGAATCGACATCGCCATTGTGTTGGCCGACACCAGCAGGATGGTAAACACCACGGCCAGGGAAATGCTCATGATGAAGGCCTTGATGTTGCCCAGCATGCCGATGAAGCCCAGCTGGAAGGCGTGCTCGCTCTCCGTCTTGGTAGGTTTATCGGCGTTGCGGAACTCTTCGTCGATAGCTTGCGCCACCCGCGTAACGGAATCGGGTGAGTCGGCCAGGACTGCGAAGAATCCTTCGCTCCCTTTCATTTTAGGGAAGCCTTCGTCAATGTAGTCCTTGTTGAAGTAGATTGCCTGCGTCGGGTCCGGCGGGGTGAAAATTCCGCGGATGGTCAGTTCCAGGTTCACAGGGAAAATCTTTCCGGTGATATTCAGGCGGTCCCCGACCTTCCAGTGAAACTTGTTGGCCAGGCCCACGTCCACGATGGCGCCCGCCCGGTCATGCTGCCAGGCTTCGACCTGGTCTGCCGGAATCTTGAATTCCGGGTAAACCTTCAGGATCTCTTGCGGATCGGTTCCCAACTGGGCAAAGAAGTGTTCCGGCTTGTCGTCCATGTACTGCCCGCCGAACCATTGCTCATTCACCACTTCCTTCACGCCTGGAATCGCTTGAATCTTCTGCCGGTAGTAACTGGGCAAAGAGAAGATCAGGGACACTTTGTGGCGCACGATCAGGCGCTGCGCCGCCTCGGCGGTCGGCTTGGTGTCATAAAAAGTGCGCCAGATGGTGATCAGAAAGGTGAGCAGCAATAGCGACCCGCCGATGCTGAGAACGGTCAAGACGCTGCGGCGCTTGTTGCGGAACGCGTTTTTGGTGACAAAACGGGTCAGGGTCATACTCGTGAACTCCAGGAGGGGACCGATGCGACGAACGGACCGTCAACCAAGTCCCATCAGAATAGACGAAAAACTCAGGCCTCGGCAACCAGTCCCGGTCAAAAATCGCAACCCAGTCCTGCTAGATAAATAGAACGTTCCGGCGCTGCAAAAGGTTACGGCCTCGAGGGCGAAAAAGTTCCCTAGGCAGTCGTCGGTCGTCAGTCCCCGGTCTTCGGCAAGACCTGATTCCTCTCCTTCTACCTGTACGTCGAACGAGAGAGTGCAAAATCGACAGGCTGTTCATTTTATTTCGTGTGGTCTTCGTGTGGTCGCGGGCGGG